>NZ_JBSICA010000002.1:0-501325 GCF_058245595.1 Pseudomonas sp. UF-293 | reverse complement strand
CCGCCACGGTAAAGGTCCGCGCCGCCGACACCGGATTACTGCCGTACAACGCCTTGACCGTGATGCTGTGAGCGCTGGCGCTCAGTGCCGACAACGGCAACGTCCAGTTACCGCTGGCGTCGACTGTCACAATCGGTGTGATAGGCGTAATGCCGTCATACAACTGCAGTGTCAGATGGGAGCTGGCCGTGCCCTTGACCGTTACACTGTTGTCGAAGGTAATGCCCTTATCGGGAATTAACTCACCCCTGGTATCAGTAACCGAATTGATCACAGGCACTACTATCTCAACGATCAACAGCGCCAGTGTGGCCGAGTATTCATAGCGTTGCGAGGCCGCACGCCACAGCACGTAGCGCACATCAACATATTGCCCGATGTTCGACGTGACATATTCCTTGTCGACCCTGAAACGCACAGGTTTGCCCGCACTGACGGTGGTAATCGGCAGCCAGTCGCTGGTACTGGAGAACGGATTGGGACTGCGCCAGTAATAGGTCAGCACGTCCTTATCAAGCGTCTTCGCCTCGCCGATCAGTAGATGAACGTTGTCGAACACCTTCGACGGATCAAGCACATCCCCCGGCGGTTCAGCCTCCTCGACCACAGGTTTGGGTAGCGTCGCCCGGATCTTCCCGACCTTGGCCAGCAAGCGCTCGGATTCTCTGACGTCGAGAAGACCCGGTGCATCGTTGGCGACCACGTAGTAAAGATCCAGCGTGCCGTTTTCGAGCACAGTGATGTGCTCGGCGTCGACGTATAGCGTGACCAGGCCTTCCCGGGCCTCGTTCTCGCTGACGATATGCGCAACCTCATGCAGATAGCCGTCGCCGTTGGACTGGATGCCGGACCATCTCATGCAGATCAGGTCGCCATTTTTCATGACATAGCGCACATCGACTGTGGCGAAACGTTCGTCCGGTTCGAGGGTATCGCCCAGCAGTTCGCGAATGTTCGGCTCGGGCAGCATGTTGACGTCGCCCTCTACCGTTGCAAACGCGCGCTTGGAGGAGAGCGGGTCGCCGCCGTCCTTTTTATAGAGAATATAGGAGACGTCGGCGCGGCCCAGAACGATAGCCCTGATCAAGTCATAGGGGACCTTGATTTCCAGCACTGAGGGAACGTTGGTGATCTCACGGGATTCGCAGTAGTAGATGGGTTCAGCGTTACGCGCCGGCCGCCCGATGAAGGTCATGTGCACGTTATCGCCGAGACTGAAGTCCTTGCTACTGACATGAATCTGCACGGTGACCGGCTGCTTGTTCAAATCCCTGATAGTGATGACGCCATTGATGGCTTCCTTGATGAACGGCGGTTCCAGGCGCCAGCCGCCGGCGTCGATATCGACATAAGTGCGTTTGGAGTGACGGTCGGCCCAGTTCCACGTTTCGTCATTGATGTCGTATCTGATTTCCCGCTGTAAACCGTCTCCAGCGCGGAGAATGTCTGCCTGTTCAATGAGGATTTCAATCGGTTGTCGGTTTTCGGCTTGCTCCTGCGTGATGAGGTGAGCAGGAAGCAAATGATCGCCAACAAGCAGGCGGACCTTATCGTTGCGGGTGCAAAAAACGTAGTGGGGGATGGTGGCCAACACGCCTTTTTTTGCCCATTCGGCATCGATCACGCCCTGTTCAACCACCTCGGGCGGCAATTGCACGATGTTCAATTCCGAATGGCCGTCCTCTTTATGCGGTTCCTTGTCGAAGTTCCCCGGCTTGTACAGTTTGATCATTATCCGCAAGGACGCCGACGGGGGCTCGGCTTCGGTTTCACCCACTCGGGTCAGCACGTAGTGGCAATCCTCGGCCCACCCGGACTCTGCAGGCGTCGGCAAGTAGAAGAACACCCGCTGATCGACTTCGTCGGCCGTCACGAATCGTTCGAGTACTTTCGCGCCGTTCCACCAGATATCCAGCCTGTCACCCTCGCTCATCACTGGCAGATAAGGATTGATCACGCACAGCAAACCTTCGGGGTCGTCGGTTGCCACCTGGATGTTGATGCCGCCATCGCCGTCTTGTACTGGTTCCAGCAACCCTGGAATCAGCAGCGGGCGCAGGGCCAGTGTGTCGTTGCCTTCCTTGATGGGCGGGAAGCGGAAGTGCTGGTGAGAAGGCATCAGGCGAATCCTCTGCAAGAGCGTTGAGACGTCGTGTAGCGACGTTCAAGGCCGACGAAATAATGAAATTCCGACGGGCCTGCAGATGCGGGGCATTTGGCGTACATGGCGTGCACTCCGGTCGGGTGATGGAGTGATTGAATCTGTGTTGATGTATTTGCACACCTGTCAAACCTGACAGGTATCGATGGGTTTCAGATGAACGGTAGACTTAAGGAATCGAGGCTGAAAAATGGCTAGTGGGCAAACCGCCTTTGAGTCGATCCGTGCGCCACCTTAACGGGGTTCTCTCGCTGGGAACCCATTCCAGGTATGGGAGGAATACGCACGCTGACGGGGATTGCGCTGTTGATCATGCTCGGCGAACTGGCGGTGAATCGGGTGCTGGATAATCTGGAGTTGCGGCAGTAACGCTGCGTCACGCTTATCGATCCCACGCTTCGCGTGGGATCGATAAGCGCAGTACTTGGCTACTGCGCAGTCAGTATCTGCTTGGTCGTGATTTCGCCGAAAGCCAGCTGATTGCGATCGACATACTTCACGCCACGAAGTACCCATTGCCCTTCAACCTCGACGAGGTCTTCATGCATGTACATAAGAACGACCTTGGTCACAGGGGCAGTGATATCAGGAGCGGTGAGGTCACTTTGCAACAGGTTTAACGCCCAATGAAACTGCAATAGAGGTAAATCTGCGATCTTGATCGTTCGACTTTCGTCCACCAGTCGCAAATCCCTGCTTGCAGTGACGCGCAACTTTTCCCCGACCACCTCAAACCCAGGCTTGCTGTAGCGTACCGCCAACTCAACACCGGTGACCCATTGATCCATGTAATAACGTGGCGATGTGAACAGCTCGAACAAGGCCATTTTGTCGCGAATATTCCCCGCACTATCGAACAGATAGTTGTAGGAGTAGTGGTAAGCCAATCCGTCCAGTTCAGGCCTGATGGCATTGACCGGGTTGTTCAGATAACCGGGGATATAGACGTTGGCCATCTGCACGAAGTGGGTGAAGTCGAGATCAAGATCAAAGCTCACCGTATAACGTATGAACCGCTCTTTGGGGTTTTCCTCCAGTTGCCCTGAAACGTAGTCCAGCGTCATTCCTTCGAGTTTTTTATAGATTCGCTCTGCCATGATCTTTGCCTCTGCGCCCAGGGATTATTCCCACGTGCATAGCAACGCGGCTGCAGAGCGGCGTCTAGTGTCAAACTTGACAGGTTCAGAGGTTTTCCAGACAGACGGTAACCGTCAGGAATCGCGCCGCAGATCCGGCGGAATCGGCAAATCATCCTTGAGCGGATCCGGCCGCTTGCCCTTGCCCGCCTGGTGTTGGCGGATCTGATAGACGTAGGCCAATACCTGCGCCACTGCCAGATACAGCCCACCAGGAATTTCCTGCTCAAGCTCGGTTGAGTAATAGATCGAGCGCGCCAGCGCCGGCGATTCAAGCAGCATGACGTTGTTGGCCACTGCGATTTCGCGGATTTTCAGGGCGATGAAGTCGCTGCCCTTGGCCAGCAGCACCGGCGCGCCGCCCTTCTCTGAGTCGTACTTGAGCGCGACGGCGTAGTGGGTCGGGTTGGTGATGACCACGTCGGCTTCGGGAATCGCTGCCATCATGCGGCGCTGGGACATTTCGCGCTGGGTCTGGCGAATGCGTTGCTTGACCTCGGGGCGGCCCTCCTGATCCTTGTGCTCGTCGCGCACTTCCTGCTTGGTCATCTTGAGTTTCTTCATGCTCTCCCAGATCTGCACCGGCACGTCGACCGCGGCGATGATGATCAGACCGCAGGCCAGCCACAGCGTGCTCCAGCCCACCAGCAAAACGCTGTGAATGATCGCCATGTCCAGTGGTTCGTGGGCGATGCGCAGCAAGTCGTCGACATCGGCGGACAACACCAACAGCGCCACGCCCAAGGTAATCAGAAACTTGGCCAGTGCCTTGAGCAGTTCGACCACAGCCTTGAACGAGAACATCCGTTTGAGGCCGGCGGCGGGGTTCATCCGGCTGAATTTGGGCGCCAGGGAGCTTGCGGCGAACAGCCAGCCGCCGAGGGAGATCGGCCCGATGATGGCGGCGAGCAACAGGGTGATCATCACCGGCTGAATCGCCAGCAAGGCGATCAACCCTGACTCCAACAGAAACCGGCCCATGGCGCCCTGGTCCATGACCACTTCGCGGGACAGGGTGAAGTTCAGGCGCATCACGTCCATCATTTCTTGCGCAAGCATGCCGCCGAAAATCAGCAGCGCAGAGGCACCGGCCATCATCACGGCGAGGGTATTGAGCTCTTTGGAACGGGCAATCTCACCCTTCTCACGGGAGTCCTTTTTGCGTTTCTCCGTGGGGTCTTCTGTTTTGTCCTGACCGCTCTCGCTCTCTGCCATGACTCAGCGCGCCCGTGCCAGTTCGCGTAGCAACTGCAAGGCCTCGCTGGCCAGCGGTTGATACTGGTTGAGAATGTCCGCAAGGCCGACCCAGACGATGAACAGGCCGAGCACCAGGGTCAGCGGAAAACCGATCGAGAAGATGTTCAGTTGCGGCGCGGCGCGGGTCATCACGCCGAATGCGATGTTGACCACCAACAGTGCGGTGACGGCCGGCAACACCAGCAGCAGCGCGGCGCCGAGGACCCAGCCGAGTTTGCCGGCCAGTTCCCAGTAATGCTCGACCATCAAACCGCCGCCGACCGGCAGCGTGGTGAAGCTTTCAGTGAGAACTTCGAACACTACCAGATGGCCGTTCATCGACAGGAACAGCAGCGTCACCAGCATGGTGAAGAACTGCCCGATCACCGCCACCGAAACGCCGTTGGTAGGGTCGATCATCGAGGCGAAGCCCATGCCCATCTGGATCGCAACAATCTGCCCGGCAACGGCAAATGCCTGGAAGAACAATTGCAGGGAAAAACCCAGTACGGCGCCGACCAGAATCTGCTCGCCGATCAGCAGCAAGCCGCTGAGATCCAGCGGGCTGACGGCGGGCATCGGCGGCAGCGCCGGGGTGATGACCACGGTGATCGCCACGGCGAAATACAGGCGCACGCGGCGCGGGATCAGGGTGGTGCCGAACACCGGCATGACCATCAGCATCGAGGCGACGCGAAACAGCGGCAACATGAACGACGCCACCCAGGTGCTGATCTGGGTGTCGGTCAGCTGAAGCAGCGATTGCATGGCTTAGCCGATGACCATCGGAATGTTTTTGTACAGCTGGATGATGTATTCCATGAACGTCTGCACGATCCACGGACCGCCGATGATCAGGGTCACCAGCATCACCAGAAGACGCGGCAGGAAGCTCAGGGTCTGTTCGTTGATCTGCGTGGCGGCCTGGAACATCGACACCAGCAGGCCGACCAAAAGGCTCGGCACCACCAGGATGGCGACCATCATGGTGGTCAGCCACAGGGCTTCACGAAAGATATCGACCGCGACTTCCGGCGTCATGGCGAAACACCTCCAAAACTGCTGGCCAGAGTACCGATGATCAGCGCCCAGCCATCGACCAGCACGAACAGCATGATCTTGAACGGCAGCGAGATGATCAGCGGCGAGAGCATCATCATACCCATGGCCATCAGCACGCTCGCCACCACAAGGTCGATGATCAGGAACGGAATGAAGATCATGAAGCCGATCTGGAACGCAGTTTTAAGCTCGGAGGTTACGAACGCCGGCACCAGAATGGTCAGCGGCGCCTGATCCGGGCTGGCAATGTCGGTGCGCTTGGACAGGCGCATGAACAGCTCCAGATCGCTGCTGCGAGTCTGCGCGAGCATGAAGTCCTTGATCGGCACCTGGGCCTTTTCCACCGCTTGCTGGGCGGTGAGGGTTTCGGCCAGATACGGTTGCAGCGCGTCGTTGTTCACCCGGTCGAACACCGGCGCCATGATGAACAGCGTCAGGAACAGCGCCATGCCGGTGAGGATCTGGTTCGACGGCGTCTGTTGCAGGCCGAGGGCCTGACGCAGGATCGAGAAGACGATGATGATCCGCGTGAAGCTGGTCATCAGAATGACCGCCGCCGGAATGAAACTCAGCGCGGTCATGATCAGCAGGATCTGCAGACTGACCGAATATTCCTGCGCGCCGTCGGCATTGGTGCCCAGCGTGATCGCCGGGATCGACAACGGATCGGCGGCCAACGCCAGCGGCGCGGCCAGCAACAGGAGCAGCGTCAAGACGATGCGGAGCGCACCCATTACTTCGTATCCTTTTGGTCCTTGCCGAGAATTTTCAGCAGATGCTGGGCAAATTCCGGCGTCGCTTTTTCGCTGGCAGTTGGGACTTCGACCGGCTCTTTGAGCACATGCAGCGCGGTGATGGTACCGGGGCTGAGGCCGAGCAGAATCTGCTCGTTGCCGACCTGCACCAGCATCAAGCGGTCACGCGGGCCGAGCGCGCGCGAACCGATCAGCTCGATCACCTGGCCCTTGCCCGCCGGCCCCGCCTGCTGCACGCGGCGCAAGAGCCACGCGAGGAAGAAGATCAAGCCCAGCACCAGCAGCAAACCGAACACCAGTTGCGTCAACTGACCGGCCACGCCGCTGTTGACCATCGGCGCGGTGGCGGCAGGCGCAGCGGTGGTTGCGCTCGGCTCGGCAGCCAGCACGCTCAACGGCCATGCCAGCAGCACCCAGAGAAACCTTTTCACTCAGCGCAGCTTCTTGATGCGTTCGCTTGGGCTGATCACGTCGGTCAGGCGGATGCCGAACTTCTCGTTGACCACCACTACTTCGCCGTGAGCGATCAGCGTGCCGTTGACCAGCACGTCGAGCGGTTCACCGGCCAGACGATCGAGCTCGATCACCGAACCCTGGTTGAGTTGCAGCAGGTTGCGGATGTTGATGTCGGTGCTGCCGACTTCCATCGAGATCGACACCGGGATGTCGAGGATCACGTCCAGGTTCGGACCGTCGAGGGTCACCGGATCGTTGTTCTTCGGCACGCTGCCGAACTCTTCCATCGGCAGACGGTTGGAGCTGGAAGTACCGGCGTCGGCGGCCAGCAGTGCATCGATGTCAGCCTGGCCGGCATCACCGGTTTCTTCCAGGGCCGCAGCCCATTCATCGGCCAGTGCCTGGTCGTCCTGCGCGTTCATATCGTCGTTCATCATGTGTCCTCGGCGGGCAACAATTCGGTTAAATACGGGGGTGAAAAGCGCCGCCTCAGCGACGCTCGATCGGCTCGATCACCTGCAACGCGAGGTTGCCTTTGTGCGAGCCCATCTTGACCTTGAAGGCCGGCACGCCGTTGGCGCGCATGATCATGTCTTCCGGCATCTCGACCGGAATCACATCGCCCGGTTGCATGTGCAGGATGTCGCGCAGCTTCAACTGGCGGCGAGCCACGGTGGCACCGATCGGCACGTCGACATCGAGCACGTCCTGGCGCAGCGCGTTGACCCAGCGCTCGTCCTGATCGTCGAGGTCGGACTGGAAACCGGCATCGAGCATTTCCCGCACCGGCTCGATCATCGAGTACGGCATGGTCACGTGCAGATCGCCGCCACCGCCATCGAGTTCGATGTGGAAGGTGGAGACTACAATCGCTTCGCTCGGGCCGACGATGTTGGCCATGGCCGGGTTCACTTCCGAGTTGATGTACTCGAAATTGACTTCCATGATCGCCTGCCAGGCTTCCTTCAGATCGACGAAAGCCTGCTCGAGCACCATGCGCACCACACGCAGTTCGGTCGGGGTGAATTCACGCCCTTCGATCTTGGCGTGACGGCCGTCACCACCGAAGAAGTTGTCCACCAGCTTGAACACCAGTTTGGCGTCGAGGATGAACAGTGCGGTGCCGCGCAGCGGTTTGATCTTGACCAGGTTGAGGCTGGTCGGCACGTACAGCGAGTGCACGTATTCACCGAACTTCATCACCTGCACGCCACCGACAGCCACGTCCGCCGAGCGGCGCAGCATGTTGAACATGCTGATGCGGGTGTAGCGGGCAAAGCGCTCGTTGATCATTTCCAGAGTCGGCATGCGTCCACGGACGATGCGATCCTGGCTGGTCAGGTCGTAGCTTTTGACACTGCCGGGTTCGGCAGCATTATCGGTCTGTACCAGACCATCATCGACGCCATGCAACAGCGCATCGATTTCATCCTGGGACAGCAGATCCTGCACGGCCATGTCGTGTTCCTACTGCAGTACGAAATTAGTGAAAAGCAACTGTTCGATGACCACTTTGCCCAGTTCTTTCTGCGCCACTTCCTGGACGCTGGCGGTGGCCTTCTGGCGCAACATTTCTTGGCCGACCGGGGTCGCCAGTGTGGCGAAATCCTGACCGGAGAAGAGCATCACCAGATTGTTGCGGATAACCGGCATGTGCACTTTGAGCGCGTCCAGATCAGCCTGATTACGCGCCAGCATGGTGATGCTCACCTGCATGTAGCGCTGACGGCCGTTCTGGTTGTAGTTGGCCACGAAGGCCGGCGCCATTGGCTCGAAAATCGCCGCTTGCTTGCCGACCGGCGCTGCTTCTGCGGCCTCGGCAGGCTTGCTTTGCGCGCCGTGCATGAAGAACCAGGTCGCCCCGACGGATGCACCAATAGCCACCAGCAACGCCAGCACGATCACGATGATCAGCTTGAGTTTGCCTTTGGTTGCGGGGTCTTTTACTGCTGCAGCTTCGCTCTTCGCCATGCCAATAATCCGTCACTAATCGGGGGTTTCACAGTTGCACGGCAAGGCAAGAGCAAGTGTTATGCCAGAAGTGTCAGCGCGTCATCTGAACGGCGCCATAAACAAATGTGGGAGCGAGCCTGCTTGCGAAAGCAATGTGTCAGTCAACATATAGGTTGAATGTCACACCGTATTCGCGAGCAGGCTCGCTCCCACATTGGTATTGCGTTGTATCAGGCGTAATAGTCGACCGCGCTGGTGCCGATCACGCTAGTCGTTTGAGCCGCGACTTCCGCCACGCTGGCCGGAGCCAACTCTTCATCTACCGAATCAAGGCGACCACCCGCAGCGCTGGTCCGGCCACTCTGGCCCTGCTGCGCCTGTTCCTGGCCCTGCTGACCCTGCCAGCCACGGTTCTGGTCGGCGACGTTGACGTCGACCTGGCCCATGCCCTGCTGGTTGAACATGTCGCGCAGGCGGTGCATCTGGCTGTCGAGCGCTTCACGCACGCTCGGGTGCGCGCTCATGAAGGTGACCTGGGTCTGCTGATCGGGAACCATGTTCACGCGGATATCCAGACGCCCAAGCTCTGCCGGCTGCAACTGAATGTCGGCGGCTTTGAGGTTGACGCTGGACAGGTACATGACGCGGTTGACCACTTCTTCGGTCCAGCCGCTCTGGTGCATGGCGATCGGCTGATTCACCGGCAGCGCATTCGCGGTTTTTGGCGTTGCGGCCTGCGTGAGTGCCGCCAGACGGTTGGCGAAGTCATCGACACGGGTGTCGCTGGTGGCGGATTTCAAATCTTTCAAACCATCATCGATCAGCCCGCTGAAAGCTTTTTCGCCGCCCTGACTGGTGCTGTCCTTGTCGGCCTGCACGTCGAGCATGCTGGCCATGCCGGCGGCAAAGTTCTGCGCGGCGGTCAATTCACCGTCGGCCTGAGCTTGAGCAGGCGAGGCTTTCGGCTGCGCCTGACTGGCGGCGGAAATATGTCCGCCCTGCTCCATCGCCATGCGCACCGCCGGCATCGAGTCGAGCGGGTCTGCCGACGGATCGAAATCGCTGTCGGTGGCCGCCGGATCTTTGACCATGCCCGGCAAGGCCGCCAATGCAGGCGTTTCGGTTTCCGCCTGGGCTGGCGTTGCGGCTACCGGTGCCTGCACAGCAGGCGCTGCCACCAACGGCTGGACGACTTGCGCCAGAGCCGGATCAAGGGCCGGGTCTACAGGCGCGGCATCGGCCACAGGGGTTTGTACAGTTTCAGAGGTGTCATCGGCAGTGGCTGTCGCGTCATCGCTCGCCGCCGCTTTGTCGGCTGGCAACGCTTTGCCGCTATCGGCAACTGCTGGCTCGGGCGCGGCAGACTGGTCTTTGCCGATATCCTTTTTGCCGCTGCTGTCAGCGACTTTATCGCGTGCCGGTTTGACTGAATTATCGGCGCTTGCGGCAGGCTTGGCCGGCGCCTGATCGGCAAACACTCTGGCGAAGCTGGAAGCCTTGTCCCCGGCGTCTGCGGCCATTGCCGACGATTTGGCAGAGGCGGCTTGCGCCTTGGCCTGGGCGGCGGTCTGAAGAAGAATGTTGGGGGTCGCAGGCATGACACGGTCTCCGCTGCACTGGATCGTAGGTACAGTTGAGCAAGTAGACTGCAAGTGCCGGGCCAGTTTGGCCAGACACTTGCGAAAAGCGCCGGACGGCAGCTTCAGTGGATGTGGGCGTGGTGCTTTTCGCTTTCGTACACCGGGCGTACTTCGGCGAATTCAGCATGGATATCGGCGACTAGCTGAGCGAGCGCTTCCGGACTTTTGTCCTTGGCATTCGACTCAAGGTCCTGGCACAACCCAGCCAGTCGAACCGCGCCCATGTTGCTGGCGCTGCCCTTGAAGCTATGCGCTACATCGGAAAGCACTTTGGCGCTGGTGCTGTCCTGCAACTCGTGCAGGCGACTTTCCGAGTCTGCCAGAAAAGTCTCGAGCAACTCCGGATAACCGTCCTCCATCACCTCGCGCAAGGTGTCGAGAACGTCACGATCTACATGTGGGTCAGTCACTTGCTCACTCCTTGATCAAGAATGGGCGGATTATGCCTCAATCTCCCAGAAAAACTCCACGCTGGCACTACGACCTTGGTCCGACCAACTGGCGTTGCGCCCCAGTTGCCGGATCAGGCTGATGCCGCGTCCCGACAAGCGGACGTTATCCAGCGGCCGCTCCATGACCCGCGCCACATCAAAACCTTCGCCGCTGTCTTCGACCCGGATGACCAGACGCCCGCCCTCGCCCTGCGGTTGCACCTGCAAATGCACGCGCACATAACCATCCTGCAGCGACTCCAGCCGCGCGGCGCGCATTTCATAGTAACGGGCGAACCCCGTCGCATCGCACTTGAGACGCGAGTCGAGCCCCAGCACGCCATGCTCCAGCGCATTGGAATACAACTCGGCGATCACGCTGTACAGCGCCCCGCTCTGCGGACGCAGGCCATGTACCTCGAGCAGCAATTGCAAGAGAAACGGCAACGGATTGAAGCGCCTGAGCGTGGCACCGCGAAACTCGAAACTGGCCGACCAGTCCAGCGGGCACGACTGGCCGCTGTCGGAATACACCGGCGCCGCGCCGTGCGCCTGCGCCGACTCGACAAGGCTGACCTCGACCATGCTCACGTCATCACGGGCCTGCCCGCGAAAATCGCGCAGCGCCTGTTCGATGTCCTCGAACAACCGATCCGGCTCGCGGTTGGCAGCAAAGACCTGCTGCAAGCGCTCGACGCCGAACAACTGATCATTGGCATCGCAGGTATCAATCACCCCGTCCGACAGCAGAAACACCCGGTCATCAACGGCCATCGGATACACATCCGTTCGGTCATCGAAGGCCTGCGCACTGAGAATTCCCAGGGGCAAATGCCGCGCCGGCAAAGGCACGCGCTCGCCGCTGGCCATGCGGTGCAGGTAACCGTCAGGCATGCCGCCGTTCCACACCTCCACCGAGCGGCTCTGAAAACTCAGGCAGAGCAACGTGGCGCAGCAGAACATGTCCACCGGCAGGATGCGCTTGAGCTTGGCGTTCATCTCGCGCAGGGTCTCCGTCAACCCGTAGCCCTTGGCGGTCATGCCGTAGAACACCTCGGCCAGCGGCATCGCCCCCACCGCTGCCGGCAAACCATGCCCGGTGAAATCGCCGAGCATGACGTGCATGTCACCGGCGGGCGTGTACGCCGCGAGCAACAAGTCGCCATTGAACAGCGCGTAAGGCGATTGCAGGTAGCGGATATTCGGCGCACTCAGGCAGCCGGAATGGGCGACCTTGTCGAACACCGCTTTGGCCACACGCTGTTCGTTGAGCAGATAGTCGTGATGCCTGGCGATCAGGTCGCGCTGTTGCAAAACGGTCGCCTGCAGACGCCGCAAGCGATCCATCGCCTTGATTTTGGCGGCAAGGATCACTTGGTTGTACGGCTTCGCCAGAAAATCGTCACCGCCTGCCTCAAGACAACGGGCCAGCGCTTCGCTCTCGCTCAGCGAGGTGAGGAAGATGATCGGCACCAACGCATCACCCGCCAGCGCCTTGATCTGCCGTGCCGCTTCGAAGCCGTCCATCACCGGCATCAGCGCGTCCATCAACACCAGATCGGGTTGCTGCTCCTTGAACGTATGGACCGCCTCGGCACCATTGCCTGCCGTCAGCACCTGATGGCCCTGACGACGAACGATGGTCGACAGCAGCAGCCGGTCGGCGGCGCTGTCTTCGGCGATGAGAATGGTCAGCGGCTCTTGCGCCTGCATGGGCGTCAACTGATATCGAAGAGTTTGTCGAAGTTGGAAATCGCGAGGATTTTCTTCACATCGGAACTGCTGTTGACGACGCGGATATCCGACTCGTCGCCGCCGGCGTGATCACGCAGCAGGAGCAGCATGCCCAGCGCGGAGCTGTCGAGGTAAGTGGCTTCTTTGAGATCGACCACAATGGATTCGGGCTTTTTGTCGAGCCGCTCATAAGACTCGCGAAATTCCTGATGGCGACCGAAATCGAACCGGCCTTTGACCGCGATCGTGAGCTTTTTCTTGTCTGGAGAAACTTCTGTAACAACTGACATTGACTGGCTTCCTTGTCATTGACGAACCTGTACAAGGTTTAGCAGCTGGATAGGGTTGGGGCAAGGCGCAACAGTGGAACAAGTGTGGGAGCGAGCCTGCTCGCGAAGGCATTCTGTCAGTTGACTACAGGATTGACTGACACGGCGCATTCGCGAGCAGGCTCGCTCCCACAGGGTTTGGCGGTGAGGTTTAGAAGGCATCACGCCGTGGCAAACGCTGTGACAGTTCATCGAGCAGCTTCTGCTCGCGCTTGTCTTCAAGGCGTTGCGCCTCGTCGCGATAGCGCTGCACCAGTTTGCGCAAACCCTCGACGCGGGCGAACGCCTGTTGCCACTCTTCACGCGCCTTGTCGAGCTTGTTCTGATGCCAGACCAGGCTCTGCCGTTGCTGGTCGACGGCGGTATCGAGTTGCGCCAGAAAGCCCTGAAACCCCAGCAGCCATTGCCCGGTCACGCCGGTGCTGCCGCGCACGATCCACTGCTGCGAGTAATCCAGGCGAAAGGCATTGAGGTCGGCCAGCTTGCTTTCAGCAACTTTGACCTGGCCCTGAAAGTAGGCGAGGCGCTGCACGGCGGCTTTCTCGGCCTTCTCGGCCATGTCCACCACCGGTGCCAGGCGCGCGGCGCGGCTGACAGCCATGGCCGGTTACCCGCCCGCCGCAGGGGCGAACAGGGTTTCCAGATAGGCCTGGCTTTCACCCAGATTGATTTTGTCGTTGAGGCCCTGGCGCTGATACCTGACCAACTGCGGTTGCAGGGAAATCGCCAGATCGGTCTCGCGATCACCACCGGCCACGTAGGCACCGACGCTGATCAGATCGCGGCTCTGCTGATAACGTGACCACAGCTGCTTGAAGTACTGCGCGCGCTGCATGTGATCCGGCGAAACCACGGCCGGCATGACCCGGCTGATCGACGCTTCGATGTCGATCGCCGGATAGTGACCTTCCTCAGCCAAACGTCGCGACAGCACGATGTGGCCGTCGAGTACGCCGCGCGCCGAGTCGGCAATCGGGTCCTGCTGGTCATCGCCTTCGGAAAGCACGGTGTAGAACGCCGTGATCGAACCGCCACCCTTCTCCGCGTTACCGGCGCGCTCCACCAGTTTCGGCAGTTTGGCGAACACCGATGGCGGATAGCCCTTGGTTGCTGGCGGTTCGCCGATGGCCAGAGCGATTTCCCGCTGGGCCTGGGCGAAACGGGTCAGCGAGTCCATCAGCAGCAGAACGTTCTTGCCCTTGTCGCGGAAATATTCGGCGATGCGCGTGCAATACATCGCCGCGCGCATACGCATCAGCGGCGCATCGTCCGCCGGCGAGGCGACGACAACCGAACGCTTGAGTCCTTCCTCACCGAGGATGTGCTCGATGAATTCCTTAACTTCGCGACCACGCTCACCGATCAGGCCGACGACGATGATGTCGGCCTCGGTGAAGCGGGTCATCATGCCCAACAGCACCGATTTACCGACACCGGTACCGGCGAACAGACCCAGACGCTGGCCACGGCCGACCGTCAGCAAACCGTTGATGCAACGGATGCCGACGTCCAGCGGTACGCTGATCGGATCACGGTTGAGCGGGTTGATTGTCGGGCCGTCCATCGGCACCCAGTCTTCGGCTTTCATGCCGCCCTTGCCGTCCAGCGCGCGGCCGGCGCCGTCAAGAACACGGCCGAGCATGCTCATGCCCATCGGCAGACGGCCGGTATCGGCCAGCGGCACCACGCGGGCGCCCGGAGCAATGCCGGCGACGCTGCCCACCGGCATCAAAAAGACTTTACTGCCGGAAAAGCCCATGACTTCCGCTTCCACCTGGGACGGGTGGTAGCTGTCGTCATTGATCACCATGCAGCGGGTGCCCATCGCGGCGCGCAAGCCTTCGGCTTCGAGGGTCAGACCGACCATGCGCAGCAGCCGACCTTCAAGGATCGGCGCGCCGGCAATCTCGGTGGCCTCGGCGTAGGTGCTCAGGCGCTTGGCGAAACTGGTGCGTTCAAGGCGCATCGCTGGCGTCCGCGCGCGGCTCGTCGGGGGCGACAGCCGCTGGGGTGTCTTCAGGAATGTCCAGACTCAAGTCAGGCGCTGCCGGATGGAGGGCCTGCTCGTGCAACTGGTCGAACAGTTTGGCCATGACCTGAGTCACCCGCGATTCAACGCTGGCGTCGATGCGACTGTGTTCGGTTTCAACCCGGCAGCCGCCCGGCAACAGCGACTCGTCTTCGACGATGCGCCAGGTTTCTTCGTGGCGTTCGCGCAGGGCTTTGACCTGGGCGAAATCCTGCGGATTGACGTACAGGCGCACGTTTTCCACGCCCAGCGGCAGCAGCTTGAGAGCATCGCGCATGACGTGTTCGATCTGCGTCGAATCGATGGCCAGTTCGCGCTTGATCACCTGCTTGGTGATGTGTTGCACGAGGTCGACCAGCGACTTTTCAATCTGTGTGTCTTGCTCGGCGATCGGTTCGAACAGGTTGGCCATCAACAGCTCAAGGCTGGCGACTTTCGCCGCCAGCGCGGTTTCGGCTTCCTGACGGACCTTCAGCGTGGTGCTGTGAAAACCTTCCTTTTCGCCGATGGCGAAGCCCTCGTTGTAAGCCTCCTGACGGATGCTTTCGAGTTCTTCCAGGGTCAGTGGCTGGACTTCTTCCAGCGGCACTTCTTCCATTTCCGGCGGCTCGGGCTCGGGTTCCGGCTCGGGCTCCGGTTTCGGCGGGTCGAAGCTGGGCAGCGCCCAGGATTCGAAGCCGCGAACATCACGGGCGCGGATCAGATCCGTCACAGACTCGTCAGGCTTATCCATGGGCTTAGATCATTTCCTCGCCGCCCTTGCCACCGAGCACGATCTCGCCGGCTTCGGCCATACGGCGGGCAATGGTGAGGATTTCCTTCTGCGCGGTTTCGACGTCGCTGACGCGCACCGGGCCTTTCGCCTCGAGATCGTCGCGCAACAGTTCGGCGGCACGCTTGGACATGTTCTTGAAGATCTTCTCTTTGACGCCTTCGTCCGACCCCTTGAGGGCGAGCACCAGCACGTCCGAAGACACTTCGCGCAACAGCGCCTGAATGCCACGGTCGTCGACGTCGGCGAGGTTGTTGAACACGAACATGAGGTCTTCGATCTGACCGGACAGGTCTTCGTCGACTTCGCGGATCGAGTCCATGAGCTGGCCTTCGATCGAGCTGTCGAGGAAGTTCATGATGTCGGCCGCACGCTTGATACCACCCAGGGTGGTGCGCGAGGCGTTCGAGTTGCCGGAGAACTGCTTCTCGAGAATCTGGTTGAGTTCTTTCAGGGCTGCCGGTTGCACGGTGTTCAACGACGAGACGCGCAGGATGATGTCCAGACGCACTTTGTGGTCGAAGTTGCCGAGCACCTCACCGGCCTGATCCGGGTCGAGGTACGCGACCACGATCGCCTGGATCTGCGGGTGTTCGTAACGGATCACGTCGGCAACAGCACGCGGCTCCATCCATTTCAGGCTGTCGAGGCCACTGGTGTTGCCACCGAGCAGGATGCGGTCGATCAGGCCGTTGGCCTTGTCTTCGCCCAGGGCCTGGGTGAGCATCTTGCGCACATAGTCGTCGGAACCGACGCCGAGGCTGGTCTGATCGCCGACGATGTCGACGAACTCGCTCATCACCTGCTCGACCTGCTCGCGATGGACGTTGCCCATCTGCGCCATGGCCACGCCGACGCGCTGAACCTCTTTAGGGCCCATGTGGCGCAGCACTTGCGCAGCATCGGTCGAACCCAGGGACAGCAGCAGAATCGCGGCTTTGTCGACCTTGGTCAGTTTGACGGTAGCGGCTCGGTTATCACTCATCTGCGTTAATCCACTCTTTCACGACCTGAGCCACGCGACCCGGGTCTTCAGCTACCAGACTCTTGATTGCATTCAGTTGCGCGTCATAACCCTCGCTCGGGCTCGGCAACAGAATGCTCTGCGGACCACCGAGGCTCACGCGGTCGTTGGCCAGTTCGCCGTCCAGGCCGCCCATGCCACCAAGTTCCACGTCGCTGCCCAGACCGGCCAGCTCCTTGCCTTTGCCACCGCCGGTGATGTTGTTGAGCACCGGACGCAGCACACCAAACACCAGTACGAGGATGAACAGCACACCCAGCACTTGTTTGACGATGTCCCAGAACCATGGCTGGGAGTAGAACGGAATATCGGCAATCACTTCGCCGCGTTCGGCGGAGAACGGCATGTTGATCACGCTGACGCTGTCGCCACGGCTGGCGTCGAAACCGACGGCGTCCTGCACCAGACGCGTGAAGCGCGCCAATTCGTCGGCGCTCCACGGCGCGCGGCTGGTTTCGCCGTTGGCCGGGTTGATCTTGACCTGATCGTCGACTACCACCGACACCGACAGGCGATTGAGACGGCCCTGCTGCTGCTTGGTGTGGCTGATCGAACGGTCGAGTTCGAAGTTCTTCGTCGATTGTTGACGCTTGTCGGCCGGGTATGGCGCGAGCATCGGCTGGCCGGTGGCCGGGTCCATGATCTGCTGACCGTTGGCGTCAACCAGTGGCTGACCCGGCTGGATCATCCCGGCCGGTGCGGCGGTGCCACCGGTGGTCTGCGGCGCCGAGGCTGGCGACGGTGGCTGGTTGCTCAGGGCACCCGGCACACCTTGCGGACCATTGCTGGCGGTGCGTTGTTCGTTGACCGACTGCTCGCTGCGCAACGCCGGTTGGTCCGGGTTGAATTGCTCGGCAGTCGATTCGACGGCACTGAAATCGACGTCGGCCGAAACTTCAGCCTTGTAGCGATCGTTGCCCAGTACCGGTTGCAGAATGTTGTGCACGCGCTGGGTGAGCATGCTTTCCATGCGGCGGCTGTAATCGAACTGCTTGCCGGCCATGGTCATTTCCGAGTTCTCCGCCTGATCGGATAGCAGGTTGCCCTTCTGATCGACGACGGTGATCTGCGATTTGCTCAACTCGGGCACCGAAGTCGCCACCAGGTTGATGATCGCCACCACCTGACCCGGCTCCAGCGAACGCCCGCTGTACAGCTCGACCAGTACCGAAGCGCTCGGCTTGCGCTCGTCACGGACGAACACCGAACTCTTCGGAATCGCCAGGTGCACGCGGGCACCCTTGACGTTGTTCAGGCTGGAGATGGTCCGCGCCAGTTCACCTTCGAGGCCACGACGATAACGGGTCGCTTCCATGAACTGGCTGGTGCCCAGACCCTGTTCCTTGTCGAGGATTTCGAAACCGATGTTGCCGTCGCTGGGAGTGACACCAGCGGCAGCGAGTTTCATCCGCGCACGGGACAGGTCGTCGGCCTTGACCAGCAAGGCGCCGGAATTGGGTTCGACGTTGTAAGGAATGTCAGCGGCGGCCAGGGTTTCCATGACCTGCTTGGCGTCCATGCCGGCAAGGCTGCCGTACAGTGGACGATAATCCGGCTGCTGCGACCACAGCACTACGGCAAAGCCAATCGCCACGCTCGCTGCCAGACCGACCAACAGGCCGACCTGACGCAGCATGGTCATCTGGGAAAGGTTTTCCAGAAAGGACAGGCCGAACAGCGGCGGTTTGCCGTCGATCGGGGTGGCCTTGGCCGGAACGTTATCAGCGACTGCTTCTGCCATGACTTATTTCGCCCTTAAACCGGCATCTGCATGATGTCTTGGTAAGCCTGGACCAGCTTGTTGCGCACCTGGGTCAGAGCCTGGAACGACACGCTGGCTTTTTGCGACGCAATCATGACGTCAGTCAGGTCGACACCGCTCTTGCCGATCTCGAACGCGTTGGCCAGTTGAGTCGACGCCTGCTGGGTATCACTGACTTTATTGATCGCCTGACCGAGCATGTCGGAAAAGCTGCTGCCCGCGATTTCAGGGACAGCGGCGGTCGATTTACGCGCAGACATGGCATCCACTTTCATGGCCTGCATGTCCATCATCAACCGATTAAATTCAATACCTTGGCTCATGGTCTACTCTCTTGGGCGGCCCGCAATTTTTTGACACTCACTCGGCGGGTACACAGGTATTAGCAACAAGGGTGCCAGCTCATGGGCACCCTTCTGAGAAAAGCATCTGGGATGTTTTGCAGCATCGGTCAGGTGGCGAACAGATAACCTTCGACATCCATCCCGGCATCGCGCATTTGCGCCAGTTTGTAACGCAGGGTGCGCGGGCTGATGCCGAGTTTTTCGGCGGCCTCCTTGCGGCGGCCACGCTCGGCGCGCAGGGTGTCGATGATCATCTGAAACTCCCGGCGGCGCAGGTCATCACCCAGAGCGCCGGAGGAATCTGCCTCGATTTCCACCTCGCGAATTACCGGCGCTGCGACCGGCAATGGGGCGAATGTCACCGCGCCGGTCAGGCAGAAATCCTGCGGCTGAATCAAGCCGCCCTGCTGCAGAATCAACGCGCGCTGAATGGCGTTGTCCAGCTCACGCACATTGCCCGGCCACGGATATGCGGTCAGGCAGGCCTGCGCTTCGGGCGACAGCTTCGCTGCGGCGTGCTTCATTTTATTGACGTGTTTGGCCAACAGCTTTTCCGCCAGCGGCAGGATATCGGCAGTACGTTCGCGAAGTGGACGCCAGGCCAGTGGGAAAACCGACAAGCGGTAAAAAAGGTCTTCGCGAAAACGCCCCGCCGCCACTTCACCGGCCAGATCGCGGTTGGTCGTGGCGACCACGCGAATATCCAGGCTGATCGGCTTGCGCGCGCCCACGCGCTCCACTTCCCGCTCTTGCAGGACGCGCAGCAACTTGGCTTGCAGGCCCAGAGGCATTTCGGAAATTTCGTCGAGCAGAATGGTGCCGCCATCCGCCTGCTCGAACTTGCCGGCCTGGGAGGCGATGGCGCCGGTGAACGAACCCTTCTCATGGCCGAACAGTGTGGCTTCGAGCATGTTGTCGGGAATCGCCGCGCAGTTGATCGCAATAAAGGGCTGACTGGCGCGCCGCGATTGTTGGTGAATGTAGCGCGCCAGCACTTCTTTACCGGTGCCGGACTCGCCGGAGATCAAAACAGTCGAGTCACTGCGCGCGACACGTGCGGCCAACTCAAGCAACTGCGCACTGGCCGGCTCAACGGCGACGGGGCCTTCCGCTTCGCCGGCGTCTATGCTGCCCAACGCATGCCGCGCGACCAGATCGAGCAATGCCTTGGGCTCGAACGGCTTGACCAGATAATCCGCCGCGCCTTGGCGCATGGCATCGACCGCACGTTCGACCGCGCCGTGGGCAGTCATCAGCAGCACCGGCAACTGCGGTTGGCGCGCGCGCAACAAGCCGAGCAACTGGTGGCCATCCATGCCTGGCATGTTGACGTCGCTGACCACCAGGCTGAAGGCTTGCTGTGCAACCGCCGTCAATGCTTCTTCGGCGCTGCCGACGGCGTGATAGTCGTGGCCGGCGAGCAGCAGCGTATCGGCCAGCGCCTCGCGCAACGAACGGTCATCCTCGACCAGCAACACCTTGATGCCCATGACGTTTATTCAACTCCCTGTGCAGCGGAAAACAGTGGCAGGCTGACCTGCGCGCAGGTGCCGCGCCCGACTCGCGAGCGCAGGGTCAATTCTCCCTGATGCGCACGGGCCACCGCTTTGACCACGGTCAGGCCGAGGCCAGTGCCGGTGACTTTGGTAGTAAAAAAAGGCTCGCCGAGGCGCGCCAAAACTGTCGGCTCAATGCCGCTGCCGCTGTCGCTGACACACAGACGCAGGGTGTTACCTCTGGTGTAGCAATGCACTTTCAGGCGCGCCTCGCCGGCGCTGGCCTGAATGGCGTTTTCAATCAGATTCAGCAGTGCGCCGACCAGCGTATCGCGGTTGCACAGCAGCTCGCCGGCATGGCTGTCGCACTGCCAGCGGATTGGCAGATCCTGCACATGGGTCAGCGCCGCAGCCTGCAGCGATTGCATCAACGCATCGGGGGTGAGGCGGTCGGTCAGCGGCAATTCACCGCGAGCGAACACCAGCATGTCACGCACTTGATGCTCCAGTTCGTGCAGACGCTCTTTCAGGCGTCCGGCAAAACGCTGCTGGGTTTGCACCGGCAATTGCTGTTCAGTCAAATGACTGGCGTAGAGCAATGCGGCGGACAGCGGTGTACGAATCTGATGAGCCAGAGACGCAACCATGCGCCCCAGCGAGGACAAACGCTCATGCCGCGCCAATTGATCTTGCAGGTGACGGGTTTCAGTCAAGTCGTTGAGCAGCACCAACTGCCCCGGCTCGGCGTCCAGCGAGCGGGTGGAGATCGACAAGCGTCGACCGTTCTTCAAGGAAATTTCGTGACCATCGTCTTCACGCGGAGCGAAGCAGCGTGCGATCACATGGCGCCAGAGTTCGCCTTCGAGTGGCGAGCCGAGCAAGTCGATGGCGGCCGGGTTGGCCTCGCGCACCAGACCGTGGCCGTCGATAACGATGACGCCGCCGGGCAATAAATCGAGGAGGTTTTGCAGGCGATTGGCCAGGCGTTCTTTTTCCGCCAATTCCTGCATGCGCTGGGCACTGACCACGGCCAGCTCACCCTTGAGTTCGGTGACTCGCGCTTCGAGCAGGCTGTAGGAGTCGGTCAGCTGGCTCGACATCTGGTTGAACAGCTGGAAGGCCTGCTCAAGTCCCTGACGACTTGCCTGCTCTACGGACGAGGGTTGCCCCACGATATTGGAGGCAGAAGAGATCTGGGCGGCTTGGGGCATTGGGCTCTCTCGCTTGGCTGACCGTCAGTGAAACGGAACGTTGCGAGGGCTATAGCAATACCCGTGCCTAAAAAAAACCGCTTATAAATGAAGCGCTTGAAAAACAGGCGTCAATCATCCGCCTGTTCATCTCCTCCAGCGCGACTCATACCGTACTTGCGCATCTTCTCGACCAGGGTCGTGCGACGGATGCGCAGACGTTCAGCGGCCCGTGCCACGATGCCATTGGCGTCGTCCAGTGCTTGCTGAATCAGGCCTTGCTCCAGACCACCGAGGTAGTCCTTGAGGTCGAGCCCTTCCGGCGGCAGCAACGCGTTGGCGCTGAAGTCAGGCGTATGGCCGTTGATCGCCACACGCTCTTCGAGATCGCTGCGCAGGCTGTCGACCATTTGCTCATCTTCGTCGTCGACGTAGCGGAATTTCTTCGGCAACTCGACCACGCCGATCACCCCGTACGGATGCATGATCGCCATGCGCTCGACCAGGTTGGCCAGCTCGCGGACGTTGCCCGGCCAGCCGTGACGGCACAGCGACATGATTGCCGCCGAGTTGAAACGGATCGAACCGCGCTTCTCGTGCTCCATGCGCGAGATCAGTTCGTTCATCAGCAGCGGGATGTCCTCCACGCGCTCACGCAGCGGCGCCATCTCGATCGGGAACACGTTCAAGCGATAGTAGAGGTCTTCGCGGAACGAGCCGATCTCGATCATGCTTTCAAGATTCTTGTGGGTCGCGGCAATGATGCGCACGTCGACGCTTTGCGTCTTGTTGCTGCCCACGCGCTCAAAGGTGCGCTCTTGCAACACGCGCAGCAGCTTGACCTGCATCGGCAGCGGCATGTCACCAATTTCATCGAGAAACAGCGTGCCGCCGTTGGCCAGTTCGAAGCGCCCGGCACGGCTGGTGATCGCACCGGTAAAGGCGCCCTTCTCATGGCCGAACAGTTCGCTTTCAAGCAGCTCTGCCGGGATCGCCCCGCAGTTGACCGGGACGAACGGCGCGTCGCGGCGCTTGGAGTGGTAATGCAGGTTGCGCGCGACCACTTCCTTGCCGGTGCCGGACTCGCCGAGGATCAGCACGCTGGCGTCGGTGTCGGCCACTTGCTGCATCATCTGCCGGACGTGCTGAATCGCACGGCTGGTGCCGACGAGGCTGCGGAACAGATTGGGTTCGCGATGACGGCCGCGTTCGCGGGCCTGATCGTACATTTCGCGGTAGACCTGGGCGCGGTGCAGCGAATCGAGCAATTTGCTGTAGCTGGGCGGCATTTCCAGGGTCGACAGCACGCGGCGACGCTGGTCTTCAGGCAGGTCAACGGAAGAATTATCGCCCATTAACAAAACCGGAAGGAACTCATCCCAGGTTGCGAGTGTCTTTAGCAAGCCCAAAAGCGCGCCAGGAGCATTGACCGTCCCGATCAGTACGCAAATGACCTCACGACTAGACGACAAAGAGCCGACAGCCTGCTGCCAGTCATGGCTGCCGCAGGGTAAATTTTCTTCGCCAAGAAAATTCAGAATCACCGCCAGGTCGCGGCGGCGGACGCTATCGTCATCGATCAGCAGAATTTTGGTTTCACGCCACATGCAATAGCAACTTCCCTAGTCAACTCAATGCCCGAAAAATGGGGCAAGCGAGACGCTTGCAGGACACCATGTGCCTGTAGACGCCCTAAACCTGATAATAGCCACTAGTTAAGTCAAAAAACCGTGCACAGTCAAATTTATGGCGCACATCTCTGGTTCAACTGACGGTTAATCAACCAAACAGATGGTAAACCTTTGCAGCCTTTTGCGCTTGGGTGATCTGCGACATCTCGTTGGCTATCGCCTGCCGCTCCCCCATTGCCACCTCAAGAAGCTCTTTGTAGACGAATAGCAGCTCCTCGAGGTTGTCGCGCAGTGCCACTTCGTCCAGCGAAGCTTCCGCCATGACGTCTTCCATGCAGGAACGGCAAGCCAGATCCAGCTCGCCGATGGCTTCCCAGTTCCGTTCGGCCAATGCTCCGACCAACGCCTCACGGGTATCGGCTATTCGCTGCAATACAAGACTCATGGTGATCTCCTTCAGAACTGCGGAGCCGGCACGGGCGCGATGGCGTCCCAACCTTCTTTGACCGTTGTCAGCAGGCCGGCGACTTCGTCGAGTACACGGGGATCGCTGCTGATGTTCGCCTCGGCGAGGCGCTTCATCATGTAGATGTACAGGCCATCCAGATCAGCCAGCGCCTCGGCGTTATTCTCAAGATCGAGGCCTTCGCGCAGGCCACTGACAATGCCGATGGCCTTGCTGATCGCCGTGCACTTGCCGGGAATATCGTTGCGCTCGATGGCGCCCTTGGCCTGCGCAATGCGGGCCAGGCCACCTTCCATCAACATTTGCACCAAACGGTGCGGGCTCGCTTCGGACGTCTGCGCATGGGCGCCGACTTTCTGGTACTGCCGAAGGGCTAACATCGGGTTCATGTTCTACCTCATTGCCACGTTGACTCGTATAACCAGTGTATCGCCAACCGGTTCGAAAACTTTAGATCAAAAGACAAAAACCCGGCGCACGCCGATAAAGCGTAGCCGGGTTTTTGTCGTTATTGACCGTTACTTCGCGGACTGCTGAGCGTTCAGCGAGCTGAAGAACGACGTGATGTTGCTCGCCGTTGCCTTCATCTGCCCTACCAGCAAGTCCATGGCGTTGTACTTGGCCGTCAATGTCGACGTCAGGTTGGCAACCCGCAGATCCAGCGCCGCCTGCTGCTTCTGCAAGCCGCTCGTCAGACTCGCCAGGTTGGAGCTGCGCTGATCCAGCAGCCCACCGGTCTTGACGTACGGATCAACCGCCGCAGTCATACGCGCCAACAGACCATTCTTGGCATCGGTGCCGCTGAAGAGCTGCTGAACCTGGCCAGCCATGCCTGGGATTTCCATACGCTTGTTGAACACTGCAGTATCGAGCGTCAGCAAACCGGTTTTACTGTCAGTCAACACACCCATCTGTGAAAGCACGGACAATTGGCCTGCTCCGCCCGCCCCTGGATCTGTCAACTGAGCGCGCACATCCGCCATCAACGAACGCGGCAGAGCGTCACCAGTGAACGCCGCCGAAACGGTCAGATTGCCATCGGCATCCGGCGTTGCCTTGGACAAGGTATCGATGGTTTTCTTCAGGGTGTTATAGGAATCGATGAACGATTGCAGCGATGTCTGGATGCCGGCGGTATTGGTCGCAACCGATACAGTAGCCGGCGTTGGCACGCCGCCCACGACGGGACTCGCAGTGACCAGATTCAGCGTCATGCCGCTGATCGCACCGGTGACGGTGTTGGTCTTGCTGGTAACGGCCAGTCCGTCGATGGTCAGGCTCGCATCCAGGGCCAGCTCACCAACAGCTCCCGACGCACCTGCCGCCGGGCTGGTGCCCATCTTTTGGGTACCGTCGATTTCCAGCCCGGCGATACCGCTGACCTGCAGGTCCATGCCGGCGCCAGTCTTGTTGGAGCTCAATACCAGACGCGATGAACCAGAACTGTCAGTCACGATGTTCGCGGAAATGCCATTGCTGGCCTGTGCGGTGTTGATCGCATCGCGCGTGGACTGCAAGGTGGCATTGGCCGGAATCGCGACATTGTAATCAATGCCATTCTGACTGATTTTCAGAGTACCACTCGGAATGGCACTGGCGGCCCCGCCGGCAAAGGCGGCACTGGCAACTTTCGAGCCGGTGGCCAGGTTTTTCACGACTACGCTGTAAGTACCCGGCACGGCGGTTTTATCCGAAGTGGCACCGACGACAGTTGGCGTATCCGAGGTTGCAGTAAAACCGGCAAACGCCGGGCTTGTTGCCTTGTTCAGATCACCCATCGCTTTCTGATAGGCCGCCAATGCACTTTTCAGCGAACCAACGCCGGAAATCTTCAGGCTGTTGCTTTTGGTCGCGGTATCGATCTGCGTCTGCTTGGCAGACTTGTCGGCGTTGACCAGCGCGGTCACGATCGCGCCGATGTCCAGGCCGGAACCCAGTCCGGAACCCGGTAGAATTGGACTTGCCATGTGCATCTCCCTTCAGATTGTTGCCATTCTTTTGACCGTTACTGGCGTCTGGAGAACGAACAAACACTATTCATGCCATTTATCAGACTTTGGCGTCGAACAATACATGACTTGCATTGGCCAGGCTGTCTGCGAGCTTAAGGGCTTCGGCGGAGGGAATCTGTCGAACGACCTCACCCGTCTCGCTTGCGATCACCTTGACGATGACCTTGCCGGAATGCTCGTCGATCGAGAACTCCAGATTGCGCTTGATCGATTGGACGAACTTCTCGATCTCCTGCACCGCCAGTTTCAACTTGGCGTCGTCCGTATCCTGTCTCTTGGCAGCGACCGGCGCTTCAGTCTTGGCAACTTCAGGCGTTGCTGACGGCTTGTCAGCGACCGGCGTTACTGGCTTGGGAGCCGGATAAGACACGTTAAGCTTTACGCTCATGTCCATGCCCATCACCTCTTAACGTAAAAAAGCGAGAGAGCACGACAAGCGCACTCCCCCGCTCAAACTTGTTCCGGATTACTGAAGCAGCTTCAGTACAGCGGAAGGCAGTTGGTTGGCTTGAGCCAGTACGGAGGTCGAAGCTTGCTGCAGAGTCTGCTGCTTGGTCAGGTTAGCAGTTTCTGCGGCGAAGTCGGTGTCCTGTACACGACCCTGAGCAGCGGTGGTGTTTTCAGTGATGTTCTGCAGGTTGGAGATGGTGCTGGTCAGACGGTTTTGCGAAGCACCCAGGCTGGCACGGGTTGCACCGATGGCAGCGATAGCGGCGTCGATTGCAGTGATCGCGTTGTCGATGTTCTGCGAAGCAGAACCAGCACCAGTACCCGAAGTACCGGTCAGAACTACAGTACCGCTACCTACCGACAGGCTGACGGCGTCGAACTTGGAGCTCAGTACCAGATCGATGTGGTTAGCCGAACCGGTGTTTGCGCCAACTTGCAGAGTCACAGTACCAGCCGAACCGTCCAGCAGGTTTTTGCCGTTCAGGTTGGTAGCAGCCGAGATACGGGTGATTTCGTCAGACATCTGAGCGAATTCAGCGTTGGTAGCGGTCTGGTCAGCAGTGCCGTTGGTACCGTTACGAGCTTTAACAGCCAGTTCACGCATACGCTGCAGGATGTCGGTCGAAGCTTGCAGAGCGCCTTCAGCGGTCTGGGCAACGGAGATACCGTCGTTGGCGTTCTGGATGGCCTGGGTGTTACCGCGGATCTGCGAGGACATACGGTTGGAGATCTGCAGGCCAGCGGCGTCGTCTTTGGCGCTGTTGATTTTCAGGCCGGAAGACAGGCGCTGCATCGAGGTGGACAGAGCGTCGGAAGCGCGGTTCAGGTTTTTCTGAACGTTCAACGATGTGGTGTTGGTGTTTACTGTTAAAGCCATGACGAATTCCTCGTTGGTTGGGTACTGCGGCTTCCGGCCCTGGCAACCGCCGGGTATGGCCTAGAGAACCTTCGTAATAGTTATCGTCGGGATTGCAGGTTGCTTGAGGGCTTTTTGAAAAAATTTTGCCATCACCACGCCACCCCCGATAAAACAAAGACTTAGCAGTACATCCAGTGCGAAAAAATGACGTCATAAAACCGCCTGTAACGCAAAGCCGCGGGCCAGTGCTGCGCAGCGGTTCAGCGCGTGGCACTTTCCAGCAATTCGACCAGTTCGTATTCCATATAGTCAGCCAGGCCCAACCAGTCCTGGCGCTCCTGACAGTCGAGCATTCGCGTGAGCACCTGTGCCCAGTCCTGCTGCACCTTCTCCGAGGCAGACGCCAGGCATAGTTGAGCCTGTTCGAACACATCGACCATCGTCAGCGCCGCTTCAACATCGCGCCCAAGGCGAAACAACGCGGCACACCGGCGACACTGATCCTGACTCTGGTTCAGCGCACTCATTGCACGAACTCCGGATTGAAAGCGGTGCCGGCGATCAACGCGCCGGCGCGGCTGGTGTTGAGAAATTCGACCTGTGGATGCGCGGCGATGTAGCGCTCCAGCACACACAGATAGCCGCGAAAATTAAGCTGAGTGCTGACGCGCTGACCGTGGCCATCGCGCACCCAGTGCCGCGCCTGGGCCAGCGGCGGGCCCAGATCGCCGTCGTCCCAACCCGCGTGGGTCTTGTTCATCGGGAAGGCGAAGTCAGCGCCAAACAGAGTGATTCGACTCGCGCCCATTTTTACCGCGAGATCCACCGCCGGATGGATCACGCTGCCGCCGACGTGCAGCTCACCGCGTGGATACTGCTCTCGCAGGTCGCTGTAGATCGGGCTGGCCGAATAGCCGCCATAACGCTTGCCCTTCCATGCCTTCAATACCTGCGGATCGCTCATCGGCAAGTACACCAGCGCAATGTTCTCGGACGCCTCGCACGGCAGATGCCGAAAACCGATGCGCTGATCGATGCTCACCACCAGATCAGGCTCGATGCCATGTTCGCGCAACGGCCGATAAGCGGTATCAACACAGATGAACAACGGCCGATAAGCGGTATCAACACAGATGAACAACGGCCGCTCAGCAAGCTGACGGATCGCCGCCAGACGTTCGAAATGCTGCTCCAGTGTCGGCCCGGTGGCGATCACGTAGACTTCGCGCCCGGCGCAGCTACCGAACAACTGCGCCACATCGGCATCGCCAAGCAATACCGGCAGAGACTCCTGCAAGCGCTGCCTGATTTCCGGTGACTGCGGATCGAAATCGCGGTTATTGAACGTCAGGTGCACTTCATTGATCAGCCGGTCGCGGACCTTTGCATTGAAGTCATCGGCCAGCAGCATCTCGGCCGGTAAGGCAAAGAATGGCGTGAAGAAGTCCGGGTGATCACCAGCGTAAAACAGCTCCACCCGAGGATCCTGCAGCCACTGGCGCTGATCGAGCAGTTGCAGCACCAGCGCGAACAGCGCGCCGTTGAGAATGTGTACGTACAGTTTTTCCAGGTCTGCGCGCTCAAGCAGCACGCCGGGCAAGTCGCCCAGGCCAGTGCCATATACGTGAAGATGCGGTTTTTCCGGCAGGCTCGCCGCCTGAACCTGCGCCTCATGCAGGCGATCATGGCGGCTGGTGAGCTGAATGCCGTCGACGCTCAGCGTCGAGCCCAGCCCTTGCACGAGTTCGGCCTGCACGGACGCGCTGTCCTCAGCCATCAATCGTTCGAACAGCGCCGGCCAGCGCCGTTGCAACACCTCGGCATTGGCTTGGAAAAACTCGCTCATGGCGCCTCGCACTCCTTCTCGGGCAAAAAAATAGCGTTCAAGGTTAAGCTTGAACGCTATTTTTGTATCAGTGTTTTTTGCTTGGGCTTACGGGCGATAGATGATCGCCGAGCCCCACGACAAACCGACGCCAAAACCGCTCAGCGCGACGCGCTGCCAGTCGGAATCGAGCACGTGTTTTTCCAGCAGCAGCGGAATGCTCGACGACACGGTGTTGCCGGTCTCGACCATGTCCTTGATGAACTTCTCCGGTTCGCCTTCAAAGCGCCGCGCCACGGCGTCGACAATCGCCGCACTGCCCTGGTGAATGCAGAATGCGTCGATGTCATCGGCTTTCAAACCCGAATCATCGAGCAATTCGTGCAAGTGCGCAGGCACTTTCAGCAATGCGAAATTGAACACCTGACGACCGTTCATGAAGAACACGCCGTTGCTGACTTTCAGGTGCGGAGCACCGGAACCGTCGGTGCCGAACTTGGCCTTGCCCAGCGCCCAGGTCGGGTTTTCGCCGATCCACGTTGCCGTGGCGGCATCGCCGAACAGCATGGTGGTGTTGCGGTCTTCCGGATCGACGATTTTCGAGTACGGGTCAGCGGTGATCAGCAGGCCATTCTTCAGGCCGGCGGCTTCCATGAAGCCCTTGATCGCGTAGATGCCGTAGACGTAACCGGAGCAGCCCAACGAGATATCGAACGCTGCGACATTGGTCGGCAGGCCGAGCTTGTCCTGAACGATGGCAGCGGTATGCGGCAGGCCTTCTTCGTCACCGTTTTGAGTGACGACAATCAAGGCATCGATCGATTCACGCTTCAGTTCAGGATTGCTGGCAAACAGCGCATTGGCCGCTTCCACGCACAGATCGGAAGTTTCCTGCTCAGCGTCTTTGCGCGGCAGGAACGCCGAACCGATCTTGCCAAGGATGAATTCTTCATCCTTCTCGAATTTTGCACCTTGTGCGTAATTGTCCACGCCGGCTACAGGAACGTAGCTCGCAATGCTTTTTATGCCAATCATTACGGCTTCCCAATAAAAAACAGCCCAAAACCACCGCTCGCAAGGATTCGAGGGGCGCCGACAAACAGAAAACGGCCGCCACGACGGGCAGCCACGGGAAGCGCAAAGGGCTATCACTGGAACCGCAAAACGGGCCAGGCGCCATCTCCCCGGTCAATACAATACAGTGAAGATGCGCGTTATGACTCGCAGGTCACGCTATTTTGCCGAATCGATGGCAGATTGGCCTATTCGACCAGCGACCAGTCCAGCGGGGTACCGCGCTTGATCGCGGTGCGCGCACGGCGTCCGAGGACGGCTTCGGTGTGCCTGGGCGGCAGACCGAGACCGGGGCGAATGGCGCGCAGATTGTCGCCGGTAAAGGCTTCACCGGCGGCCATGTCAGCGGTGACATACAGCGAGCGGCGATAGACCAGCGACTTGCGCTCGGCCTCGGTGACGCCGTATTGCACCTGCCCCATGGCCTGCCAGGCACGCTCTGTTTCGACGACCAGACTGGCCAGCTCCGCAGGCTCAAGGGAAAAACTCGCGTCGACGCCTCCGGCCGAACGGTCGAGGGTGAAATGCTTCTCCACGACAGTCGCCCCGAGCGCCACCGCCGCCACCGATACGCCGACGCCCATCGAGTGGTCCGACAGCCCGACCTCGCATCCAAACAACTCACGCAGATGCGGGATCGTACGCACATTGCTGTTGAGTGGCGTCGCTGGATAAGTGCTGGTGCACTTGAGCAAGACCAGATCCTTGCACCCGGCCTCGCGTGCGGCACGCACGGTTTCATCCAGTTCGGCGATGCTGGCCATGCCGGTGGAGATGATCAGCGGTTTACCGGTCGCTGCCACTCGACGGATCAACGGCAGATCAGTGTTTTCGAAACTGGCGATTTTGTACGCCGGCACCTCGAGGCTTTCGAGAAAATCCACCGCGCTGTCATCGAACGGTGTCGAGAACGCGAGCATGCCCAGCTCCTTGGCCCGAGCAAAAATCGGCGCGTGCCACTCCCACGGTGTGTGAGCTTTTTCGTAGAGATCGTAGAGCGAGGTGCCGGCCCACAGACTGCCCGGATCCTTGATGAAGAATTCGCCTTCGGCCAAATCCAGGGTCATGGTTTCGGCGGTGTAGGTTTGCAGCTTCAAGGCATGCGCTCCAGCCTTGGCCGCCGCCTCGACGATTTGCAGAGCGACGTCGAGGGACTGGTTATGGTTGCCGCTCATCTCGGCAATGATGAATGGTGGCGCATCGGCACCGATGGTGTGCTGGCCAATCTTGAAACTAGACATGCGAGTGATCCTTCAAAATACGGCTGAACTCACAGGTTTCCTGGATGAATCCGGCGTCGCGAAAAACTTTCAATGAAGACTGATTGGCGGGCATGACCCGCGCAGTGATGCGCGTCAATTGCGGCCAGTGCGCAGCGACAAACGCTTCGCCACGGCTGAGCACTGCCCTGCCCCAGCCCAGGCCAAAACGCCCCTCCAGCAGATAGATCGACACTTCGGCTTCGAACCCGCGCAAATCGTAGCGCAGCACCCCCACCGGGCCGTCGTCCGCCTCGGCAATCAGCAGCAACCGTTGCGGACTACGCAGGGTCGCCGTCAGCCAGTGCAGATGCTGTGCCCAATCGATGACGCCGGTTTCCAGCGACCAGCGCCGTACCGCTTCGGCATTGCGCCCATCGAACAGCAACTGCACATCGTCCTGGGTCGCCGGGCGCAATTTCAGTACCGCACCGGCCAACGCCGCCGCCACGCGTTCGGCACCGCGCCCATCGACCAATTGCCGCGAGCGCTCGGCAAGGCTCTGGCGTAGAAAATGATTGTTCACGACGAAGCCGACCGCATCACGCAATTGCTCGACGCTGACCTGCTCGCGAGCACCCATGAACACATGCGCGCCGGCCGCCGCCATGACTTCGCCGTTGGCCTGCTGATTGTTCGCCACGGCGATGCAGATCGTCGGCAAACCCAGCGCCGCACGCTCCCAACTGGTGCCGCCGCCGGCGCCGATAAACAGGTCCGCTTCAGTCATGCGCTGATGGAAATCGCTGACGAAACTGTGCAGGCGCCAGTTCGGCCGCGTCTCGGCCAACGCCTGCATCTGCGTCCACGCCGGGTTGTCGGCGCCAGCGACGAAATCAACCTGCAATCCAGTGAAATCAGCCAGTGCCAACATCGCGTGGTGAGTTTGCCTCGCCGCGTCAAAACCACCGAAATTCACCAGCACCCGGCGCGCCTGCGGCTTGATCTCGATCGCCTCGCAGTTGAATTCTTCGCGCAGCATGGCGTAGCGCGGGCCAAGCAAAGTACGACAACCTGGCGGCAGCAGCGGCGCGTAGTTTTCACTCAAGCCAGAGAGGTTCTGATTGAGCAGCAGATCGACGCTGTAGCGCCGCGTGGCCAGATCATCCACGGCGGCGATTCGGTGCGCCCAGCGCCGGGCAGCGGTTTGCCAGTGATGATCGAGTCCGTAATGATCGACGATGATCCAGTCGAACGGTGCCTGCCCGTCCAGCAGCAGGCCCAGTGCATCGATGTCGAACTGCCACGGCAACATCGATTCGATGGCCTGCAGCGGGTCTTCATCACGATAGCGCTCGGGCAGCGCGAAGGTCTCGAAGCCTTCGGCATTCAAGGCATCCAGTCGATGCCCTGGCAAACGCCGACAGGCAAACGCGACGTGACCGCCCTGCTGTTTCAGCACCCGCGCCAGGGTCAGGCAACGGGCGATGTGGCCGCTGCCAATGGTTGGCGAGGCGTCGGCGCGGATCAGCACTCTCATTGCAGTTCTCCGCCGGCCTTGAGCGCGGCGTAGAGGTATTCGGCGCGTTGCCAGTCTTCGGGAGTGTCGATGTCCTGGACCAGATGACGCGGCAGAATCACCGGCAGGCTGGCTGGCGAGAACAGCGTCTCGCCACGCAACCACGCTTCGCTGCGGCCCCAGTAGAACTGCCCGGCATCCTGAAACGCTTCGGGCAGATCCTGCGAACGGGTGGTGCGAAATTCGGGGTACAAAGACGTCAACGCGCCCTCTTCGTCGAGGGTCAGTGCGCGCTGTACGGGGAAACCGAAGCCGCACACCGAAAAAGCGAACGACTTGTGCGGATGCTGCATGAGCAAATCCAGCCCCAGGCGCAGATATCGTTTTTGCAATAGCGGCGCGGTGGCATAGACGCAGCAGGCGTAATCGAATGTCGGCAATTGCTGCAAGGCATGCACGATCACCGCAGCGGTGCCGGTGAAATCATCCGCCAGATCGGCCGGTCGCATGAACGGCACCTCGGCGCCATTTGCCCGCGCGACGTCGGCAATTTCATCATCGTCGGTGCTGACGACAACGGCCTCGAAAAGCCCTGACTCCAGCGCCGTGCGAATCGAGCGAACGATCATCGGCACGCCGTCGAACGGTTTGAGATTCTTGCGCGGGACGCGCTTGCTGCCACCACGGGCGGGGATGATCGCGACGCAGCTCACGGTGCCTTACTCCTCAAGCAGCAGCCGACGCAGTTGCTCGACCACCTGATCCTGTTGTGCCTCACTGAGCAAAGGGAACAGCGGCAAGCTGAGCGCCTCGGCGTAATAGCGCTCGGCCTCGGGAAAATCGCCCTCGGCAAAGCCCAGCTCGCGATAGTACGGCTGCAGATGCACCGGAATATAGTGCAGATTCACGCCGATACCGGCGGCGCGCAAACCTTCGAATACCTGGCGATGACTGAGATTGCAACGTTCGGTCTGCAAGCGCACCACGTACAGGTGCCACGCCGATTCCGCTTCCGGCTGCGCACTCGGCAAGGTCAGCGGCAGGTAGGCGAGGAGTTGATCGTAACGGGCGGCCAGTTCCCGGCGACGTGCGACAAACTCGTCGAGCTTACGCAGTTGCGACAGCCCCAGGGCCGCCTGCAGATCGGTGATCCGATAATTGAAACCCAGCTCAACTTGCTGGTAATACCATGGCCCGTGGCTCGGCTCGGTCATGTGTTGCGGATCGCGGGTCATGCCATGGCTGCGCAGGCGTTGCAGACGCTCGGCCAGCGCCGGACGATTGGTCAGGACCATGCCGCCTTCGGCGCTGGTGATGATTTTCACCGGGTGAAAACTGAACACCGTCATCGCCGCAAATTCGCCACAACCGACCGGGCGCCCGGCGTAGCTCGCGCCCACCGCGTGCGAGGCATCTTCGATCACAGTGAAGTGGTAGCGCACCGCCAGATCGGCGATCTTGCGCAGGTCACAGCTCTGCCCGGAAAACGCCACCGCGACGAGAACTTTCGGCAAAGTGCCGTCGCGTTCGGCTTGCTCAAGCTTGGCTTCAAGGGCAAAGGCATCGAGGTTCCAGGTCAATGGGTCGATGTCGACGAAATCAACCTCGGCGCCGCAATAGCGCCCGCAATTGGCCGAGGCCAGAAACGTATTCGGCGAAGTCCACAAGCGATCGCCCGGCCCCAGGTCAGCGGCCAGACAAGCAATGTGCAGCGCCGCCGTGGCATTGCACACCGCCACGGCGAAATCGGCCTGGCAACGCGCGGCCATGGCTTGTTCGAAGCGCTCGATGGTCGGCCCTTGGGTCAGCCAGTCCGATTGCAGGACGTCGACCACTGCGTCGATGTCCGCCTGATCAAGGCTCTGCCGACCGTAAGGGATCATACCGACAGCTTCGCGTGCAGATCGGCGATCTGCCCGACCGAAAGGAAATGCGGGTTGGTGTCCGAGCGATACTCGAAATCTTCGCTCACAGCACGGCCACGCTCGCCGATTTTGTCGACGGCAAAATCGACGTCGACGCTGGTAAAACGAATCGACGGCTGAATCGTGTAGTGATCCTCGAACTCCAGAGTCATGCGCGCATCGTCCAGCGGCACCATCAACTCATGCAGCTTTTCGCCGGGACGGATGCCGACGTTTTTGTGCGGCAAATGCTCGGCCATGCCGCGCGCCAGATCGACGATGCGGATCGACGGAATCTTCGGCACGAACACTTCGCCGCCGTGCATCCGCGCAAAGCTGTCGAGCACGAACTGCACGCCATGATCGAGGGTGATCCAGAACCGCGTCATGCGCTCGTCGGTGATCGGTAACTCTTGCGCGCCGTCAGCGATCAGCTTGCTGAAGAACGGCACCACCGAGCCGCGCGAGCCAGCGACGTTGCCGTAGCGCACCACGGCGAATCGGGTCTGCTGCTCGCCGGCGATGTTGTTGGCGGCGACGAACAATTTGTCCGAGAGCAATTTGGTCGCGCCGTACAGATTGATCGGGCTGGCCGCCTTGTCGGTGGACAGTGCGACGACTTTCTGCACGCCGTTATCGATCGCCGCAGCGATGATGTTTTCCGCGCCGTTGACGTTGGTGCGAATGCATTCGGTCGGGTTGTATTCCGCCGCCGGCACCTGCTTCAACGCCGCAGCATGCACCACGTAATCGATGCCGCGCATGGCCTGACGCAAGCGGTCAGCGTCACGCACATCACCGATGAAATAACGCATGCACGGCGCGTTGAACGTCTGCTGCATCTCGTACTGTTTCAGCTCGTCGCGGGAGAACACCACCACACGCTTGGGCTGGTATTGCTCGAGCAAGCGACGGATGAAGTTGCGCCCGAACGAGCCGGTGCCGCCGGAGATGAAGATCGATTTACCGTTGAACATATTTTGATTATTCCGTCCCTGTCGCCAGGCTTAAGCGAGCAACTGTGCCCAGTCCAGTGAAGCGTTGTCATTGAGCACGAAACCTTTACCGCTCAGGCTCAGGTTCGCGTTGTAAGCCTGATCCTGAGCGAATGCCGCCGGCCATTTTTCGCGCAGGGCCAGCAGCGCGTGCGGGGCGTCAGGCATACCGCCCTGATGGATGACTTGCACCGCCGGAGTCCACACCGTCAGATAACCGGCTTGCCCGGCGCTCAGGCACAGATCGACATCGCTGAAGCCTTCGGCAAATGTGCTTTCGTCCAGACCACCGAGCGCCTCGTACAGTTCTTTGCGGACCATCAGGCACACGCTCGATACCGCCGAGTAGTTTTGTTCCACCGCCAAGCGATGCAAGTAACCGTCTGCATCGTGATTGTCACCAACGAAGGGCGAATCGACACCGCCATTCATGCCCAGGATCAGTCCCGCCTGGCTGATCTTGCGATCACGGTCGATCAGTTTCGGCCCGACCACACCAACCTCTGGGCGCAGAGCATGGTTGAGCAAAGAGTCGAGCCAGTTCGGATTGACCACTTCAGCGTCGGCAGCAAGCAGCACCAGGTACTCGCCCTGCGCCTGACGACTGGCCGCGTTGAACAATCCTGCTTCGCTCAACGTCCGGTCAGTGCGCAGCACCTGCACTCTGGAGTGCTTGTAAGTACCGAGCCAGTCATTGACCTCAGCCGTCTGATCCGCAGCGGTGGCGATCAGCACTTCATAGTGTTGGTAACGGGTACGCAGCAACACACCTTCAAGGCAACGTTGCAGCACCGCCAGATCGCTGCCCGCCGGAATAATGATCGACACCAGCGGACGATCACTATGGTGGTAGTCGATCTGGTAAACCCCGGGAACCGCTGACGTCACTTTGGCCTTGTAGCCGCGATTGCCCAAGTGGCGCAGCAGCGCCAGGCGCTCGTCAGCATTCTCGACCAGCTCTGGCGCCTGGCTGATCAATAGCGGCTCGTCGAGGTGAGCCAAGCTGTTGAGGCCGTGCTCTTCGATAAGAAGCAACAGCACATCGAGCTCCAGTGCCTGACTGAAATCGGCGCGATAGCCGCCGATTTCGACCAGCGCATCGCGCCGCACCAGCCAGTGCCGCGCCATCAGCGTTGGCAGGCTCAGCAACAGATCAAGGTTGAAGCCCGGCCGGAACACGTCGGCCAGGGCACCGTTTTCCTGGCGCTGGATTTCATCGGTGGATACCGCGCGGCACTCGCCGGCGTTCATCAGTTCCAGGCTGGCGCGCAACAGTCCGCTGGCAGTGAACTCATCGCCGGCTTCAGCCAACAGCAGCCAGTCACACGGTGATTGACGAGCGCTTTGATTGAGCTTGTCGATCAGATTGCCCGCGGTCACTCGGACAAAATGCAGGGTGTTCTGTGCCGTGGTCGCGGCGGGGGCTTCGCCGGTGGTGAACACTACAATGCGGAAAGCCTTGCACTGTCCTTCCAGCAAGCTGTCGAGAGACACCTGGAGTTTGTCGATATCGTCGTCCAGATCCAGCAGAAAAATGCCGAACTGCGGCCCGCCGCCATTCACCGCCAGATGTTGGCCGATTGCCTCGAGGTGAGCGCCGGGCGCACGTGCGGCCAGCCAGTTGAGCAGGCGACCGGACTGCATCTTGTCCATGACCGCATGATGGTCATCGACGGTCAGCGCTTCGAGGCGCTCGATCCAGGCCTGCATCGCCTGCGCTTCTTCGGCCTGGCCCATCGAAGTCAGCTGAGCCGCCAGCCGTTTGATCACGGTGCGATTGAACGCATTGAGATCGTGAGCCTGCCACAAACGGTCGAGCACGCTTTCCGGCGTGTCGTTGTTGCGTGCTTGCAGCAAGTGCGCCTGACGGGTCCAGACGCCCTCCAGCCCTTCAAGTTGAATGCGCCCCGCCGGCATGGCGTGCAGCATGAATTCGAACTGTGCCAGGAGGTCGAAGAACGCCTCGTTGTAGAACGGCATTTCGACATACTGCAAAGGCCCGAAGCGGCGATCCGGATACTTGAGCTCCTGATTCCAGGTGGACTGGATGATCAGTTCCGCGGTCAGCGCTCGATTCGATTGCAGGCTGTCGACCATTGCCTCGAAGCTTTGCAGGGCAAGCGCTTTGCCCTGTTCGGCGTCCAGCCCTTTGATCTGGGTTGGCAGCGCGGCAAGGAACTCGGCAAAAGCTTCACGCTCGGCCACCGATTTGGCATCGACGTAGGTCAGCGAGTGATACACCTCGGTGCTGTGCTCGGAGGCACCGTAGTTGATCTCCCGAACCACGTAAGGGATCGGCAGAATCCGTGCTTTGGCACTGGCGAGCAGGAAATAGACATGGCCGATTTCCTGCCACTGGAAGCTGGTGCCGGGTGGCAATGCCGAGTGCCAGGTCTTCATCAGATCAGTACGGGTCACCGCGTAGAACGGCGGGATGTACTGGCTCATGTAATCGATGACCCGCTCCTGAGCCTGTTCGGAGCAATAGTCTTCCTGGACCTTTTTGTCGCGGCGGTAGTAGCTGACGCCACCGGCCAGCGCCAGGTACATCAGGCAATAGCCATGGCACATGCCGTAATCCGGATTGGCCTGCAGGAAACCCACGGATTGGGCCAATGAATCATGCAGGATGAAGTCGTCATCCGCCGCCAGCACCATGTACGGCGTGGTCAGTTGCTCGACACCATAGGCCAGTTTGGCCTGCATGCCCCAATAGGCGAACTGCGGGACATGATGGTAATCGACGGCAGAAAAATCACCTTCCGCCCGTTCCGGCGTGGAGTCCAGCACCATGATCTTGCAGGGCAAGTCGCTGTAATACTTCACAGCCCGACGCAGGAACGCCGGTCGGTTGTGGGTAATCAGCACCACCGTCAACAGCTCATCAAGCGGTAGCGTCAGTTCAGAACTGTACTTGCCTTGCATAACTTCTCTCCACAACCGGCGACTCGCCGAAACAACGCTGGGTAAATATTGCGAATTAACGGACGCGACGCAGGTAGCCGTCCGGCGCCACGGTGATCAGCAGTTTGTTCTGCAATTGCCGGTCGATTTCGAAGTCCTGGTTCTCTTCCAGATACTTCCACACGGCGGTTTTCGGGTTGTCGCCCGGGCCCCATGGACGATCCGGGAAGAAATCGGCCGGCATGTCTTCAACCACGGTGTCCATGACCACGCAATAGCTGTCGACCGACACCAGCGGCGCGTAGAGACGCAGCTCTTCGAGCACGTGATCGTGAGTGTGATTGGAGTCGAGGACCAGAATGACTTTCTTGCCTTTGGCTGCGGTCTGCACCTGAGCGGCAATGGCCGGGTCGATGCTCGAACCTTCGATCATCTTGATGCGCTTGGCCATCGGGTGGCTTTCGATGGCTTCGCGGTTGTGCGGACGAATGTCGAGGTCGATGCCGAGCACTTCGCCGTGGCCTTGCAGCTCGAGCAGCGAAGCGTAGTAGATGATCGAACCGCCGTGGGCGATGCCGCACTCGATGACCAGGTCCGGCTTGACCTGCCAGATGATCTCCTGCATGGCCATCATGTCTTGCGGCAGCTGGATGATCGGGCGGCCCATCCACGAAAAGTGGTAGCTGTATTTGTGCTTGGCCGATTCGTTGAAGAAATCCCGGGCCAGGCCGGTCAGTTTCGGGTCGTCACCCTGCTGGGCGATCTGCTCGCGGCACTCGGCTTCGAAGGCTTGGTTGATGCTGTTGTCGGTCATGTTGGTCATCTCAAGGGTCACTGGAACGAAGCGCTGTCGACGGCGTGATAGACGTAGCGTCCACCGGTCATCCGCTTGATCTCTTCGAGGTAATTGGAATTCATCACAAACAGGTGCGCGCCTTCGGGCAGCGCATCCATGGCCTCTTGCGGCGAGGACACTCGCACGCCGCTCAGCGGCAGATAACGCCCCTGCTTGGCCGGGTTGATATCGATCACGCGATCGACCGCGACGCCAGCGCGTTGCAGGAACAGCGAATAGATCACGCCTTTGGACGAGGCGCCCCAGATCGCCGAACCCTGCGCAGGCGCCGAGCGGATGAGCTGCACAGCGCGGTCGAGGCTGGCGCTGAAATCTTCCGGCAGGGTCAGGCGCGGCACCGGTTGTTCGGGTATCAGGCGCAATGTCGACAGATCAGCGACGATGTACAGATACTGGCCGCCGAACAGATGCCCGGCCTCGTGCACCGTGCCGAACATCCGGCGCAGGTCATCGAGGCGGAAATAATTGACGTGTTCGTAGAACAGGTCGAACCAGGCCTTGTGCTCGAGGATCCAGTCCAGGCACGGCACTTCGATATAGATCTGCCCGCCCTGATTGGCCTCGGCGATCACGGCAAGAAAGCTCACCGGGTCTTCGATGTGCTCCAGCACATGACGCAGCACAATGGCATCTGCCGCCAGGCCGAGGCCGCGCGTGAACGGCGCCTTGATCACCTCGGGGTTTTCGCCTTCATAAGCCGGGTCGATGCCGGTGATCGAATAGCCGAGGCCTTTGAGCAACTCGAGAAAGTAGCCCTTGCCGCAGCCGACTTCGATCAGTTCCTGGCCCTTGAAGTGCCTGGCGATGATGCCTTCGACGTCACTCAAATGCTTCTGGAACTGAGCAGAGTGCGCCTGCTCGTTCTGATAGTCGGCGTCATAACTGAGCTTGTCGGCATCGAACGCGGCGTTGAAAACCAGACCGCTGCGTTCGTCCTGCACCAGCACCATGTCGGCGCTGGCCGAGGCCCGCGCCGATTCGGCATCGGCGAAAGTGCGGTTCTGCAACACCGGCAGGCCGGTGGCCCGGTACAACTCGTGCCTCATGACGACTCTCCCAATAACTGTTGCAAGCGCTCCGTGACGGCCCAGAACGCCATCGGTTCATGGGTCGGATACGGGTAGTGGCCGAGGTTCAGATTCAGCGTTGCGCCGCGTTCGCGCAGCCGTTGCTCGACCAATGAACGCACCGAGACCGGCTGGCCGCTGGCACAATTGACCACGCCATCGAACTCACGCTGGTCAAGGATCGCAGCGAGATGACCTGCGGCGGTTTCGATGGCCAGAAAGTCGCGCAGTTGCTCACCGGCCGACATGTTGAACGACGCCTCGCCGGCATCAATCGCCCGGTCCAGCGCGGCCAACAGGCTGTTGGGATTCTGCCCTTCGCCGTGCAGGTAGAACAAACGCGCCCACTGCAAAGTGAACGGCCGCTCCTGCTGCAGGTTCTGCAGAAACAGGTGCAGCGTGTGCTTGGCCAGACCGTAGGGATTGCTCGGCCTTGGCTCGGTTGCTTCGCTGAGCGGGCCACTCTGCATGCCGTATTCGAAGCAGGTGCCGGTCACCAGCACCTGCTGCACACCCGCCGCGACCGCGCATTTGATAAAGCGGTAATCGGCCATCAGGTTGTGCTCGAAATGAAACAGCGCCCGATAGTTCGGCAGCCCGGGCCAGGCCAGATGCGCGAGTGCGTCGACGCCTTCGGTCAGCGCGACAGCATCCAGATCAGCGGCGTGAATATCCGCCGCGACGAATTCGACGTGGTTGATCCATGGCATGCCCTGCGCCGTTTCTGCGTTGCGCGCCACCGCGCGGACTTCGCAGCCGCGTTCAAGCAATGCAGCAACCAGATGCCGACCGACAAAGCCCGTGGCGCCAGTGACCAGAACTTTCACAGCACTTTCAACTCAGGCACGGCGATGACGAAGCGCCCGCCCCACTGACGCACCTGCGCCAGTTGCTGACTGACTTCGTGCAGCAGGTTCCATGGCAACACCAGCACGTAGTCCGGTCTGTCGATTTCGATCTGCGCCGGCGCCACGATCGGAATGCGGCTGCCCGGCAAGTATTTGCCCTGCTTGTGCGGATTGGCATCGGCCACCCAAGCCAGCAGATCCGCTTTGACCCCGGCGTAATTGAGCAAGGTATTGCCCTTGGCCGCCGCGCCGTAACCGACTACACGCTTGCCGTCGGCCTTGGCCTGCAACAGGAAGCGCAGCAGGTCATGTTTGATGCGTTCGGCAGCCGGTGCGAGGGTCGCGTAATACTCGGCGGTTGTCACCCCGGCAGCGAGTTCGGCCTGCAGTTGTTGCTGCACTGCCGGGAGAACAGCACGACGCTCACCGTCCTTGCGCTGTACGAATACCCGCAGCGAGCCGCCGTGAGTACTCAATTGGCTGACGTCGAACACTTCCAGGCCATTGCGCTCGCACAAGGTCTGCACGGCGGTCAGTGACAGGTAGGAATAGTGTTCGTGATACAGCGTGTCGAACTGCGCGCCGGCCATCAGCGTCAGCAGTTGCGGAAACTCGAAAGTGGCGACACCGGTCGGCTTGAGCAGTGTCGCGAAGCCGGCTAGGAAATCGTTGATGTCCGGCACATGGGCGAGCACGTTGTTGGCCGCCATCAGGTCGGCGCTCCAGCCTTCGCTGCGCAATTGCGTGGCGGTGTCGCGGCCGAAGAACAGTTCACGAATTTCCAGGCCTTTGTCCCGTGCCGCTTGCGCGGTGCTGCGCGTCGGCTCGACACCCAGGCACGGGATCCCGCGCGCGGCGACGTATTGCAGCAGGTAACCATCGTTGGCGGCGACTTCGACTACGCGGCTGTCGGCGGTCAGACCGAAGCGCTCGCTCATCTCGGCGACATAGCGCTCGGCGTGATTCAGCCATGTGCTGGAGAACGAACTGAAATAGGCGTACTCGGCATCGAACAGACTGTCGGCACTGGTGTAATCCTCGGTCTGCACCAGCCAGCATTGCTGGCACACGGCGACTTTCAACGGTACCCATTGCTCGGCCTGTTCCAGTCGATCAGCGTGCACATAAGCGTTGGACGGCGGCGAAGTACCGAGGTCGATCAGCGGCAGGCTCAGCGGTGCGGCGCACCCACGGCAGTTCATAAACGCACTCCAGCAAAGTGTTGATCAAGCGCGGGATGGCTGGAATCACGCGCTGACAAATTATTGACAGGCAACGGCCAGGCAATCGCCAGCCGCGGATCATTCACCGACAAGCCGCCCTCGTGCTCCGGCGCGTAATCGGCGCTGTGCAGATAGAGCAATTCGGCGTCGTCGGTGAGCGTCTGAAAGCCATGAGCGAAACCGGCCGGAATCAACAGGCTACGGCCATCACCCGCCTTCAAGTGCTCGGCGTGCCAGTGCAGAAATGTTTCCGAGTCAGGACGCAGATCCACCGCGACATCCCAGACTTCACCGCGCAGGCAAGTGATCAGTTTGGCTTCCGGTGCGCTGGCATTCTGATAATGCAGGCCACGTACGCTGCCCTTCTCGCGGGTGCAGGAATGGTTGATCTGGCGAATATGAAACGCGCTGCCGAACGCACTCAGGCTGCCCTCGCAGAACAACCGGGCGAAGTGCCCACGCTGATCTTCGAAGCGTTTGTGCTGAACGCAGAACAGTCCGGCCAATGGCAACGCCTTCAGGGAAAACTCGCTCACAGCGCGCCTCGGTACAGATTCAATTGGCCCAGAGTTACGGCGCGCATGTCATCGCCGTTCTGCCACGCCAAGTGCCAATCGAGGGTCTGCGCCAGGCACGCCTGCAACGACCAGCGCGGCTGCCAGCCAAGCACCTGCCGCGCGCGACTGCTGTCCAGACGCAGCAGACCGGCTTCGTGCAATTCACTCGGCTCGATGCGCAAACCACGGGCCTGCGGCCATCGGTTGGCGAGCAGCTCGACCACTTCGCCGACGCTGCACATGTCCGCCTCGCCCGGGCCGAAGTTCCACGCACCGGCGTATTCCGGGCCGTACTCGTAGAGAGCAGCAGCCAATTGCAGATAACCGGCCAGCGGCTCCAGCGCGTGCTGCCACGGGCGCACCGCTTGCGGGTAACGCAGGGTCACCGGCTCGTCGGCAGTCCATGCTTTCAATACGTCGGGAATCAGTCGCTCCGGCGCAAAATCACCACCGCCCAGCACATTGCCGGCGCGTGCGGTCGCCAGGGCCAGACCATGTTCGGCATGTTTGTCCGCCGGGAAGAACGACGCGGCATACGACTGCGCGAGCAATTCGCAGCAGGCCTTGCTGCTGCTGTAAGGATCGTGGCCACCGAGGGCCTCGTCTTCGCGGTACGGCCACAGCCATTCCTTGTTGGCGTAGACCTTGTCGGTGGTGACCAGCACGCAGGCCCGCACGCCGCCGACCTGACGAATCGCCTCGAGCAGGTTCAGCGTACCCATGACATTGCTTGAATAGGTGCCGAGCGGATCGCGATAGCCCTCGCGCACCAATGGCTGCGCCGCCAGATGCAGGACGATTTCAGGCTCGGTCTCCGCGATGATTTCCAGCAAGGCGCCGAGGTCACGGAGATCGCCGCGTTGATCATTGATGCCTTCGTGCACGCGCGCCAGTTCGAACAGGCTCGGCTCGGTGCCCGGATCCAGAGAAAAACCGCTGACTTGCGCACCGAGGCTTTGCAGCCACAGGGTCAGCCAACTGCCTTTGAAACCGGTATGCCCGGTGACGAGAACCCGTTTGCCACGCCAGAAATCCGCACTCAGGCCCATTGCTTCCATGGGGCCTCCCCGCTCTGCCACAGCGCTTCGAGATGGTTCTTGTCGCGCAGGGTGTCCATCGGATGCCAGAAACCTTCATGCTCGAAGGCCTTCAGTTGCTCGTCCTGAGCCAGACGAGCCAACGGCTCGGCTTCCCAAGTGGTGGCGTCATCGCTGATGTACGGCAGCACTTTTGGCGACAGCACGAAGAAACCGCCATTGATCCAGCCACCGTCACCACGGGGTTTTTCAGTGAAACCCAGCACCTGATCACCTTGCCGTTCAAGCGCGCCGTAACGACCTGGCGGCTGCACCGCAGTGACGGTCGCCAGGCGGCCGTGGGCTTTATGATAGTCGACCAGCTCAGCAATATTGATGTCGGAAACGCCGTCGCCATAGGTGAAGCAGAACGCCTCTTCATCCTTGAGATAACGCGCGGCACGCAACAGGCGGCCACCGGTCATGGTTTCCTCGCCGGTGTCGATGAGGGTCACACTCCACGGCTCGCTGTAGTTCTGATGAACGTCCATGCGGTTGTTGCGCATGTCGAAAGTGACGTCGGATGTATGCAGAAAGTAGTTGGCGAAGAAGTCCTTGATCGCGTAGCCCTTGTAGCCCAGGCAGATGACGAAGTCGTGGATCCCGTGGGCGGAATACTGCTTCATGATGTGCCAGAGAATTGGCTTGCCGCCAATCTCGATCATCGGCTTGGGCTTGAGGTGCGACTCTTCACTGATGCGCGTGCCGAGGCCACCCGCCAAAATTACTGCCTTCATCGTCTCCCCTCTCGTTCTTCACCGGGCTGCGCACTGCTTTTTTGCGCGTTGCAGGCCTTCTGGCTAAACCTTCTGCCGGACCGGGCGCCGGTGGAAAGACCGCGAGCGCTCGTTTTATGGCGATTTGCGGGGCACTTGCAGGAAACGCGCCAGCTCGTAGCCGGGTTTTGGGAGATAGCTGATAGAGGCTTCGGGAGAAGTGGCAACAGGCTGATGGACAGGCTGAGGGCGTGAAGGGGCAAGAGATCAAAAGCCAGAGCAAAGATCGTCCGATCGCGGCCCGAGCCTTCGGCAGCTCCAGTTGGATCGCGTGCATCCAGCAAGAAATGGGTCGGCGGTCAGGCCGCCTTCGCGAGCAGGCTCGCTCCCACAGAACAGCAAGAGCAAGAGCAAGAGCAAGAGCAAGAGCAAGAGCAAGAGCAAGAGCAAGAGCAAGAGCAAAGAGCAAGAGCAAGAGCAAGAGCAAGAGCAAGAGCAAGAGCAAAAGATCGCAGCCTTCGGCAGCTCCTACAGTTGGATCGTGGGCATTTGGGAGAAATGGGTTGCTCGGCAGGCCGCCTTCGCGAGCAGGCTCGCTCCCACAAAAGCAAAAGCAAAAGCAAAGCAAAGCAAAGCAAAGCAGCGCAGCTGCCCGCGGCAAAGCCGCCCCACTCAACAATGAGCGCAAGCTCGAGTGCTTTTGATCTTGCTTTTGATCCACCGGCGACGTCGGAAGGCTGAGTGGAGGGATTGATCCGGGCGTGGGAGCGCAGCGACCGTCTGGCGCAGCCAGACACAGCGGAAGGAGGTGCAGCGAAGCAAACCGTAGCCGCTGCGCCCGGATCAGTCCCGGAGCGAAGGAACCCGAGCCTGCGAGGGCCGAACGTAGGAGCAAGCGTTTTGGGTTACCTTTTTGGCGTTTGAAAAAGGTGACTCGCCGTAAGGGCGAAACCGCCAGCAGCCGCTACCCAAGCAACGGATATACACCCAAAACCCCAACAGCCTGGTCGGCCCAAAGGCCGCCAAGGCCCAAAAAAAAGGCAATCCCAAAAGGCCTATATAACCGATCAATCCGCCAGCCAGCCATTCTCCCAATACCGCAGATTGTCCCCACGCAACACATAATCGCGCATGACCACCTCATGCAGCTCGTCACCCATGCGATAGCTGGCATCAGGGTCGGCCAGATGCATGCGAATCGCCTGCAGCCATTCATCAGTGCTGTTGGTCTTCACCCGCGTGCACGGCAGGTAGCCCTGATAGGCTTCAGTGTCAGTGCAGATGACCGGGTAACCACAGGCGCCGTATTCCAGCAAACGCAGGTTGCTCTTGCAGTCGTTGAAGATATGGAACTCCAACGGTGCCAGGGCCAGGTCGAGGTTCAGACTGGCCAGCTTGGCCGGATAGACGTCCAGAGGAATCACCCCGTGGAATTCGTGCATGTACGGACGCAGGTCATCCGGGCACATGCCGAAGAATACCCAGTCAACTTCGTTGGCCAGCTCACGCACGACATCGGCAATCACCGCCAGATCGCCATGATGGCTGGTGCCTCCGCCCCAACCGACGCGAGGTTTTTTCGAGGTGCGGCGCTGCCCCCGCAGACCGGTCCAGAGGTTCTGCGCAAGCATGTTGGGGACTACGCGAATGTCGTGGTGCATGTCCGACAGCGCATTGGCCAGTGGTTGAGTCGACACCACCACGCGGTCGCACAGGCTGATCGCCCGGCGCACCATCCGTTCCATTTCCTGCTTGTCGGGCATGTTGCGGATATGCGCGTTGCGATGCGGAACATCGATCACATAGTCATCCAGCTCGAAGATGCGCCGGGCACGGCAGAACTTTTTCAGCGGCGGGATTTCATCGATCGCGCCCTGGGAGTAGCGCCCTTGCAGGACGATGACATCCGGCGACTGACGCTCGATTTCAATGATCGACGGCAAGCCGTAGCGAATGCACCCTTCGGCCCGGTTCGCCGCTTCCAGCTCTATCAGTGGCTGACTCATGCGGTAATGGCCAATCGCTGAGGCGTTGATCGGTACGGCGAGTACGTTGGGCAATTGCGGCCGGGAAAAAGCAGTCCACCCCGTACGCAGGCCCGGCTCAAGGCTGAAACTGGTCGCTCCGACACCCTGCAGGGACAGGTTGACGTTGAACGCCGGATCGCGGGCAATGCGCGGCAGCCAGCGCTTGTAGAAGGTCTCCTGCTCGTGCAAATGTTGCTGGCTTTCTTCAGCGGTTGACTCGACAGTCGGTCGCACGCCCTGAGCCAGCAAGGCATAAGGCGTCCACACTACCAGGTAGCCTTCCTGGCCGATGCGCAGGCACAGATCCACCACGTTCAGCGCCTGCTTCAAATCCTCTTCATCAAGCCCTGACACCGACTCGAAAACCGCCTTGCGCACCATCAGGCAATCACCGCCGACTGCACTCAGATCGTGGGCGGCCTGCAGGCGGAACATATAACCGTCAGACTGCAGCGACTGCCCATAAAATGGCAGCCCGACCGCGCCCTGCATCCCCAGAATCATGCCGGCGTGCAGCACATACCCATCCGGGTTGAACAACTTGGCGCCGACCACACCGACTTCCGGGCGCTGCGCATGATTGAGCAGTTCGTCCAGCCAGTCGGCGTGGGTGATCACCGCAAAGGTATTGAGCAGCAGCACATAGTCGCCACGAGCCTTGGTCACGGCAAAATTATGCAGGGCAGCCATGTTGTCCGGCTGCGGGTACGTCAGCACGCGGATTCGGTCGCCACCCAACTGCGCGATGCCGTCCAGCCATGCTCTGGCCTCAGCGGTTTCACTACCGTTGTCGACCAGCAGCAGCTCGTATTCGGCGTAGGCGGTTTTTTCCAGCACGGTCTCGACACACCGTTGCAAGGCAGCAGTCTGATCCCGGGTGACGATGATGATCGACACAAGCGGACGGCGCGCGTGCCGATAGTCGACACGATTGAGCAACTGGCAGCTGCCACTGCGGATTTCGTGGGCAACGCCGATGCGTCGCAGATGCGCTTCGAGCACACGAGGATTCTGTTCGATGACGCCGGGCTCGGCCAACCATCGCGACAGATCGAATGGCGACTCCAGCAGCACTTCGGCGACATGCCCGATCACCTGGGTGCCGTCGCTTTCGACCATGCGCCAGAGCATGTCGTGAGGAGCCAGTTCGGTGAACGTCGTGTCAAAACCACCCAGTGCCAGAAAGCGTTCGCGCTTGAACGCCAAGGCACGCCCGACATACGGGTAGCTGCGCATCAGATCAAGGTTGAAATCGGGTTTGAAAGCCGGTTCCACGGATTCACCATCGCGCAGACCGCCTTCATCGCTATACACGCAACCGAGCGACGGCGAGTGCGCAATCCGGTCAGCCATGACCAGCAAGGCCGGCACCATCAGCCGGTCACCGGCCTGCAACAGGTAGAACCAGTCAGCGCCCTCCAGTTGGGGCAACAGAGCGTTGATCTGACCCAGCCCGTCACCTTCCAGTGGCATGTGGAACACGCGCCCGTCCAGCGTCGCCTCGTTACAGGAAGCGGACAGCACCAGAATCAGTTCAGGCGCATAGTCCTGCCGAGCAAGCGCCTCAAGCGTGCGCTCGACTCCATCGCGACTGCCTTGGGCGTCAATCACGATCGGCACTATTCGCGGCTGTTGTGGCCAGGCGGCCAGAGTTTCCGGCAGTAACCTGCGCTGCCCTTCAGTGAGACTGCGGCATTGCAGCCAATGCGCATAGAGTTCGGCGAAGCTCCAGCTATCGATGCCGACGCACCACTCCTGGCGACTCTGCTTGGTACCCAGCGTACGGCTCAGAGGCAGCTCTTCCCAGACGCGCGGCATTACGTCAGCCTTGGTCAGCGGGACATAGCGTACCCAGCCCGGCGCCGGGGCCGACTCGCCGCTGCGCGCCTTGAGCATTTGCAGAATCCACTCGCGCTCGACCTCAACCGCGTCTTTCATCGGCTGCTGAGCACTCAAGCGCTCCGGGTAAAGCCGCTCGGCACTGAGCACGGTGTTCGACATCGCCAGATTGCCGCGCCGCAGCAGGCATACGTACAAGGCGAAATCCAGGGTGGCGACAAAGCAGTGGCCGTCCTGAGTCAGCGCCGGCAACAATTCGGCGAGGTCCGAACGACGGAACAAGGCGCTGGAGAAACCGCCCAGTACATTGACCGGAAATTTCTCGAAGATGCCCAGCAGGTCGTCACCCTTGAACAGACCGCTGGCCGGTGACAACGAGGTGTTTTCCAGGCGCGCCGGCAGAATGATGTCGTCGGCGTCCCAGAACAGCCGCTGAGCCAGCACCAGGCTGACCTCCTCACGCAACATCTCGTGCGCCTGCTGCTCGATGCAGGCGGCATAGAGATGGTCGTCGTCACACATGAACTTGACGAATTCACCCTGCGCCTGATCAAGGCACGCCTTGAGATTGCCGACCATCCCCAATGTGCGCGGGTTGCGCACATAGCGCACGGCAACACCCGAGCGCTCGGCCACAGCGCTGACAATCCCTTCGATCTCATGACCACGACTGTCATCGCAGACAATGATCTCAAGGGGTGCGTATGTCTGGCTGACGGCGCTGTTCAATGCCCGCTCGAAAAAGCGCGGTTTGAACGCGGGAATGGCAATGCTGACGAGAGGAAGTGAATTCACGGCGGGCTCACAGGCGGTACGAGCCCGCTCGGAAAAACGAGCCCTTGATACCGCAAAAAATCATTAACAGAGGGATAACGTTAGGCGGGCGCGCACGCGCCCGCTAACCATCAGATCTTGTTGAACAGACCCAACTGACTGATCTTGCTGAACGCCAGTTGCGCGGCTTGCAGCATGGTCTGTTGCAGGGTCAGACGGGTCATGACTTCAGCCGGATCGGAATCACGGATCGAACCCTGGGTCGTGCTGTTCGCCGTGGTCAGGCTGTCGTTGGTGATGGTCTGCATGTCCAGCGCCTGGCCGCGCGCACCTATGGTGGTCACCGCCGTGCCGATCTGATTGGAAGCGGCATCGATGTTACCGAGACCTGCCTCCATCGCGCCCTGCAATTTCTGTTTGGCAACCGGGTCACCGTCGACTGGCGTATTCAACGCGGTGATCATCTGGCCCAGGGTGTCGAGCACGTTCTGGGTCTGATGATTGTTGGGCTGGATCGAGAACTGGTCACCAGCGGCCGGCGTGTTGCCCAGTGCAAAGGTCACCCCGGCAGCGGTGGCGTTACCGGCGGCCACCGTGCCCGAGGAAACCGGCTTGCTGTCGGCAGTCACTGGCGCGGCATACAGATCGAAATCGGTGGCGCTGGTGAACTTGAGCACTGCGCCGCCCTGCGGGAACGCTGCGGTGTAGGCTGCCTGATCGGTGATGGTCGAACCGGTGATCACGCTGGTCGACGGGTTACCCGGATTACGCGTGGTGGTGAACGAGTCCGGCGAGGCCGACAGCTGGAAGCTGTGACCTGCGATAACGGCGTCCGGATTGGTATCGCCAGCCTTCAGGTTGACGTTCAGTTTAAGGTCGACACCACGGAAGCTGACAGTCTGGTTGGCGCCGCTGCTGTTGCTGATCAAGCCATTCTGGCTGGCCTCGGCAGTCACATCGTTGCCCAGCGCATCGGTGATCTTCAACTGGGTGCTGCTGACGAAATCGACGGTATACGGCTGCCCGGCAGTGAACTTGGCATCGTAGGTGGCAACAGTGCCGACGGTGCCGTTGGACAGCACGACACGGCCGTCATCGACGGCTGGCGCGATCATCTTGGTGTTGGTGCGGCCGGTGTTGATGGTCTGCTGAAACGCGTCCCAACCGGTGGTGTTGGTACCCACGGTCATGCCGTCGCCGATGCCCAGATCGATAGTGGTCTGGTCGCCGTTGTAGCTGAACGTGCCGTCAGAATTCTTCGAATACGGCGCGGTGTCGGTTTTCGAACCGGAGAACAGGTAGTTGCCGTTGGCATCCTTGGCGTTCATCAGGCCCAGCACTTGTTGCTGGATCTCACCCAGTTCCGAGGCGTACGCCTGGCGATCCTTGTCGGTGATCGTGCCGTTGTTCGCGGCCAGCGCAAGTTCCTTGGCTCGCGCCAACGCCGTGGTGATCGAATCCAGCGTGGACTCCTGCACGGTCAAGGCACTTTTGGTGGTGTTGACGTTGGTCTTGTACTGATCAAGCATCGCCGCCTGCTGACCCAGCTGCAGCAAGCGCCCGGCACCGATCGGATCATCGGCGGCGGTGTTGATGCGCTGCAGGCTGCTCGCCTCGCTCGCGGTGGCGACAGCCTTGTTGAAGTTACGCTGATAATCCGAAGCTTGCGTTCCGTAATACTGGGCGGTGGAAATGCGCATGAATTACGACTCCTTAAAGGCTGTTGATCAGCGTGGCGAAAGTTTCCTGCGCAGCTTTGATGATCTGCGAAGACGCTGTGTAGTACTGCTGGTACTTGACCAGGTTGCCGGTTTCTTCGTCCAGGTTGACCCCGGAAAGCGAATCGCGGGCACCCTTGGCGTTCTCCAGAATCGCCGTGGTCGCGGCGCTGTCGGACTTGCCTTGGGCGGTCTTGGTACCGACGTTGGTCACCAGGGTGTTGTAGGCGTCAGTCAGGCTGATGCCCTTGCTCGCCGAACCGGTGTCCACGGTCTGTTTGGTTTGCAACGCGACCAGTGCCTGGGCATTGCGGTTGTCCGAAGACGCCGCGCCGGTCAGGTTCATGGTGAAGGTTTCGCCGGTTTTCGGCGTGCCGCCCACGGTGGTCTGCACGGTGAAGGTCTTCTGCACGTTCGGCGTGACGGTCGTGTCCATCACCGGGTTGCCGCTGGCATCGACAATGCCGACTTTCAGATTCAGCGTGTTCGACTGGCCGGGCACGATGGTGCCGGTGCCAATGGTCGCGCCCTTGGCGTCGACCAGGTTGTACGACTGGCTGCCACCGCTGGCTGCGCCGAACACCAGTTTGACTGGTGTCGAATTCTTCAGCGCCGCCTGCATGTCGGCCTGGGCGGTCGGGTTGTAGATATCGATCTTGTCGCTGAGCGTCGGCTGGGTGTAAGCGCCCAGACCGTTGGCGCTGGCGACACCGGTCAGCGGACCGGCCGCAGCGATTTTCTTCGGATCGGTCAGGACCGTCTGAATGCTCGCCGCCGCATTGCGGGTCGGCGTGATCTTGAACGAATCACCCGCGCTCAGCGCGCCGCCATTCAAGGCCAGGGTGAAGCCGTCGATCACTGGCGGCGGATTGGTCGTGGTGCTGAATGCGCCCAGATCGGTGCCGTCGGAACGCTTGACGGTGTAATCGGTGGCGCTGGTGAAGGTCACTTGATAATCGCTGGTGGTCAGCTTGCCGGTGTCCTTGATGGTCACATCGAGGTTGCCCGAACCGGCGCTGTTGCCATCCTTCGCAATGCTGCGCTGACTGATCAGGGCGGCACTGTTGATGTTGTTGAAAATCGCCGCGCCGAAGTCACCGTTCTTGTCGATGCCCTGTGCTTGCTGGCTGTTGATCTGATCGGCAATCACCAGGGCCACGCGACCGAGCTCGTTGAGCGATGGGTCGAGGACTTCCTTGCGATAGGTCAGCAGACCGCCGATTTCGCCACCGCTGATTACCGAGGTGATGTCGATGGTGCTCGAACCGCGATCCATCTGGATCGACATGCGCGACGGGTCGGTCTTGCTCGCGACCATGCTCAGGCTGTTGGTGGTGTTGCCGATGACCAGCGGCTGGCCGCTGCCGACATAGATGTCGAAACTGGTGCCGCGCTCGACGACCTGGGCACCGGTCAGCTCGGAGAGCTGACGCACGGCTTCGTTACGGCTGTCGAGCAGGTCGTTCGGCGCCCCGCCACTGGTGGAGATTTCGCCGATCTTCTGGTTGAGATTGGCGATCGCCGTGGCGAGCTTGTTCACCTGGGCGGTCATGTCGCCGAGGCTGCCGTTGATCGTGGTGTTCTGATCGTTGAGCTGCTTGGCCAGGGTGTTGAAACGGCTGGTCAGTGCCTGCGCACCGGTCAGCACCGACTGACGCGAGGTGTCATCGGTGGCCGACGTCGATACGCCCTGCATCGAGGTGAAGAATTTCTGCAACACGCCGGTCAGGCCGGTGTTGGTGTCCGACAGCATGGCGTCCAGCGGCGTCGCCTGCTTGAGGAACGCGGCCGATTCGCTGTCCAGCGAAGTCGCGGTGTGCAGCTGCGATTCCAGGTACGAGTTGTACACCCGGCGCACGTCAGCCAGGGTCGTGCCCGTGCCGATGAAAACGCTGCCGTACTGCTGCGAGGACTTGGTGCCCTGCACGGTTTGCTGACGTGAATAACCGGCGGTGTCGACGTTGGCAATGTTGTTGCCTGTCGTAGCCAGAGAGGACTGGCTGGCCGACAGTCCCGACATCCCGATATTGAGCAAACTCATGGTTCAGACCTTATTACCTGGTGCCTTATAAAGGCGTGGTGGAGACACCCGCCGCAGCGTAGTTTTCAAAACTGTTCATCTGCTTGGCAATTTGCGAAATCTTCGTCGCGTAGTTCGGGTCGGTGGCGTAACCGGCCTTCTGCAACTCGCGTACAAACTGTTCTGGGTTATCGGCCGACTTCAGCACTTCTTGATAGCGATTGTTGCTCTGCAGCAACGTCACCAGATCGTGGAAGCTGTCCTTGTACGAGGCATAGGAACGGAACTCGGCCGTCTCCTTGACCATCGCGCCATTGCGGAACTCGCTGGTGATCGCGCGGGCCGAATCGCCCTTCCAGTTGCTGCTCGCCTTGATGCCGAACAGGTTGTGGCTGCTGCTGCCGTCCTGGGCGCGCATGACCGATTTGCCCCAGCCGGTTTCCAGTGCCGCTTGCGCCACCAGATAACGCGGATCGACGCCGATGCGGTCGGCGGCTTCCTTGGCCATCGGCAACATGGTGTTGACGAATTCGTCGGCGGAACTGAAGGCCTTCTTCGCCGGTGCCAGCGGAATCTGCGCCATGGCGCGGCCGTAGACCTGCATCTGCCCGCCGGCAGCTTTCTGCTCTTCGGCACGGGCCAGCCAGTCGCCGTTGTACAACGCGCCGGAGCCTGTGACGGCGGTAGTCGCAGCCCGTTGCGGCAAGGCGTTGGTCGCTGCGGCCGCAGTGCTGGCAGTGGCCACGCTCGGCGCCGATGGCACCAGGCCTGCGAGCAAGCGATCGGCCAGTTTCGGCGGCAGCGCCAGACGCCGCTGATTGATCAGCGCCATGTCGTTGCGATGGGAAATATCGGTGCTCGGCGCGTGCACCGAGCGCGATGCCCACAGTGGGCGCTCGCCGTTTACGCGAGACAGCGGACCGTTGGTGGCGACGGTGCCGGCGGCAATCGGCGTCGGCACGGCGGCGGCCTTGGCCAGTGCTTCCTGCTGCTTGGCGGCGGACGCGGCTGCAGCCTCGCCCGGCGCCATCGGTTTGTTCTTCGACATCTGCCGGATCAGCACGTCGGCCAGGCCGATACCACCGCCCTCCCGCGACATGGACACCGCCAATTGCTGGTCGTACATTTCCTGATACTGCTTGGCCGCCGGTGTGTTCAGCGGATTGTCCTGGCCGAGCGCTTCGGTGGCCGAACGCATCGACTTGAGCATTTCGCCGAGGAACAGCGACTCGAATTCCTGCGCCACCTTGCGCATGTTTTCGTCGCTGTTCTTGTCGCCGACCTTGAGCTGATTCAGTCGATTGAGGTCCGAGTAGGACCCCGAATCGCTGCTGCTGACCAGACCGCTTTTGCGCATATCCATGGTGGCCGGCCTCAGATCACGATCAGGTCGGCTTGCAATGCGCCGGCCTGCTTCAGAGCTTCAAGAATTGCCATCAGGTCACCCGGTGCTGCGCCGACCTGGTTCACCGCACGCACGATCTCGTCGAGGGTGGTGCCCGGGCCGAACTTGAACATCGGTTTGGCTTCCTGTTCGGCATTCACCCGCGAGCGCGGCACGACGGCGGTCTGGCCGTTGGACAGCGGGCCCGGCTGACTGACGATCGGGTCTTCGGTGATGGTCACGGTCAGGCTGCCGTGGGTCACGGCGGCTGGCGACACTTTCACGTTCTGGCCGATGACGATGGTGCCGGTGCGCGAGTTGATGATGACTTTCGCCACCGCCTGACCCGGATCGATTTCAAGGTTTTCCAGGATCGACAGGTAGTCGACGCGCTGGCTCGGATCCAGCGGCGCAGTGACCCGCACCGAACCGCCGTCGATGGCTTGTGCGACGCCAGGGCCGAGCATGTCGTTGACCTTGTCGACGATGCGCTTGGCGGTGGTGAAGTCGGAGCGGTTGAGGTTCAGCGTCAGGCTGTTGCCCTGATTGAAACCGCTCGGTACTGCACGTTCCACCGACGCACCGCCAGGGATGCGACCGGCCGACGGAACGTTGACGGTAATCTTCGAGCCGTCACGGCCTTCAGCGTCGAAACCGCCAACCACAAGGTTGCCCTGAGCGATCGCATAGACGTTGCCGTCGATACCCTTGAGTGGCGTCAGCAACAAAGTGCCGCCGCGCAGGCTCTTGGAGTTACCGATCGAAGACACAGTGATGTCGACTTGCTGACCTGGCTTGGCGAACGCCGGCAGATCGGCACTCACCGACACCGCCGCGACGTTCTTCAACTGCACGTTGCCCGATCCCGGCGGCACCTTGATGCCGAACTGCGAGAGCATGTTGTTGAAGGTCTGCAGGGTGAACGGGGTCTGCGTCGTCTGGTCACCGGTGCCGTTAAGCCCGACCACCAGGCCGTAACCGATCAACTGGTTGGAGCGCACGCCGGAAATGCTGGCGATGTCTTTCAGCCGCTCGGCGTGTGCGGTGAACGCCGCAGACATCAACAACGCGGCCACCATAAGGCTTTTCAGATTCAACGTAGCCACCTAGAAAGGGAACAGCGGGCTGAGGAAGAAACGGTCGAACCAGCCTGGCTGACTCGTATCGGCAAACGCGCCGGTACCCGAGTAGGTGATGCGTGCATCGGCGACGCGGGTCGACGACACGGTGTTGTCGGTCGCGATGTCATCGGCGCGAACCATGCCGGCGATGCGCACCAGTTCGTCACCGGTATTGAGCGTCAGCCACTTCTCGCCACGCACGGCGATGATGCCGTTGGGCAGCACGTCGGCCACGGTCACGGTAATCGAACCGGTCAGGCTGTTGCTCTGCCCGGACTTGGCGTCGCCCTTGGTCGAACGGTCGGCGCTGTAGCCGGCGTTGAGGCTCAGGTCACCGCCACCGATCGGGTTATTGGTGGTCAGGCTGGAGCCGAACAACGAGGTCAGACCGATCGAGTTATCGCTGTTCTTGTCCATCTGCGAGTTGGCGTTCTTGCTCGCCTGGGTGCGCTCGTTCAGGGTGATGGTGATGATGTCACCGACCCGGAACGCCTTGCGGTCGCTGTACAGGTTCTGCTCGAAGCCGGCCTGATAGATCGAGCCGTTGTTGGCAGCCGCCGGCAACGGTGTGCGCGGCAACACCGGGGCGTAGTAAGGGTCATTGGGCTTGGGCGTCGGGGCGACGCAACCCGCGAGCGAGACGACCCCGCTCAATGCCAGAACAGATACAAAGCGCTTCATGACCCTACCTCACGGTGTTGCTGGCGACCTCAGGCCGCCCCAAAGACTGGATTACAGATTCTGCGTTACGAACGAGAGCATCTGGTCGGCGGTGGAGATCACCTTGGAGTTCATCTCGTAGGCGCGTTGAGTGGTGATCATGTTGACCATCTCTTCAACGGTGCTGACGTTGGACGTTTCCAGGGTGTTCTGCAGCGTGGTACCGAAACCGTTCAGGCCCGGGGTGCCGATTTGCGGCGCACCGGAAGCAGCGGTTTCCAGGAACAGGTTGTTGCCCACGGCTTGCAGGCCGGCCGGGTTGATGAAATCGGCGGTCTGCAGGTTACCGATCACTTGCGACGCCGGGTTGCCGGCGATGGTGATCGACACGGTGCCGTCACGGCCGACGGTGAAGGTCTGCGCATCGTTCGGGATGATGATCGCCGGTTCCAGAGCGAAACCGCTGGCATTGACGATCTGGCCATTGGAGTCGAGGTGGAAAGTACCGTCACGGGTGTAGGACGTGGTGCCGTCCGGCTGCAGGATCTGGAAGAAACCGCGACCGTCGATGGCCATGTCCAGCGGCTGCTCGGTGGTTTGCAGGCTGCCGGCGGTGAAGTTCTTCTGGGTGCCGACAATGCGCACACCGGTACCCACTTGCAGACCCGACGGCAGTTCGCTGTCCTGGGTCGACTGGGCGCCTGGCTGACGCTTGATCTGATACAGCAGGTCCTGGAACTCGGCACGGTCACGTTTGAAACCCGTGGTCGAAACGTTCGCCAGGTTGTTGGAAATGGTGGTCAGGTTGGTGTCCTGGGCGGACAGACCGGTTTTGGCAACCCATAGAGCCGGAAGCATTCGATTCTCCTCGTGCGCCTGTTTTACGGCGCGACGTTCTGATAATTAGCTGATCTGCAAGACCCGAGCCATGGCCTGGTCGTCGTCTTTGGCGGTGTTCATCATCTTGACGTGCAACTCGAACTGCTTGGCCAGGGCCAGCACCGAAGTCATTTCTTCCACGGCATTGACGTTGCTCGACTCGAGGAAACCCGAGACCAGTTTGACGTTGGCGTCGGCTTGCGCCGGCTGGCCGTCCTTGGTGTAAATCGAACCGTCGAGACCTTTGTTCATGTTCTTGATGTCCGGGTTGACCAGCTTGATGCGGTCGACTTCGGCCATGACGCGGGGGCCTTCGCCCATCGCGCGAATACTGATGGTGCCGTCTTCGCCTACTTCGACCTGCTGCTCGGGCGGCACGGCGATCGGGCCGCCGTTACCGATCACCGGCATGCCGTTGCCGGCGCGCAGTACGCCGAGGGCGTCGATGTTGAGGCTGCCGGTACGCACGTAGCTTTCACCACCGCTGGGGTTTTGCACGGCGATGAAACCGTTGCCGGATACCGCGACGTCGAGTTCACGACCGGTCTGCACCAGCGAGCCCGGCGTGAAGTCGGTGGCGGGACGTTCGCTCATGGCAAACGCGCGCGCCGGAAAGCTGTCACCGAACACCGGCATCGAACGCGCCTGCTCGAGGTCGCGCTGGAAGCCGTTGGTGGAAATGTTCGCCAGGTTGTTGGCATGCGCCCGCTGCGCCAGTGCGTTCTGGCTGGCGCCGGTCATTGCCACATAAAGGTACTTGTCCACAGTGTTTCCTCTGCATGCCGGACGTTTGCCGCCCACCGCTGTACTGCTCAGCCATAAGCAATTTGCAGACCAACTTTTTATTGGGGGGCGAAGGCCCGGTAAACAAGGGACTTGAGGAGATCAGAGGGGGAATCTGAAATAGGTAGAAGACGAAAAACCGGCGGTGTCATGCCGCTTCGCGGCAAGAGATCAAAAGATCGCAGCCTTCGGCAGTTCCTACAGGCAACCGCGTTCCAAATGTAGGAGCTGCCGAAGGCTGCGATCTTTTGATCTTAAGCTCCGCTGTCTTTACCCACCTCATACTCACGCAACTTATTGGCAATGGTGGTGTGCGAAACACCCAGCCGCTTGCCCAGTTGCCTACTGCTCGGATGCTCGGAATACAAGCGCTCCAGCACCGCTTTCTCGAAACGCCCGACGATCTCGTCCAGACTTCCGTCGAGAGAAAAATCGCCAAGTGGCTGACGCACGCCGTAATCCGGCAGGCGGATATGTTCAGCCTTGACCTTACCGCCGTCGCACAACGAAACCGCCTGGAACAACACGTTCTCCAGTTGCCGCACATTGCCCGGCCAGTGGTAATGGCTGAGGCGGTCCATCGCCGCCGGGGCCAACTTCGGTAGCGGGCAGCCGATCTGCCGACTGGCCTGATCGAGGAAATGTTCAACCAGCGGCGTCAGACCGTCGAGGCACTCGCGCAGCGGCGGGATGTGCAGCGACAGCACGTTCAAGCGGTGATAGAGATCCTGACGAAACTCGCCCCGCGCGCACAGTTCGGACAAGTCCACCTGGGTGGCGCAGATCACCCGCACGTCCAGATACACCTCTTCATCACTGCCAACGCGACGGAAGCAACCGTCCTGAAGAAAGCGCAGCAATTTGACCTGCAAACGCGGACTCATCTCGCCGACGCCATCGAGAAACAGCGTGCCGCCAGCGGTCAGCTCCAGCAGACCAAGCTTGCCTTCGGCCCGCGCACCTTCGAAGGCGCCGGGGCCGTAGCCGAACAGTTCGGTCTCGGCCATTGATTCCGGCAACCCGGCGCAGTTGAGCGCCATCAACGGTGACTGTCCGCGCGGACTGGCAAGGTGACAGGCGCGCGCGAGCAGTTCCTTGCCCGTGCCGGTTTCGCCTTCTATTAATAGCGGCGCATCCAGCGGCGCCATGCGTCGCGCTTCGCGGACCACAGCGGCCATGACTTTCGAACTCTGGAAAATACTGTCGAAGCCACGCAGTTCCTGTTTGCGCACATTGTAGATACGCTCGCCGACCCGATCGGCGCGGTGCAGCGTCAATACGGCGCCGGCCATAGCCTCGCTGTCATCGTGCTCCGATTGCAGCGGCGCGATGTCGGCAAGAAAGATGTCGCCCTTGACCTTGACCCGCATGCCGTTGATTCGCGACTTGTTGGCGCGCACCAGTTCCGGCAAATCGAAATCCTCGGCGTACCGCGACAGCGGAATCCCCGGCACCTCATCGACGCGCACCCCGAGCAACTGCGCTGCCGCGCGGTTGGCCGCGACGATCGAGCCGCCCATATCGATCGACAGCACCGGAAATTCCAGCGCGCCGAGCAACGCATTCAACTCCATATGCCGGCGCTCGCTGGGCATCAGCCCGACGCGCTTGACCCCGAACACCCCGCCGATTGCCTCGAATTTCGGCCGCAACGCCTGGAACTGGATGTTGATCAGGTTCGGGCAGTGCAGGTAGATCGCGTTGCCATGCTCACCGCCAACCTCACCGCGCGCGACGTTGATCCCGTACGCCACCAGCAGATTGAGAATGTCGCGCAGGATGCCGATGCGGTTCTGGCAGTGGACTTTGATGCGCATAGAAAAGGCCCGACAGGTTTGAGAGGTAAACACATGTCCTTGTGGGAGCGAGCCTGCTCGCGAAGGCGCCAGCACATTCAACATCGATGTGTCAGACAGACCGCTTTCGCGAGCAGGCTCGCTCCCACAGGGTTTTGTGGCGCGCCCGGGGCAGATTTTTCTGCCGAGGCACGCAGATAGTTGTCAAGATTATGTGACAGCCCCGACCCTTTTCAAACCCGCCAATCACCGTAAATGCGCATTACCCGACAAAGCGTAACGATAACTTTACGAAACGAGCCGAATTTTCCTACGCACACGCCAGTCAACATGCTGCACGCCCTGTCACTCTCGGGTATTCCTTTAGCCATCGCTGGACATAACAAAAACGAATTTCCTAGCAGGAGAGCAGCATGAAGCAGACGCAATACGTGGCTCGCGAGCCCGATGCGCAAGGTTTTATCGACTACCCCGCCGAAGAACATGCGGTGTGGAACACGCTGATCACTCGCCAATTGAAGGTGATTGAAGGTCGCGCGTGCCAGGAATACCTGGACGGTATCGAAAAACTCGGTCTGCCCCACGACCGCATCCCGCAACTGGCCGAGATCAACAAAGTCCTCGGCGAGACCACCGGCTGGCAGGTTGCCCGGGTGCCAGCGCTGATTCCCTTCCAGACCTTTTTCGAATTGCTCGCCAGCAAGCAATTCCCCGTCGCCACGTTCATTCGTACCCGTGAAGAACTCGACTATCTGCAAGAGCCGGACATCTTTCACGAGATCTTCGGCCACTGCCCGCTGCTGACCAACCCGTATTTCGCCGAATTCACCCACATCTACGGCAAGCTCGGCCTGCAAGCGACCAAGGAAGAGCGCGTGTATCTGGCGCGGCTGTACTGGATGACCATCGAATTCGGTCTGGTCGACACCCCGCACGGCAAGCGCATCTACGGCGGCGGGATTCTGTCTTCACCCAAAGAAACCGTTTACTGCCTGTCGGACGAGCCCGAGCATCAGCGCTTCGATCCGCTGGAAGCCATGCGCACGCCGTATCGCATCGACATCCTGCAACCGCTGTACTTCGTCCTGCCCAATCTCAAGCGCCTGTTCGACGTGGCCCATGAAGACATCATGGCCATGGTTCGTAAGGGCATGCAGTTGGGCTTGCACGCGCCGAAATTTCCGCCGAAACCCAAAGCCGCCTGAACCGCGCCTTTTGCTGACAATTGCGTCTGTCCGTCGCCGCCACTTTGCTTTAGCGTGACGGCATTGACGGCACACGCGCTTTAATAAAAAACACACTCGTTTTCAGGAATACACCATGTCGACTTTGAACCAAGCCCACTGCGAAGCCTGCCGCGCCGATGCGCCACAAGTCAGCGACGAAGAACTGCCGGTCCTGATCAAGCAGATCCCTGACTGGAACATCGAAGTACGCGACGGCATCATGCAGCTGGAGAAAGTTTTCCTGTTCAAGAACTTCAAACACGCGCTGGCCTTCACCAACGCCGTGGGCGAGATTTCCGAAGCCGAAGGTCACCACCCGGGTCTGCTGACCGAGTGGGGCAAAGTCACCGTGACCTGGTGGAGCCACTCGATCAAAGGCCTGCACCGCAACGACTTCATCATGGCCGCGCGCACTGACGAAGTGGCCAAGACCGCAGAAGGACGCAAGTAATGCACTTCGACGCCATCGGCCGGGTCCCCGGCGACCCGATTCTCGGTTTGATGGAGGCCTATGCGCAGGATGCCAATCCGCGCAAGTTCGACCTCGGCGTTGGCGTCTATAAAGATGCCCAGGGCCTGACGCCAATCCCCGAGGCGGTGAAAATCGCTGAAGCGCGACTGGTCGAAAGCCAGGACACCAAGACGTACATCGGTGGCCACGGCAACGCGCTGTTCGGCAAGGTCATCAATGAACTGGTGCTCGGTAGCGACTCGGCATTGATCGCCGAACAACGCGCCGGCGCCACCCAGACCCCGGGCGGCACCGGTGCCTTGCGGCTGGCGGCAGACTTCATTGCGCAATGCCTGCCCGGCAAGGGCGTGTGGTTGAGCAACCCGACCTGGCCGATTCACGAAACCATTTTCGCCGCCGCCAGGGTCAAGGTCAGCCACTACCCGTACGTCGGCAGTGACAACCGCCTCGACGTCGAAGCCATGCTCGCCGTGCTCAAGGAAGTGCCGAAGGGTGACGTCGTGCTGCTGCATGCCTGCTGCCACAACCCGACCGGTTTCGACCTGAGCCATGACGACTGGAAGCGCGTGCTGGAAGTGGTGCGCAGCCGCGATCTGCTGCCGCTGATCGACTTCGCTTATCAGGGTTTTGGTGATGGCCTGGAGCAGGACGCCTGGTCGACCCGGCTGTTCGCGGCACAAGTGCCGGAGCTGCTGATCACCAGTTCCTGCTCGAAGAACTTCGGCCTGTACCGCGACCGCACCGGTGCGCTGATCGTCTGCGCGACCAGCGCCGACAAGCTCATCGACATCCGCAGCCAACTGGCCAACATCGCCCGCAACCTGTGGTCGACGCCGCCGGATCACGGTGCGGCGGTGGTCGCAACCATCCTCGCCGACCCAGAGCTGAAAGCGCGCTGGGCTGATGAAGTGGAAGCCATGCGCTTGCGGATCGCGCAGTTGCGCAGCGGCTTGGTCGAGGCACTGGAACCCCACGGTTTGCGCGAGCGTTTTGCGCACATTGGCGTGCAACGCGGGATGTTCTCCTACACCGGCCTGTCGCCGGAACAGGTTAAACACCTGCGCGAGCGGCACAGCGTGTACATGGTCAGCTCAGGCCGGGCCAACGTCGCCGGCATCGACGCCACCCGCCTCGCCTTGCTGGCCGAAGCCATCGCTGACGCCTGCAAGTAGTCAGACACTGCAATAACCTGTAGGAGCTGCCGAAGGCTGCGATCTTTTGATTCTGCTTTTAAATACAAGATCAAAAGATCGCAGCCTTCGGCAGCTCCTACATTTGTTTCTGCGGTGACCTTCTGGCTTCCTCCCTGCGGCCATCTGTCGCATTAATTTGAATTAAAAGTCTGATTGTCATTTTTCCTGCTGTATCCTGCGCAGGCTTTGTAAAGCGCGGAGCACCTGATCTATCAACAGACTTAGCGAGGAGCGCACCCATGCACGAGATTCCCAATCTCCCCTTCCCAAGCCTGCACGTACCTGAGCAGACGACCCCGCAACACGCCGGCGCCGAAAAGCCCGAGCCGCAAGAAGCCGCTGACAGCCGCAAAGCCGACAGCGAAGAGTAAGACCCGCCGTACAGACCGTGTGGAAAGCGCTAACATGCGCTTTCCACACTGCCTGAAACCCGAGCCCGCCATGACCGACGAATTCTCCGAAAGCCAAGCTGCCGTGCTGATCGGCACCACCGAGAAAATGATCGAGATCTGGAATCGCCTCTCGCCCGAGAAACAGGCTGCGCTGCTCGAGCGTTTCGGCAGCGAAGAAAACGCCCTCGCCGCCCTCGTCACCACGCAATTGGTCGCTCCGGCGAAATCCTGAAAACGCCGCCCGGCAAATAGTTTTACTTTTCCACGCCCCTGAGCGGTTCACGCCGGTATCATGAGCAGCCTATCTAATCTGCTGCTCCCGTGGATCGTTACCCATGTCGTCTATATCCGAACCCCAGCGCCCGCTGGCGGTTACGCTGCAAGTGGTTTCCATCGTCCTCTTCACCTTTATCGGTTACCTGAACATCGGCATCCCGCTCGCCGTGTTGCCGGGTTACGTCCACAGCGATCTTGGTTTCGGCGCAGTCATCGCCGGGCTGGTGATCAGCGTGCAATACCTCGCCACCCTGCTCAGCCGCCCGTATGCCGGCAAGATCATCGACAACCAGGGCAGCAAACGCGCAGTGATGATCGGCCTCGCTGGTTGCGGCTTGAGCGGTGTGTTCATGCTGATTTCGGCGTGGACGCCGAACCTGCCGCTGCTGAGCCTGATCAGTCTGTTGATCGGCCGTCTGGTATTGGGCAGCGCGGAAAGCCTAGTCGGCTCCGGCTCGATTGGCTGGGGCATCGGCCGCGTCGGCGCGGCGAATACCGCCAAGGTGATTTCCTGGAACGGCATCGCCAGTTACGGCGCCCTGGCGATCGGTGCGCCGTTCGGTGTCTGGCTGGTGAGCCGGCTGGGTTTGTGGAGCATGGGCGTGAGCATCATCCTTCTCGCTTTGCTCGGTCTGGCGCTGGCATGGCCAAAAACCGCTGCGCCGATTGTTGTCGGTGAACGTCTGCCGTTCATGCATGTGCTCGGCAAAGTCTTCCCGCATGGCTGCGGGCTGGCGCTGGGTTCGATCGGCTTCGGCACCATTGCCACTTTCATCACCCTGTATTACGCGACCCAGCACTGGGACAACGCCGTGCTGTGCCTGAGCCTGTTCGGCGCCAGCTTCATCGGCGCGCGGCTGCTGTTCGGCAACCTGATCAACCGCCTCGGTGGGTTCCGCGTGGCGATCGCCTGCCTGTCGGTGGAAACATTGGGGTTGTTGTTGCTGTGGATCGCACCGGATGCACACTGGGCATTGGCCGGCGCGGCGCTGAGCGGCTTTGGCTTCTCGCTGGTGTTCCCGGCGCTGGGCGTGGAAGCAGTGAATCTGGTGCCGGCCTCGAGCCGTGGCGCGGCGGTCGGTGCCTATTCGCTGTTCATTGATTTGTCGCTGGGGATCACCGGGCCGTTGGCCGGGGCGATCGCAGCAGGATTCGGCTTTGCTTCGATCTTTCTGTTCGCAGCCTTCGCGGCGTTGAGCGGACTTGGCTTGAGCGTTTATCTGTACAAGCACACGGCGAAGTATCGCGAAGTCTAGAAGTCCACTTTGCCGCGCCCGGCCTTGATGCTGCCGCGCTTGGTTTTCGATTCCAGTCGACGCTTTTTCGAGCCGAGGGTCGGTTTGGTCGGACGGCGTTTCTTTTCGACTTTGGTGGCACTGAGAATGAGCTCGACCAGCCGCTCCAGCGCATCGGCGCGGTTGGCTTCCTGGGTGCGATATTGCTGCGCCTTGATGATCAGCACGCCATCGCTGGTGATACGGCTGTCACGCAGTGCCAGCAGGCGCTCCTTGTAGAACTCCGGCAATGACGAGTTGGGAATGTCGAAGCGCAAATGCATGGCGCTGGAAACCTTGTTGACGTTCTGCCCACCGGCGCCTTGCGCGCGGATGGCGGTCAATTCGATCTCGGCATCCGGCAGATGCACGTTGTTGGAAATCACCAGCATGGAAAAGCGTCCGTAATCAGAGGGTGCAGGATAACCTGATTCACTCAACCTCTGTGGGAGCGAGCCTGCTCGCGAAGGCGGTGTGTCAGTCGATGCAGATGTTTCTGATGGCCCGCTTTCGCGAGCAGGCTCGCTCTCACAGGGTTCGGTGTGGTGCCAGATTTTTCCATTTCAAAACAACAAACCCGGCACTTGGCCGGGTTTGCTGTTTCTGCTTGAGCGGTTACTTGGCGATCACTGGCAGCGCCTGCTGGGCACTGCGCTTGTTCTTGATCAGGTAGCAGACCCACATGAACACCACCCACACCGGAATCGCGTACACCGAGATCTGAATCCCCGGGATCAGCAGCATCACGCCGAGGATGAACACCACGAACGCCAGGCAGACGAAGTTGCCGTACGGATACCACAGCGCCTTGAACAGCGGCGTCTGCTTGGTCTGGTTCATGTGCTGGCGAAACTTGAAGTGCGAGTAGCTGATCATCGCCCAGTTGATCACCAGCGTCGCAACCACCAGCGACATCAGCAGTTCCAGCGCGTGTTGCGGGATCAGATAGTTGAGCAACACGGCAACCAGCGTCACTGCCGCCGAAGCCAGAATCGAGCGCACCGGCACGCCGCGCTTGTCGATCTTCGCCAGGCCTTTCGGCGCATCGCCCTGCTCGGCCATACCCAGCAGCATGCGGCTGTTGCAGTAGGTGCCGCTGTTGTATACCGACAGCGCGGCGGTCAGCACGACGAAGTTGAGGATGTGCGCGGCGGTGTTGCTGCCGAGCATCGAAAACACCTGGACGAACGGGCTGCCGCTGTAGGAATCGCCGGATGCGTTGAGGGTTTCCAGCAGGCTGTCCCACGGGGTCAGCGACAGCAGGATCACCAGCGCGCCGATGTAGAAAATCAGGATGCGGTAGATCACCTGGTTGATCGCTTTCGGGATCACGGTTTTCGGTTTGTCGGCTTCAGCAGCGGTGAAACCGAGCATTTCCAGACCGCCGAAGGAGAACATGATGATCGCCATGGCCATCACCAGACCGCTCACCCCATTGGGGAAGAAACCGCCGTGGGACCACAGGTTGCTCACCGAGGCTTGCGGGCCGCCGTGGCCGCTGACCAGCAAGTAGCTGCCCAGGGCGATCATGCCGACGATGGCCACGACCTTGATGATCGCAAACCAGAATTCGGCCTCACCGAAGACTTTGACGTTGGCCAGGTTGATCGCGTTGATTAGCACGAAGAATGCGGCAGCGGAGACCCAGGTCGGGATGTCCGGCGCCCAGTAATGGATGTACTTGCCAACCGCTGTCAGCTCCGACATGCCCACCAGAATGTACAGAATCCAGCAGTTCCAGCCCGAGAGGAAACCGGCGAAACCGCCCCAGTACTTGTGCGCGAAATGGCTGAAGGAGCCGGCCACCGGCTCTTCGACGATCATTTCGCCGAGCTGGCGCATGATCATGAAGGCGATGAAGCCGCAGATGGCGTAGCCGAGGATCATCGACGGCCCGGCGGATTTCAGTACCCCGGCAGAACCGAGGAACAATCCGGTACCGATCGCGCCACCGAGGGCGATCAGTTGAATATGGCGATTTTTCAGGCCGCGTTTCAGCTCGCCTGATTGCGAGGGTTGTCCACTCATGAAAAAGGTCTCACGCAAGGTTTGATGATGTTCAGTAGACGTTGCTGCAAGGTTGCGATTTCAGGCAGCCCCGATCAAACCCCAGCGCAGGCACCAGGAGTTCAGCTCATTTACAACGGTCATGCGTCACCTGTTTGTTTTTATCTGTGACGAAATCGAACCCGGCACGCTTGTGGCGCGGCGGAGTGAACAAGGCGGATAGCCTCGAGATTTTTGCGATTACGCAGAGGGTCACAGTTAAAACGCGGCGCATTGTACACCGCTAACCCCCTGCTGCCAGACCCGCCTGATCAGCGTGTCGGTTGCCGGGATTGCGTGTGTCCGCCTCGACAGTCTCGAGCGGCTGCAAAATCTGAGTCAGGCCTTTGCAGGCCATCGGCGGGGACGAGGAAAAAACCGTCCCACGGGGAGAAGTGGAAATCAGTCGCGGCGTTCATTGCGCCTCCTTCTTGTTATTCGCCTGCACGACAGGCATGGGGCGCATCACACCTTGCCTGAACGCTTGAAACAAGCGCGCCAGAGCCCTGCGTGGCGCACGCTCCGGCCGGTTACGGAAGCTTTTCCTTACAACGGAGAGCGAGACGGGAAATGACCACGTGGGCGGGCCAAGATCGTCAGGTTTTCTTTACAACGCGTAACGTAAATTTTCCGAATCAGAAATATCCGAAGGACGTCTGCTTCTTGACGGTCGCTAGCTTGCTATTGAATCCACCAATCCAGTTTTCTGTTTTAAAACAAGAAAACTCATTCCTAAAAACAGAACAAAAAGTCTATTTAAAAATTAAATGGATAAATTTTTGCAATCCAAAAAACCCTCAACTAGGTTTTTCACGTCTCACCGGCCACCTCGACCGGTCAGTCATAAACCGTGAAATTCTCTAGGAGATCGACCATGCAAGCACTGGAAAAAGACTTGGATACCGAACTGCAACTGGACGAATGGTTTGAAGCGCCAACCCATGAGGCCGCTGTGGAAATGATGCAAGCCGACGCGGTGGTTCCGTTCGGCACGGCGATGTGGCCTCTGTAAGATATCCCGGGCAGGCACGGTCCGGCCGGTCGTGCCTGCCGCTTCATTTCCCGGTCAGTCAGGGAGGATTCATGGACAAGCCCCGCGCCATCTCGCATTTCCTTTACTACCTCGAACATCACCCTGCCCTTGCCGGCCTCGACTCGGCGAAGGTCATGCTCGGCCACACCGCCGACTACGAAGCCCTGACCGGCGCCATTGCCGAACAGGCCGGCGAGCATCCGCGCTTTCAGTTCAGCGCCCGGCGTCTGGACCTGGAAAGCACCGCAGCGCTGTCCGAGGCGATTGCCGACAGCGATCTGTACATTTTCTTCTACGACTCTTCCACCCTGCCCAACCCACGCCCCGACGGCCCGGAGTTCGTTCGTGCGCTGCAAGCGGTGATGGCGGAAAACTGGAAGAAGTCGCTGCTGTTCAAGGATTACGGCGACTATTTCTACGACACTTTCAGCATCACCCCACAGCGCATCGCCGGGCTCAACAGTCACCTGATCCAACGCATGTCCCAAGCGACCACGCTGAGTTTCAAGGATGACCACGGCTCATGGTTCGAAACGCCGATGAGCAGCATCAAGAAGTGGACCGACATCAACGGCGTCGGCAACTTCGACCTCGCTCCCGGGGAAATCGCCACCCACAGCGAAGCCATCAATGGCCACGTGAAGTTCAAGGGCACCTTCCTCAGCACCATCCCGTTCGCGCGCAAGTACGGCGTGCTGGAATCGCCGCTGGAGTTGTGGATCGAGAACTCGACCATCAGCCGCATCGCCACCGACGTGCCGGGGCTGGAACACGACTTCAACAAATACCTGGACGCCAACCCGTCGAACCGGCGGATCGAGGAACTGGGGATTGGCACCAACGAAGGCGTGAAGGATCTGTATGCGCGCAATGCCGGGTTTGAGGAGCGACATTGCGGGTTGCATCTTGGATTAGGCGGTGGCGCCAAGGGCAGTCATCACCTGGACCTGATCTTTTCGGGTGGGGTGTTGGCGCTGGATGACAAGCCGGTGTTTGATGGGCGATTTGTGTTCTAGCCTGAAGTTGATGGTGCTACTACTGGCCTCTTCGCGGGCAAGCCCGCTCCCACAGGGTTTTGAGTTGTTCACAGATATTACGTTCACCAATGAAACCTGTGGGAGCGGGCTTGCCCGCGAAGGGGCCGGGTCAGGCAATACAAATCTTTCGCCAGACGAAAAAAAACGCCAACCCTAAGGTTGGCGCTTTTGCTTCAGCTCGAAGCTTGCAGCTAGTAACTCACAGCTGCCTTATTCCGGTTTCTTGCGTCCAAAACCCGGGCGCTGACCGGAACCGGCCGGGGCGCCGCGACGCTTGCCCGAGGGTTTGTCACCGTCGACCAGTTTGATCCCAGGACGCTTCGGCGCCGGTTTGGCCGGGCGCTTATTGGTGGTATCGGCTGGACGATCCGCTACTGGCGTACCGCGACCGGCAGGAGCGCCGCGTTCGCCACGCTCGGTACGACCATTGGCCGGACGCGGTGCGCGCTCGCCGTCACGGGCGACTGGCTTGCGACCTGGACGCTCGCCTTCAATCTGCGGCTCACGGCTCGGGCGCGGCGCGGTCGGTGCGCCAGCGGCTGGACGCAGGGTACGCACGCGCTCGGTCTTGGCCATTGGCCGCGACGATTTGCGCTGCATGCGTTCGAGCTTGTCCTTGCTCTTGGCATTCAGCTGCGGCATTGCCACCGGCGTCAGGCCGACTTCGGCGCTGAGCACGTCGACTTCGTACTGGCTCATTTCGCGCCAGCGACCCATCGGCAGGTCGGAGTTGAGGAACACCGGACCGAAACGCACACGCTTCAGACGGCTGACCACCAGACCCTGCGATTCCCACAGACGACGTACTTCACGGTTGCGCCCTTCCATGACCACGCAGTGGTACCAGTGGTTGAAGCCTTCACCGCCCGGCGCCTGTTGAATGTCGGTAAAACGCGCCGGACCGTCTTCCAGCACCACGCCTGCCTTGAGGCGTTCGATCATCTCGTCATCGACCTCACCGCGTACACGCACGGCGTACTCGCGGTCCATCTCGTAGGACGGGTGCATCAAACGGTTGGCCAACTCACCGTCAGTGGTGAACATCAGCAGACCGGTGGTGTTGATGTCGAGACGGCCGATGTTGATCCAGCGGCCTTCTTTTGGACGCGGCAGTTTGTCGAACACGGTCGGACGGCCTTCCGGGTCGTCACGGGTGCAGATCTCGCCGTCAGGCTTGTTGTACATGATCACGCGGCGCACCGATTCGGCCGCCTCTTCGCGTTTGATCACTTTGCCATCGATGGTAATGGCGTCGTGCATGTCGACGCGCAGGCCGAGGGTGGCGTCTTTGCCATTGACCTTGATCCGGCCCTGGCTGATCCAGGCTTCGACGTCACGGCGCGAGCCGACGCCGATACGGGCGAGGACTTTCTGCAGCTTTTCGCCTGCTGGGCCGATTTCCTGGTCGTCTTTCTGATTGATGTCACTCATCTGGGCACCTCCCGGTGTGGTCTGTTCAGGCGGCGCCTGAAGTATTGAAAACTGGGTCCAGGCCGAAGGGATCGGCGAAGGGTCGCGAATCATACGCGGATGTGCGCCGTCGCGCATCAGAGACTAGCTGATCGATCAACAGTTATTTCTTTTTCCGCCGACCGGCACCACCCAGTTTGATCAGGCGCAGCGCGGCTTCAGCCAGCACCGCGCGTTTATCGTCCTTGTCGAGTTTCTTCCAGGCCTTGATCTCGCGCTTGCTGCGACCGCAACCGAGGCAGATGTCGTCGGAGAATTTGCAGAGGCTGATGCAGGGGTCTTTGGTTGAGCTCATCGCAATCTCCAGAACGACATTTCACCCTGTGGGAGCGAGCCTGCTCGCGAAGGCGCAGTGTCATCCAGCATTGATGTATCTGACACACCGCCTTCGCGAGCAGGCTCGCTCCCACAGGGTCTTCACTGGTTTCTCAATAGGCGTCAGTCGTCAAATTCGCGCCGTTCGGCTTCAATCGCTTCAGCCAGTGCGCGGGCTTCGGCTTCTTCTTCGCTGAGTTCCGGTTCCGGCTGTTCGAGGGCAGCGACAGCGGCCAGGAGTTTCTCGCGAGCCTCGGCGACGCCGAGAATATCTTCTTCCGGTTCGGCGTCGGGCGCGGCTTCAAGTTCCACTTCAAACTCAACAACCGGTTGAATAATCTCGGGCACAGACACCGGCGCTTCGCCATCCACCGCATCACGCAGCAGATCGTCGAAGTCGGTCTTGATCCCCTCCTCCATGCTGTCCAGCTCCAGCAGCAGGGAATGGAAACTGGTTTCTTCCTTCTCCTCCTCCAGCTCGGCGCTGGCGTCGGCCAGCTCCTGCAGACTCTGCGGCACCGGCGCGTCGTCGAAGTCGAGCACCGGTTCGGCTTCCATCTCGCGCAGTTCGGCCAGCGGCGGCAGGTCTTCGAGGTTTTTCAGGTTGAAGTGGTCGAGAAACGCCTTGGTCGTGGCAAACATCGCCGGTTTGCCCGGCACGTCGCGGTAACCGACGACGCGGATCCACTCACGTTCGAGCAAGGTTTTGACGATGTTGCTGTTGACCGCGACGCCACGCACGTCTTCGATTTCGCCACGGGTGATCGGCTGCCGATAGGCGATCAACGCGATGGTTTCCAGCAGGGCCCGGGAATAGCGCTGCGGGCGCTCTTCCCAGAGACGGCCGACCCACGGCGAAAACTTCTCGCGGATCTGCAAGCGGTAGCCCGACGACACTTCCTTGAGCTCGAAGGCACGGCCCTCGCAGGATTTGCCGAGCAGGGTCAGGGCTTTCTTGAAGACCGCCGGCTCCGGCCGCTCGCCTTCTTCGAACAGTTCAAACAGGCGCTCAAGTGATTGCGGTTTTCCCGAGGCCAACAGAAAGGCTTCAAGCAGGGGCGCCAGCTCGCGGGGTTCAGTCAGGTTCATGTTTCGACTCGTTATTCGGCTCGGGCTCGCACGTGGATCGCGGCGAACGGCTCATTCTGCACCAGCTCGACCAAGGATTCCTTGACCAGTTCAAGGATCGCCATAAAAGTCACTACCACACCCAGGCGGCCTTCTTCGGCGGTGAGCAGCTCGACAAACGGTACGAAGCCGCCGCCCTTGAGCCGTTCCAACACATCGCTCATGCGCTCGCGGGTGGACAGCGCTTCGCGGCTGACCTGGTGGCTTTCGAACATGTCGCCACGACGCAGCACTTCGGCCATGCACATCAAAATCTCTTCCAGCGCCACGTCCGGCAGCAGTTTACGCGCCCGTGCTTCCGGGGCGTCGAGCTTGGGCACGATCACATCGCGACCGACCCGGCTCAGACCATCAATACCTTCGGCAGCAGCCTTGAAGCGCTCGTATTCCTGCAAGCGGCGGATCAGTTCGGCGCGCGGGTCGTCTTCTTCATCTTCGACAGTTTCGGCGCGAGGCAGGAGCATGCGCGATTTGATCTCGGCGAGCATCGCCGCCATCACCAGATATTCGGCGGCCAGTTCCAGCCGCACCGACTGCATCAACTCGACGTAGCCCATGTACTGGCGGGTGATTTCCGCCACGGGGATGTCGAGGATATTGATGTTCTGTTTGCGGATCAGGTACAGCAGCAGGTCGAGCGGACCTTCGAAGGCTTCAAGGAAGACTTCCAGCGCATCCGGCGGGATGTACAGGTCCAGCGGCATTTCCATGACCGCCTGGCCATAGACCATCGCGAACGGCAGTTCCTGCTGGGCGCCGGCCTGGGGATCGACCACGGTTTCCACTGCGGACATTCAGGCCTCGACCATGAACGGCGTCGGATCGCCGCAACCGACGCGGACCACTTCCGGGTCGTCGCCGGTCAGGTCAATCACCGTTGAGGCCTTGATGCCGCCAAAGCCGCCGTCGATGATCAGATCGACCTGATGCTCAAGCAACTGGCGCATTTCATACGGATCGCTCAGTGGGTCTTCGTCGCCGGGCATGATCAGCGTCACGCTCATCAGCGGCTCGCCGAGTTCGGCCAGCAGCGCCAGGGCGATCGGATGGCTCGGCACGCGCAGGCCGATGGTGCGCTTCTTCGGATGCAGCAACAGGCGCGGCACTTCGCGGGTGGCATTGAGAATAAAAGTGTAAGGCCCCGGCAGGTGCGCCTTGAGAATGCGGAAGGTGCCTGTGTCGATCTTGGCGTAATTGCCCAACTGCGACAGGTCGCTGCAGATCAGCGCGAAGTTGTGCTTTTCATCGAGCTGACGCAGCCGTCGCACACGCTCGATGGCGGTCTTGTCGCCGATCTGGCAACCGATCGCGTAGGACGAGTCCGTGGGATAAATCACCACCCCGCCCTTGCGGATGATCTCGACCGCCTGTTTGATCAGGCGCGCTTGCGGGTTTTCCGGATGTATCTGGAAAAATTGACTCACATTCTCTACCTGTTCAGACGGCGGCAATATCTGTGTCATGTTTGAACCGACACCACAGGGGTGGAAGGTCCTCGGGAACCGGCCGGTACTGGCCGATCTCGGACCAGCCGCCAGGGCCATGGAAGTCACTGCCGGCGCTGACCAGCAGACCGAACTCACGGGCAAGGATCGCCAGGCTGCCCACCTGTTCTGCGGGCTGATGGCCATTGACCACCTCGATAGCATGCCCGCCTGCTTGAATATAGTCGGCAATCAGCTTTCGGCGTTTGCTACGCGTGAAATCGTAGTGCCATGGATGCGCCAGGCTGACCCAGGCACCGGCGGCGCGCAGGGTGCCGACGGTGTCTTCCAGGGTCGGCCAGTGCAGCTTGACGTCGCCGAGCTTGCCGGCGCCGAGCCATTTGCGAAACGCCTCGGCGCGATCCTTTACATAACCTTCACGCACCATCCAGTCAGCGAAATGCGGCCGGGCCGGCGCGTTGCCGCTGTCGCCCAATTCCTGCTGGATCTGCCGGGCGCCGTCGAGGGCCCCGGGCATGCCCTTCAGAGCGAGCTTGCGGCTTATTTCTTCCGACCGCAGCCAGCGGCCATCGTGCAATTTCGCGATCGCTTCGACCAACGGCGCAGCGTTGACGTCGAAACCGTAGCCCAGCACATGAATGGTCGCCCCGCCCCAAGTGCAGGACAATTCGACGCCGTTGACCAGTTGCATGCCCAACTCGGTGGCCGCCGTACGCGCTTCGGCGAGGCCTTCGAGGGTGTCGTGGTCGGTCAACGCCAGGACTCGCACGCCATTTTCGAACGCACGCGCAACCAGAACCGCAGGCGCCAGGGCGCCATCGGAGGCCGTGCTGTGGCAGTGCAAATCAACATTCACGGGGAGTTGTAACCTCAAATCAGCTGGCGCTATCGCGCGCCCATATGTTTGTTATTATGCCGCCACATCCAGCTTCTGGCTCTCACTGTGAAACAATTCATCGATTTCATCCCGCTTCTGCTGTTCTTCATCGTTTACAAACTTGATCCACGGGTCGTCGACATTGCCGGCCAGCAAGTGACCGTAGGCGGTATCTACAGCGCCACGGCGATGCTGATCATCAGCTCCCTGGTGGTGTACGGCGCGCTGTTCATCAAGCAGCGCAAGCTGGAAAAGAGCCAGTGGCTGACGCTGATCGCCTGCCTGGTATTCGGCAGCCTGACGCTGGCCTTCCACAGCGAAACCTTCCTGAAATGGAAAGCGCCGGTGGTCAACTGGTTGTTTGCAGCAGCGTTCATCGGCAGCCACTTCATCGGTGACCGCCTGCTGATCAAACGCATCATGGGCCACGCGCTGACCTTGCCGGACCCGGTCTGGACGCGCCTGAACATCGCCTGGATCGCGTTCTTCCTGTTCTGCGGCGCCGCCAACCTGTTCGTCGCCTTCACCTTCCAGAGCATCTGGGTTGATTTCAAGGTGTTCGGCAGCCTGGGCATGACCGTGCTGTTCCTGGTCGCACAGGGCATCTACCTGTCGCGCCATCTGCATGACACCGATACCACAACGCCAAAAACCGAGGACTGACATGCTCTACGCCATCATTGCCACCGACGTTGCCAACTCGCTCGAAGCTCGCCTGTCGGCGCGCCCGGCGCATCTGGAACGCCTGCAAGCGCTCAAGGGCGAAGGCCGCATCGTGCTGGCCGGCCCGCATCCGGCCGTCGACAGCAATGATCCGGGCGCAGCGGGTTTCACCGGCAGCCTGATCGTCGCCGAGTTCGACTCCCTCAGCGCCGCACAGGCCTGGGCCGATGCCGATCCGTACATCGCCGCTGGCGTTTACGCCAATGTGATCGTCAAGCCGTTCAAGCAAGTCCTGCCTTAAGTCCTTCCACGCGATGAACCTTCTCGGTTCATCGCGCTCTCAATCGCTCATTATTCTCGTTTGCCTGCCGACAACCTGCCCAATATCCATTTGGAAACAGGTGTCGCGATGCGCAAGGGTCCGTTGTGTCTGATGTTGCTCACGTTGTCGATCATGGCCCCCGCCCATGGTGAGGAAACCACCGAAAGTGGCAGCTCCACGCCATTGTCATTGAGCGCCGGCAGCCAGATCACCGAGCTGCAGCAGCGGCTCAAGGCCAGTGAACAGCAGCGCGAAGAACTGAACAAACAACTGCAAAATGCCGACAACACCCGCGAAAGCGCCCAGCTCGCCCGGCTGCGCCAGGAGAACCAGCGTCTGAAGCTGCAACTCAAGGAAGCCCAGGCCAGCCCGCTGCCGCGTTTGCTGACCGATCAACAGCAGTGGTTCGTCACTGGCGCCGGGGTAGCGCTATTGGCGCTGCTCTGCGGTATCTTTGCCAGTGGTGCAAGCCGAAAACGTCGGCAATGGCTAAATTGAGTGAGTCATGAGCGAGCTGTTACTGATTGATGATGACCAGGAGTTGTGCGAACTCCTGAGTAGCTGGTTGAGCCAGGAAGGCTTCCAGGTGCGCGCCTGCCACGACGGCCAGAGCGCGCGCAAGGCGTTGACCGAAACCGCCCCGGCGGCGGTAGTGCTGGACGTGATGCTGCCCGACGGCAGCGGTCTGGAATTGCTCAAGCAACTGCGCAACGACCACGCCGACCTGCCGGTGCTGATGCTGTCAGCGCGTGGCGAACCGCTCGATCGCATCCTCGGCCTCGAACTGGGCGCCGACGATTACCTGGCCAAACCCTGCGACCCCCGCGAACTGACCGCGCGCCTGCGCGCCGTGTTGCGGCGCAGCCATCCCGCCGCTGTGTCAACGCAACTTGAGCTGGGCGACCTGAGTTTCAGCCCGGTGCGCGGCGTGGTCAGCATCGACGAAAAAGAACTGACCCTGACCGTCTCCGAAAGCCGCCTGCTCGAAGCCCTGCTCAAGCAGCCCGGCGAGCCGCTGGACAAACAGGAACTGGCGCAACTGGCCCTCGGCCGCAAGCTGACCCTGTACGACCGCAGCCTCGACATGCACGTCAGCAATCTGCGCAAAAAAATCGGCCCCCACCCCGACGGCCGTCCGCGCATCGTTGCGCTGCGTAGCCGTGGTTACTACTACAGCTTATAAGACCTGCGCCGTGTAGGAGTGAGCCTACTCGCGATGGCGGTGTGTCAGTCAACACACTCTTGTGCCATCGCGAGCAGCCTCACTCCAGAGGGGATCTGATCTTTTCCACGCTCTGTATGGGAATGCAGCCATCGGTGGCTTTGCAGTGGTTAATCGGGCATCGAACGAATAATGTCGGCCAAATCGTCCTTGGTTATCTCGTTGGCCTTAATGGCAGCGGCAATGTCTTTTTTGGAAAGTGGAAAACGCTTGAAAATTTCTTGCAAAGTATTCGCATCAACATTTGCCAGCCAGAGCGGATCAATAAAAGAACCGCCGTACTCAGGCTTCATCGGTACTTCTTCGTGGGCAATCGTACCCTTATGATTGAGATACACCACATAACGATCATGCCCTTCAGGAAAGCTTTTATCGTGATATAGCGTAGTACCCTGCGGCAGCACGTAGTAATTTTCGTCGCCGATTGGGCCCTCGATCAGCAACGGTTCTTTAGTTTTGATCATCTTCATATCGTGCCCCTGCGAACCATGATCAAAAATCAGGAATGCCAAAAAAATCGCATTGACCGATAAAGCTGCCATCAGCCATGGGCCGAGTTGCCTGGTAAACGTTTTATTAGTCATAGGGAAGCTCGGTATTCGCTTTGTTAAGGCACGCAGCCGTTGTTCTTTCGCTGAGCGACAATGTCGTCTAAATGAGTGATCACAGCCTCGGCCCGTGCATTATCCAAAAGATCGCAGCCTTCAGCACCTCCTGCACTGGATATGTGTAAGGCCGGGCACGAAGCGTCTTTACCGAAGCTTTACGCTGCGCTGACCGCCGCTGACCTTGATCTGCGTAATCTGCACTCATCCGGAACGTACCGGGAACGAGACAAGGAGATACACCATGCGCAAGACTCTTATCGCTCTGATGTTCGCTGCCGCTCTGCCAACCGTGGCCATGGCCATGCCGCAGGATGGCGGTCCGCTGGGTGGTCCGCTGGATGGCCCGCGCCACGGCGGCCAGATGCACGGCGGCATGCACGGCAAAGGCCCGTACAGCCAGCTCGACCTGACCCGCGAACAGCGCGAGCAGATTCGCAAGATCATGGGCGAGCAGATGCACGAGCGTAAGCAAGTGGTTGACAAGTACCTGGAAAAACTCTCGCCGGCCGACCAGAAAGCCATGAAGGACGAGATCGCGGCCAACCACAAGAAAGCCGAGTCCGATGTCCGTGCACTGCTTAAGCCCGAGCAACAGAAGCAGTTCGACGAGATCCAGAAGAAACGCGCCGAACGCCGCGCCGAATGGGCCGAGTTCAAGGCCTGGAAAGCGCAGCAGGCACAAAAGGCGCAATAATGGCTTGACCCTGGGCCCGACGACTCACCTCGTCGGGCCTGTTCCATTCAAATCGAATGTGGGAGCGAGCCTGCTCGCGAAAGCGCTGTATCAGCCAGAGATGGATTGACTGACACTACGCCTTCGCGAACAGGCTCGCTCCCACATTTGAACGGTGTATTGATTGAGGAGTTTCTGTGCGTTCACTGTTCTGGCGGATTCTTGCGAGCTTCTGGCTGGCCATCGCTCTGGTAGCCGGGCTGTCGATCCTGCTCGGGCACATGCTCAATCAGGACGCGTGGATCCTCAGCCGCCATCCCGGCCTCAACACACTGGCGGCAGAGTGGACGCAGACTTACGAAGCCCAGGGCGAAGAAGCCGCCCAGGACATCCTCGAACAGCGCAAACGCCAGTATCACATCGACGTTCAAGTGCTCAACGAAACCGGCGATCCGGTGGTGCGTGGCACCTTCCCGCGTCGCGCCGCAGCATTCGAAGCGCGGCAGAACAACGACGATCGCCGCCTGCCTTGGCGGCGCCTGACTGATGAAATCACCAGCGAAAAAACCGGTGACACCTACCTGTTCATCTACCGCATCCCACACCCGGAACTCGACGCCTGGCACCGCGAAAGCCTGCTCTGGCCGCTGAGTGCGCTGGGTATTGCGCTGGTGGTGCTGACTCTGTTCAGTTTACTCGTGACCTTCTCCATCACTCGCCCGCTCAGTCGCTTGCGCGGCGCGGTGCATGATCTGGGGCAGACGACTTATCAGCAGAACAGCCTGGCGAAACTGGCCAACCGCCGTGACGAATTCGGCGTACTGGCCACCGATTTCAACCGCATGGGCGCGCGCCTGCAAAGCCTGATCGGCAGTCAGCGGCAGCTGCTGCGGGATGTCTCCCATGAACTGCGCTCACCACTGGCGCGCCTGCGCATCGCGTTGGCCTTGGCCGAGCGGGCCAATCCTGAAGAACGCGAAAAACTGTGGCCACGGCTGACCCGCGAATGCGATCGGCTGGAGGCGTTGATCAGTGAAATTCTGGTGCTGGCACGAGTCGATGCCGACAACGCCAGCGCTGAAGAAGTGGACCTGAATGCGTTGCTCGCCACGCTGCAAAAGGATGCGCAGCTCAGCTCCCCCGAGCAGACCGTGCGCCTGCAAACCGAGCCGCAGCTGAATCTCAAAGGTTGGCCGACGATGATCGAACGCGCGGTAGATAATCTGCTGCGCAACGCCCAGCGCTTCAACCCGAGCGATCAGCCGATCGAATTGCAGGCTGCGCGGCAGGGTGAGCGGATTGTCATCAGCGTGCGCGACCACGGGCCGGGGGTGCAGACGGAACATCTGAGTCAGTTGGGCGAACCGTTTTACCGGGCGCCGGGGCAAACGGCTGCCGGCCATGGCTTGGGTCTGGCGATTGCCAAACGCGCGGCGGAACGGCATGGCGGCACGCTGACGCTGGCCAATCATCCGCAGGGTGGCTTTGTGGCGAGTCTGGAATTGCCGCTGGTGCCGGGAGTTATCGTTCAGCCGTAGGTTTACGGTAAGACAAAAAAGATCGCAGCCTTCTGCAGCTTCTACAACGTCATGTGAACACTTGTAGGAGCTGCCGAAGGCTGCGATCTTTGATCTTAAGCCTTACTTGGCCAGGCGCTGACGAACTCGGCCAGATCAACCTTCTCTGCCACGCGCGGCTCTTTCTGCGGCGTGCCGAGATAGAGAAACGCGATCACTTCCTCGCCTTCCACCAGTCCCAAGCCTTCGGCCACATGCTTTGAGTACGCCAGGTCCCCGGTGCGCCACACCGCGCCAATCCCCTGCGCATACGCCGCGAGCAAAATCCCGTGGGCCGCGCAGCCGGCCGTGAGCAGTTGCTCAGCCTTCGGATATTTCACGTGTTCCTGCAATTTTGCGATGACCACAACCACCAGCGGCGCGCGCAGTGGGCCGTTGCGGGCCTTGTCGATCATAGCGTCGGTGACTTCGCCGCCCTGCTGGCGGGCCGCCTCGGCCAGCAGCTCGCCCATTTGCTCACGCGCCGCGCCTTCGACGGTCAAAAAGCGGTACGGCTGCAAATGTCCGTGATCCGGGGCCCGCAAGGCCGCGCCGAACAGGGCTTCGCGCTGCTCGGCAGTGGGGGCCGGTTCGACCAGGCGGGGAACGGAAACACGGTTGAGCAACGCGTCGAGAGCCTGCATCGGCCACCTCCTTTGAAAAATGTGCGGCTATTCTAGCTTCATCTGCGCAGCGCCTGCCGGTTTACATGCCTTGCCCCGCAGGTAGAATGGCGCCCTTGTTCAATCAGCCCGAGCGGATTTCATGGCGTTGCCGACCTTACGGATCATTGGTTTTATCATCGGCATCTTCCTGATCACGCTGGCTGTGGCAATGGTCGTGCCGATGGCCACGCTGGTGATTTTCGAGCGCACCAGCGACCTGCCGTCGTTCCTCTGGGCGAGCATGATCACCTTTATCGCCGGCCTCGCTCTGGTGATTCCCGGGAGACCGGAACACATTCACCTGCGCCCGCGCGACATGTATCTGCTGACGGTCAGCAGCTGGCTGGTGGTGTGCATTTTCGCCGCGCTGCCGTTTCTGCTGACCCAGCACATCAGCTACACCGACTCGTTCTTCGAAAGCATGTCCGGCATCACCGCCACCGGCTCCACCGTGCTCAACGGCCTGGACAACATGTCGCCGGGAATTCTGATGTGGCGTTCTCTGCTGCACTGGATCGGCGGCATCGGCTTCATCGGCATGGCGGTGGCGATTCTGCCGCTGCTGCGTATCGGTGGCATGCGCCTGTTCCAGACTGAATCCTCGGACCGCTCGGAAAAGGTCATGCCGCGCTCGCACATGGTGGCGCGGCTGATCGTGGCGGCCTACGTCGGCATCACCATTCTCGGCAGCCTGGCATTCTGGTGGGCCGGGATGAGCCCGTTCGATGCGATCAACCACGCGATGTCGGCGATTTCCACCGGTGGTTTCTCGACCTCCGACCAGTCGCTGGCCAAGTGGACGCAACCGGCGGTGCACTGGGTGGCCATCGTCATCATGATCCTCGGCAGCCTGCCATTCACCCTGTACGTGGCGACGCTGCGCGGCAACCGCCGGGCGTTGATCAGGGATCAACAGGTGCAGGGTTTGCTGGCGATGTTGCTGGTGACCTGGCTGGTGCTCGGCACCTGGTACTGGTGGACCACCAAGCTGCATTGGCTGGAAGCGCTGCGGCATGTGGCGCTGAACGTGACCTCGGTGGTCACCACCACCGGTTTCGCCCTCGGCGACTACAGCCTGTGGGGCAACTTCTCGCTGATGCTGTTTTTCTACCTGGGCTTTGTCGGCGGTTGCTCAGGTTCGACGGCGGGCGGGATCAAGATTTTCCGTTTCCAGGTCGCGTATATCCTGCTCAAGGCCAACCTCAATCAGCTGATCCACCCGCGCGCGGTGATCAAGCAGAAGTACAACGGCCACCGCCTCGACGAAGAGATCGTCCGTTCGATCCTGACCTTCTCGTTCTTCTTCGCTATCACCATCTGCGTGATCGCCCTGCTGCTGTCGCTGCTCGGGGTCGACTGGATGACCGCGCTGACCGGCGCCGCCAGCACCGTGTCCGGCGTCGGCCCGGGTCTGGGCGAAACCATCGGCCCGGCCGGCAACTTCGCGACGCTGCCGGATGCGGCGAAGTGGATTCTGTCGTTCGGCATGCTGCTCGGCCGACTGGAGATCATTACGGTGTTTGTGCTGTGTATTCCGGCGTTCTGGCGTCATTGACCGCGTCCGGCACTTGCGTCAGGCGTAGGCGGTATTCGCCTGGCGTGGTGTCGAACCAGCGGCGAAACGCGCGGAAGAAGTTGCTCGGGTCGGCAAAGCCCAGCAAGTAAGCGATCTCCAGCAAGGTCATGCTCGGTTGCGCCAGATATTGTTCGGCGAGTTCGCGGCGGGTGTCGTCGAGCAACTGCTGAAAACTGGTGCCCTCCTCCTGCAAACGCCGCTGCAACGTGCGCTGGGAGAGGTGCAACGTCTGCGCCACGGTGTCGCGCTTGGGCTCGCCCTGGGGCAGCAAACGACACAGCACCTGCCGTGCCCGGTGCGTCACGCGGCTCTCGGAAAACCGCGCCAGATATTCCCCGGCAAAACGGTCATGCAACAGCGCCATGGCTTCGTTGGCTGTCGGCAGCGGCGCCTCCATATCGGCACGTTCGAAGATCAACGCATCGTATGGCGCGTTGAACACCAACGGTGCGTGAAAGGCTTCTTTATAAGGTTGCAGGTTTGTCGGCTGATCGCCCTGAACCAACACTTTGACCGGGTGCAGCGGGCGCCCGGTCAGCCAGCCGCACAGCGCCAGTGCGCAGGCCAGTGAGGCTTCGGCGCTCTGCCGGGTCGGCGGCAGATGATCGCCGTGCACGGTGAGAATCAGCGCGTAACCTTCATCGAGCAGGCGAAAGCTCAGGTCGGCGCTTTCGGCAATGATGCGTTGATAGCGCACCAGACGCTGGAAGCCTTCAGCCAGCGTATTGCTCGACATCAGCGCATAGCCGGCGACATGAAACGAGGCCGGGCGCACCACTTTGCCCATGTTCAGGCCGATCGCCGGGTTGCCGGAAACCTCGACCGCGCGTTGCCAGAGCCGGGTCATGGAGTCCTGCGGGAAACGCGCATCGGGATCTTCGAGGGCACTGAAGTCCAGCCCCAGCTGCTTGAACAAAACCCGGCAATCCAGGCCGTCCATCTCCAGTGCTTTGACAATCCCCATCGCCCAGCTTGCAGAAGTCGTTCGTTCGCTCATGGTTGTTATTCTTTTACATGACGGGCTGCAGATAACCGCCCTATTTGCGAAGGATACTAAAGTGGCGCCGATTGTCACTGGCCCACGCCAATGATCACTCTAGACTCAAATAAGCTACCCGACGCACAACTTGTCGCCAGAACAATCACCACAGAGAGCGCGGTCGTGGAAAACATCAAGCAGTTCAACAGCTTCGCCGAGTTCTACCCGTATTACCTCGCCGAGCACAGCAACAGCACCTGCCGTCGTCTGCATTTCATCGGCACTTCTCTGGTCATCTTCATTCTCGCCCTGAGCATCGCCAAGAGTGCCTGGCTGCTGTTGCTGGCACTGCCTGTGGCCGGTTACAGCTTTGCCTGGATCGGCCATTTCTTTTTCGAGAAAAACCGCCCAGCAACGTTTCAGCATCCGCTGTACAGCCTGCTCGGCGATTTCGTCATGTACCGCGACATGATTCTCGGTCGCGTGGCGTTCTGAATGAGGGTCTGCCCATGAATGCCCATGCTCGTTTCATTCATATGAAGGACGGCACCGAAGACGACTGGGCGATCATCGCCGCCGACTTCAGTGCCTATGCCAGACAACTGCCGTCGCGGATCCTCGCGCATCTGAAGCTGCTTGAGGGCGACTTCGGCGGTTTCCCGGTGGATCGCCTGACCCACTCGTTGCAAACTGCGACCCGCGCCTTTCGCGACGGGCGTGACGAGGAATACGTGGTCTGCGCGCTGTTGCATGACATTGGTGACACCCTCGGCTCCTACAACCATCCGGACATCGCCGCAGCGATTCTCAAGCCGTTCGTGAGTGCGGAAAATCTGTGGATGGTGGAGAAGCACGGCATCTTTCAGGGCTATTACTTCTTTCATCACCTGGGCATGGATCGGCACTTGCGCGAGCAGTTCAAAGATCATCCGCAGTTCCAGGCCACTGCCGAGTTCTGCGCCAAATACGACGCGGCGGCGTTTGATCCGGCGTACGACACGCTGCCGCTGAGCTTCTTCGAGCCAATGATGGAGCGGCTGTTTGCGCAGCCGAAGAACTCGATTTACAAAGCAGTAATGCAAGAACACAGCCCGGCCTAAGAACACATGTGGGAGCGAGCCTGCTCGCGAAGGCGTAGTGTCAGACGAAACTTATGTGCCTGATACAGCGCTTTCGCGAGCAGGCTCGCTCCCACAGGGTTCTCTTTCGCTCAGGCGATTTCGGCAACTTTGGCAGCTTTCAACTCCGCCTCCCGCGCCTGCGCATCCGCCAGCCGATACAGCTCGATCGTGCCGTCCCAATGCTCGATCAGCGCCGTGCACGATTCGACCCAGTCGCCACAATTGAGGTAGTCCACCTCCCCCACCTTGCGAATCTCGGCATGGTGAATATGCCCGCAAACCACGCCATGCAGTTCGCGCTTCACACATTCGTGGGCGATGGCTTCTTCGAAATCGCTGATGAAACTGACGGCGGTCTTGACCTTGTGTTTCAGGTACGCCGACAGCGACCAGTAACCGTAGCCATAACGGGCGCGCCAGTGATTGAGCCAGCGGTTGAGGGTCAGGGTGAATTCGTAGGCCGAGTCGCCGAGAAACGCCAGCCAGCGGTGATAGCGGGTGATCACATCGAACTGATCGCCGTGAATCACCAGCAAGTGCCGGCCGTCCGCCGTAACGTGCACCGCCTCGTCGACCAACTGGATATTGCCCAGAATCAGTTTCGAATAGCGCCGCAGGAATTCGTCATGGTTGCCGGTGACGTAGATCACTTCGGTGCCGCGCTTGCTCATGGTCAGCAGGCGACGGATGACGTTGGTGTGTGCCTGCGGCCAGTACATGCCGCTGCGCAGTTTCCAGCCGTCGATGATGTCACCGACCAGATAGACCTTGTCGGCGTGGTAGCCCTTGAGAAATTGCGACAAGTGCTCGGCCTGGCAATCCCGGGTGCCCAGGTGCACATCGGAGATCCACAGGGTTCGCACCCGTTGTTTGCGGCTGGGTCGGGCGAGCTCGGCGCTGGTCATGGGCAACCCTCTGCGATGTTTTCGCCAGCTTGCGCGCGCCCGGTTAATCGACCGTGACAAGCGCGAGTCAGTCGTGTGACAACGCATCCAGCGTACGGCGGTGTAGACTGACGGCCACTTCGGAGACAACCTGCCATGCGACCGATCCTCACCCTGCGCCAGTACACCCACGATTTGATTGTGCACAGCCACGAGCACGCGCAATTGGTGTTCGGGCTGTCCGGTGCGCTGGATTTCGAGGTCGAGGGCTGTGGCAGCCAAGTGCGTCAGCAGAGTGTTGTGGTGGTTCCGTCCGGCGCTCATCATGCCTGCGACAGTCCCCAAGGCAGCAGCTGCCTGGTGCTCGACATCCCTGAAGGGCAATGGGTGCAGGACTCGCTGGGCGCGCATGCCGAGGCCAGTCGCCGCTTGCTCGATCATCCGGGGCGGCTGTCGCTGGACTCGGGGCAGAGCCAATTGGTCAACTGGCTGGCGAACAGTCCGGTCAGCGATCCGTTGATCGCGCAGCAAGGCGCGGTGTTGCTGCTGGCCAGTCTCAATCACGCGCAACCTGCCGAACTCGGCGCGCGTCGCCTGCCCTACGCCGCGCTGGATGCGCACATCGAGCAATACGCCGCCTATCCGCTGCAAGTCGCCGACCTGGCGCGCGTGGCCGGGTTGTCCAGTGCGCGCCTGCATGCACGGTTCATGGCCGAATGCGGACAGACGCCGATGGATTACATCCGCAGTCGACGCCTGCATCTCGCGGTGCAACTGCTGCGCGACACTGCATTGCCGATTGGTGAAGTAGCCAGTCGCGTCGGTTACAGCTCGCAAAGTGCGTTCTCGGCCGCAGTCCTACGTGAGTTCGGCTCATCGCCCGGACATCTTCGGCGCGATTCCTGCGACAAAAGACGATAGCCTGCCGACAGACTTGTAGGCCGAGACGCGGTTCAATGTACCCATGAAGTTGAACCTGAAAAAAGGAATGCAATGACTCCGCGTACCGCCCTGGGCGCTCTGCATATTGGCGCTTTGATGTTTGGCCTGACCGGTGTGTTCGGCAAACTCGCTGCCGCATCCCCTGCTGTGATCGTCTTTGGACGTGCGGTTTTTGCCGTGCTCGCCCTGGCATTTTTCACCCGTTTCGCCAGCCAGCATGGTTGGCAGAAACTTCAGTCCGTGGACTGGCGGCGCCTTGCCCTCAGCGGCCTGTTGCTGGCCGGGCACTGGGTGAGTTTCTTCATATCCGTGAAGATCGCCGGCGTAGCCATCGCAACATTGGGCTTTGCCAGTTTCCCGGCCTTCACGGTGATTCTCGAAGGGCTGATCTTCCGCGAGCGCATCCGCGCCAATGAAATCGTCCTGGTGGTATTGGTCAGCATCGGCCTGATTCTGGTAACCCCGGCCTTCGACCTGGGCAGCGGGGCGACCATCGGTTTGCTCTGGTCGGTGCTTTCGGGGCTGCTGTTTTCCCTGCTGTCGCTGACCAACCGTGCGAGCTCCGGGCGCATCCCGGCGGTGCAGGCGGCGCTGTGTCAAAACGTGGTGGTGGCATTGTGTCTGTTGCCGCTTGCTGCACCGCAACTGAGCGAGGTGCGCGCACTGGACTGGTTGTGGATTGCCCTGCTCGGGGTGTTCTGTACCGGCGTCGCCCACAGCCTGTTCGTCGCCAGTCTGGCGGTGATCAAGGCGCGCACGGCGGCCGTGGTGTTCGCCATGGAGCCGGTTTACGGCATCACCATCGCCTGGCTGCTGTTCAATGAAATCCCGACGCCGAAGATGTTGATTGGCGGCGCGCTGATCATTGTTGCCATCGTTGTATCGGCGCGGATGTCAGGCCATGCCGACAAGAAAGCCGTCGCCGCCGAAGCCGCGTCTCACTGAGTGCGGTCGTTGTGACCGAGGTCGCGGTCAGGATCGATCTGATCGCGCACCCGTTGCTTCAACACCTTGGCCTCGGGGAAACCACCATCGGCCTTGCGCTCCCAGATCTGCACACCCGCACAGCTGATGTGAAACACCCCGCCGGTGCCCGGCACCAATGACACTTTGCCCAGGTCGTCAGCAAAGGTGCTGAGCAGCTCCTGTGCCAGCCACGCGGCGCGCAACAGCCACTGGCATTGGGTGCAATAAGTGATGACAACTTCGGCTTTGGCGACGGTCATGATCGCTGAAACTCCTGGGACAGAGGGCGCCGCTATAATAGCCGGCTTTATCGCTTGCCCCGAGACTCACAATGCGCCGTTTGCTGTTCTGCCTGCTGCTTGGTTTCCTTCCCCTGCTGGTCCACGCCAGTGAAGCGCCACGACCGAAAGTCGGCCTGGTGCTGTCCGGCGGTGCTGCGCGCGGGCTGGCGCACATCGGCGTGCTCAAGGCGCTGGAAGAACAAGGCATCAGGATCGACGCGATTGCCGGCACCAGCATGGGCGCGGTGGTCGGCGGCCTGTACGCCTCGGGCTACAAGATCGACGAACTGGAAAAGCTCGCCCTGAGCATCGACTGGCAGGCTGCACTGTCCGACGCCCCGCCGCGTGAGGACGTGCCATTTCGACGCAAGCAGGACGACCGCGACTTTCTGGTGAAACAGAAACTCAGCTTCCGCGACGACGGCAGCCTCGGCCTGCCATTGGGGGTGATTCAGGGCCAGAATCTCGCGCTGTTACTGGAAAGCCTGTTGGCCCATACCAGCGACACCCGTGACTTCGACAAGTTGCCGATCCCGTTTCGCGCCGTGACCACCGATATCGCCAATGGCGAAAAAGTGGTGTTTCGCAAAGGCCACCTGCCGCAGGTGATCCGCGCGAGCATGTCGATCCCGGCGGTGTTCGCCCCGGTCGAGCTTGATGGCCGACTGCTGGTGGACGGTGGCATGACCGACAACATCCCGCTGGATGTCGCGCGGGAAATGGGCGTCGACATCGCCATCGTCGTCGATATCGGCACGCCGCTGCGCAATCGCAAGCAACTGACCACCGTAGTGGATGTGCTCAATCAGTCGATTACCCTGATGACCCGGCGCAATTCCGAAGAGCAACTGGCGAGTCTGCATGCCGATGACGTGTTGATTCAGCCTGCACTGGCAGCGTTCGGCGTGACCGATTTCGGCAAGGCGCAGGAGATGATCGATGCCGGTTATCGCGCCACGCGAATCCTCGATGCGCGTCTGGCGCAGCTGAAGCCGACTCAAACCCAGGACGCGGAATTGAACGCTGCCCGCCAGCCTGGTCAGCGCACGCCGATCATTACCGCAATCCGGGTCGAAAATGACTCGAAGGTCGACGATGACGTGATTCGCTATTACATCCGCCAGCCGATCGGCGCGCCGCTCGACCTGGGCCGCCTGCATTCGGACATGGGCACGTTGTACGGCCTCGATTACTTCGATCAAGTGCGTTATCGCGTGGTGCACAAGGGCCAGGATCACACATTGGTCATCAGCGCCAGCGGCAAGCGCAGCGGTACCGATTACTTGCGGGTCGGTTTGAATCTGTCGGACGACATGCGCGGCGACAGTGCTTTCAATCTTGGCGCCAGTTATCGCGTCAATGGCATCAACCGCCTCGGCGCGGAATGGCTGACCCGCGCGCAGATCGGCGACAAGCAGGAGCTGTACAGCGAGTTCTATCAGCCGCTGGACGTCGGCTCGCGTTACTTCGTCGCGCCCTATGCGTCGTTCGAGGCGCAGAACGTTGATTCGGTGCTGGATAACGATCCGATCGCCCAGTACCGGGTCGAGCGCTACGGCTTCGGCCTCAACCTTGGCCGGCAGATCGGCAACAATGGTGAAGTGCGACTCGGCGTCGGCCAGGCCTGGGGCAAAGCTGATGTGCGCATTGGCGATCAGGATTTGCCGAGTGAAAGCTTCAACGAAGGCTTCTATACCGTGAAGTATTCCTACGACTCGCTGGACAACGTGTACTTTCCGCACGAAGGCAAGGACGTCAGCCTGACGTTCGCTCAGTTCGAACCGGGTCTGGGTTCGGACAATCGCTATCGCCAATGGGAAGCAAAGTTCGACAAGGCCATGAGCCACGGGCCGGATACGCTGATACTCGGCGGGCGCTACGGCCGCACGCTGGACGATGCCAATGTGGTCACCTCAAGCTTCCTGCTCGGCGGCGCGCGGCAGTTGTCGGGGTTCCGTGAGGATGCGCTGTCCGGACAGAACGTCAGCCTGATGCGCGCCGTGTACTACCGCCGTCTGACGCCGCGCTCGTACCTGCCGCTGGACTTCCCGCTGTACGCCGGCGCCTCGCTGGAGCGCGGTCGGGCGTGGAACAACGACAACGAGTTCGACAGCGGCTACATCAATGCCGCGAGCGTGTTTATCGGCTTCGACACGCCGCTGGGGCCGTTGAACTTCACTTATGGCTTGAATGATGCGGATGAGCAGGCGGTTTATCTGAATCTGGGGCAGACGTTCTGACGTGAGAGGGTGTTGGCCGATCTGACGCCTTCGCGAGCAGGCTCGCTCCCACAGGGACAGCACATTCCATTGTGGGAGCGAGCCTGCTCGCGAAAGCGGCCCTCAAGGAACCGTAATCCGTGGGCGCTCAGCGAATCCCCGCCAACAACGTCCGCGCCGTCTGCTTCAACGGCTCATCCCCTTCCCTGAGCAATTCATTGAGCAGCGCGATCGCACTGTCGATGTCGCCGTCGTCGATGCAGGTTTGTGCCTGTTCGAGCTTGCCGGCGGCCTCGGTGTCAGTGTCGATGGACTCGGGCAATTGCAGATCCAGAGGTTCCAGCACCAGCGATGGCTCGGGATCGCCGAACTCGTTGAGAAAGTCATCGTCGAGCGGTTGGGCGTCGGGTTCGGGAATCCATTCGAGCTCGGCTTCTTCGGCAGATGCCGCCTGCGGCAGTTCGAAATCGGCGTCCACTGACAAGCTGGTTCCCAGTGCCGGATCATCGATCGGCGGTGCCGCGCGATCGCTACGGCTGTCGTTGAGATCCCAATTCGAATCCATCGACAGCTCGCCCAGGTTCAATTCGAAATCATCCTCGGGAGCGCTGAGCGTCGATGCGAGCGGCGCGGCCGCAGTCGCAGGCAGTTGGGGTGCAATTGGCGTTGCTGCAAATGCCGCCGGTGCGGCGCCTGCCAGTTTTGGATGGCGAGCACGGGTTTCAATCAGTTCGCGTTCATCGACGCCAAGCGCACGCAGGCGGTTCTCCTGCTGTTCAAAAGCGCCACTGTCACCCTGGCGCCCCAGGACTTCCAAAAGCTGCAAACCGAGATCGGTGCGTTCGGGTTCCTTGTGCAAGGCATCGCGCAGCAGCCCGGCGGCTTCGCTGAGTCGACCGTAGGCCAGATAGATGCCCACGGCCTCCAGCACGTCGCCGGCACCCGGTTCGTCTCGATGATCAGCCGCCGCGTGCGAACCGACAGTTTGGTGAATCTCGGGCTCATCGACGTCGCTTTCGACGCTCACGGGCAATAGCGTCAGCGGGGTGCCATCTGCTGTCGAACGTTGCTGACGGCGGCGTATGAGCAACGCTGCCAGCACGCCCAGCAGCAATATCAGTCCGCCAAGCACAGGCCAGTTCACGCCATCGTCTGTTGATTCAACCGGGGCTGAAACAGCGGCCGGAGCCGGCGCGACCACGGCTGGCGGCGCGTTCTGTACTTCGGCCAGACGGGTTTGCAAATCTTCGATCTGCTTCCTGCCGTCGGCTATCTGCACTTGCTGTTCTTGCAATCTGAGGTTCTGTTCATCGATGGTCTTTTGCAACTGCTGGGTCAGCAGCACGCTGGCGGCCAGTTGCTCGGCCTGCGCATCATTGGCAGGTGCCGCTGGCGTCGGCGGCACAGGCGCCGCGGTGCGTTTGCCCTGGGCTGCCTGGGGCGCCGCGGTAACCGGTTCGACGGTTGGAAATTCGGAGGATTGCGGGCGCGGATCCGGCTCGTCGGTGGCGGGCACGATGCCCGGCGAGCCCGGCGGGTCGATCAGCACCGTGTACTCGCGCAACAGACGGCCGTTGGGCTGATCGAGCTGCACGAGGAAGTTCAGGAAAGGTTCGTTGACCGGCTTGCCGGACGTCACCCGGATCATCTGGCGACTGCCGCGCAAAATCGGGGTGAATTTGAGGTCATTGAGAAAGAACACCCGCTCGACGCCGGCCCGGCCGAATTCATCCGCCGAAGCCAGGCTGGCCGAGAGATCGTTTTGCGTCAACGTGCCGACATCGACCAGTGCGATGTCGGCCTTGAACGGCTGATTGAGGGCTGAGTGAACAGTGATTTCGCCCAACCCCAACGCCATCGACCAGGTCGAGTAGCTGAATACGCCAGCGAGCAGCAGCCATTTGGCGCCCTCGCGCAGCACGTGCCGACTTGCGAGCATGAGCATCCCTTAAATAAGCAAAACCGGTTTCTATGCGTTCGCACATCCGGTACGAACACGATATTGCCCAGTAGTTCTTATAGACGGCTCAGACCGATCTCTCAAAAAATCGCCGTTGGGATGTGCCTCAAGATTTTTCCAGATTGGCCAGAATGTGCCCGTGCACACGCATGCACACCTTCAAATCCGCCTCGTCGACGCCTTCGAATAATTCGTGGCGCAGTTGCGTGGCAATGGTTTCGATTTGTTCGATCAGCGGCAGAGCGGGTGCGCAGAGAACGATTTTTTTCGCCCGACGGTCTTCCATCACGGACTGGCGTTGCACCAGTCCCTGGTTCTCCAGACTATCGAGCAAGCGCGCCAGGGTCGGGCCTTCGACGCCGACACTCTGCGCCAGTTCGCGTTGGGTCGGCGCCTCTTCAAAACGCGCCAGATGCAGCAGCACCAGCCAGCGCGCCTGCGACAGGCCCAGCCCGGCGAGACGACGATCCAGTTCGGCACGCCAGCCACGGGACATCTGGGCCAGTTGCATACCAAAGCGATGTTGATCGGTTAACGGCATAAAACACTCACGGTTAGACTGAAAATACGGGAAATCTAATTATTAGTCAGCTAAGCATGGGCCGCAGTTATAGGCAAGAGTGGCTCTGTACTGAATCGTTACAACTGTACGGGGCTTGGCGCATACGTCGTTTCACATCTCGAATTCAGACTGCAACGCCGCCCGAACGCAATACAGCACGCCTTCCGGTACTCGCCCGGCAAACAACTCCGCCACTTCGGCGACCGACGGCAACTCGCCCTCGCCATCGAGGAACGCGTCCTGCACTTCGCCCATCAATTCCTCAGGCAAGTCCAGCGCCTGCTCCAGCGACAATTGTTGCTTGCCGATGGCTTCAGCGAGCATGGCGTAGACGTTTTTCTCCGAACACTGCAGTTGCCCGGCGATCTGCAGCGGGGTCATGCCGGCGCGGGCCAGGGTGATCAGTTCGTGACGGACATCGGCGACCACCTTCGGCGCCTCGGCCTCGCCGCCGAGCACTTCGAGGAAGGCTTCGCCGTAACGTTCCAGCTTGCGTGCGCCGACGCCGCTGACCCGGGCCATTTCCGCCAGCGAGGTCGGTTGGCTGCGGAGCATTTCCAGTAGCGTCGAGTCGGGAAAGATGACGTAAGGCGGCACACCGTGTTCTTCAGCAAGCTTGCGGCGCAATGCACGCAAGGCTTCCCACTGTTCGCGTTCCTCGCCGCGTACCAGCTGGCTGGCCTGGCTCTTGCTGCCGGTCTTGGCGGTGACTTGCGGTTTCAGGTCACGGCGCAGTTCCAGTTTTACTTCGCCTTTGAGCAAAGGCCGGCAACTGTCATTCAAGCGCAGACCGCCATAACCCTCGTGATCGACATCGGCCAACCCACGCGCCACCAACTGGCGGAACAGCGAGCGCCACTCGCTCTCGCTCAGCGCCTTGCCAACGCCGAACACTGACAGATGCTGATGGCCAAAGCTGCGCACCTTTTCGTTGTCCTTGCCCAGCAACACGTCGACCAGATGGCCGACACCGTAACGCTGGCCGGTGCGGAAAATCGCCGACAACGCCTGACGTGCAGGCTCTGTGGCGTCCCAGGTCTGCACGCCGTCGACACAGTTGTCGCAGTGCCCACACGGCTCAGGCATGTCTTCATCGAAATAGGCCAGCAACGCCTGCCGGCGGCAGCGGGTTTCTTCGCACAGCGACAGCATCGCGTCGAGCTTGTGCTGCTCCAGACGCTTGTGCCGTTCGTCGCCCTCGGAGTTCTGCAGCATCTGCTTGAGCATCACTACGTCTTGCAGACCGTAGGCCATCCAAGCATCCGCCGGCAGCCCGTCACGGCCGCCGCGCCCGGTTTCCTGGTAATACGCCTCAAGGGATTTCGGCAGATCGAGGTGCGCGACGAAGCGTACGTTGGGCTTGTCGATGCCCATGCCGAACGCCACCGTGGCAACCATGATCAGGCCTTCCTCGTTGAGGAAGCGTTTCTGGTGATAGGCGCGCAGATCGTTGGGCAGACCGGCGTGATACGGCAGCGCCGGGAAGCCTTGCTCGCTGAGGAACGCCGCAACTTCTTCGACCTTCTTGCGCGACAGGCAATACACGATGCCGGCATCGCTGCGCCGCTCGGCAAGGAACGCCAGCAATTGTTTGCGCGGCTGCTCCTTGGGCACGATGCGATAAAAGATGTTCGGGCGATCGAAGCTCGACAGGAAGCGCTCGGCGTTCTGCAGGTGCAGGCGATCGACGATTTCTTCACGGGTGCGCTTGTCGGCGGTCGCGGTGAGGGCAATGCGCGGAACGTTGGGGAACAGCTCGGCCAATTGACCCAGTTGCAGGTATTCGCGGCGGAAATCGTGGCCCCATTGCGAAACGCAATGCGCTTCGTCGATGGCGAACAGGGCGATTTCCAGGCTTTGCAGAAACGCCAGCATGCGCGGCTGCACCAGACGCTCCGGTGCGAGATAGAGCATTTTCACTTCGCCGCGTTTGATCCGCACGGCGAGATCGCGCTGCTGCTCGGCGCTCAGCGTTGAGTTCAGCGCAGCGGCAGCCACGCCCAGTTCTTCAAGGGTGGCGACCTGATCGTCCATCAGTGCGATCAGCGGTGATACCACTACGGCCAGGCCTTCACGCAACAGCGCTGGCACCTGGAAGCACAACGACTTGCCGCCACCGGTAGGCATCAGCACCAGCGCATCACCGCCGCTGGCCACGCGCTCAATGATCGCACCCTGACGGCCACGGAAACTGTCGTAGCCGAAGATGTCCTTGAGGACGCGTTGAGCCTGTTCGAGCATAAAAACTCCAAAAATCTACCGATACATCCCTGCTCAGGCTGGTTCATAGCAGCCTCGGCTGCTTAAACAAAACGTAAGAACACATTGCATGACCAGCGCAGCGCCGGCAGGGATCGCAAAACGCGGCAGTATACCCGAGGCCTTCGCCGCAGAGGGTGCCGCTGAGAAGACACTGATAAACCTGCCACACAAAACCCTGTGGGAGCGAGCCTGCTCGCGAAAGCGACCTGTCAGTCGATAGAAAAGTGCCTGATACAGCGCCTTCGCGAGCAGGCTCGCTCCCACAGGGTTATTCATCTTTCCAGTGAGGCCGGTAATTCGGGCAAATCTGCCAAGCGGCTGGCTAGAGCGCGCAAGAAGGCCTAGAATTCCCGCATTGTTTATTCCCCAAGGTAGCCCCGTAATGTCCTTCGCTGAGCAACTGACCCGCCTGCAAGTCTTCCTCGACGCCGACGAGCTGCACGACGAGGCGCTGGATTACGTCGCCGCCCACGGTTACCTGACCGCGCTGTCGATCTGCTCCGAAGACGTTCCGGAACGCGAGTGGATCGACGCGCTGTTTGCCGAAGAGCCGCATTACACCGACGAAGCCCAGCGTGCCGAAATCGAAGCCACGCTGATCGGCCTCAAAGCGCACATCGCTCGCCAACTGGCCTCGGATGAAGAATTCGAATTGCCGTGCGAGCTGGATCTGGGCGAAGAGCCGGACGACTCCGAACTGCGCGGCTGGTGCATCGGTTTCATGGAAGGTGTGTTCCTGCGCGAAGCGGCATGGTTCGAAACCGCCGAAGAAGAAGTCAGCGAAATGCTCCTGCCGATCATGGTCGGTTCCGGCCTGTTCGACGAGCAGCCTGAGTTCGAAGACATCGCCAAGGACGCCAACCTGATGGACGACATGATCGTGCAGATCCCGGAAGCCCTGACCGCGCTGTACCTGCTGTGCCAGGCCCCCGACGAAAAACCGGCGATCCTCAAGCCACGCCACCACTAAGACCTGGCCTATGGACAACCCCATAGGCAACCGCCCCCTGATGTTGCGCTACGTCCTGCTGGCCATCGGCTGGCTCAGCGTCGCATTGGGGGTGATCGGCATCTTCCTGCCGGTCCTGCCCACCACCCCTTTCCTTTTGCTCGCCGCGGCCTGCTTCGCGCGCAGCTCTCCGCGCTTCTATCGCTGGCTGGTCGAACACCCACGCCTGGGGCCATGGATTCGCGACTACCTCGAAGGCAACGGCATCCCGCTCAAAGGCAAGGTCTACGCGATCGGGCTGATGTGGCTGAGCATTCTGTTCTCGTGTTATCTGGTGCCGCTGGTTTGGGCGCGGGGGTTCATGCTGACCAGCGCGGTGTTGGTGACGGTTTATATCTTGCGGCAGAAGACCAGGGGCGAATGATTATTACTGGTCAGCTGATAGTGCCGGGGGCGTTCCTGCTCGGTACCACATGGTAAACATCATCAGCGGCTATGAAGCTCACGTGCAGTATTACGGCAAGTATCACGGCGTCGGGATCAGATGAAGCCATTTTCAGTGGGAACAAAAAGTGTCTCGCCGATCACTAGACACTTTTCGATAAACGAGATGGTAATTACCAGTTGTACCTTACCCCGACATTCCCTCCCCACGGCTGTTCGATATGCTCGCCATTGGAATAGTCCAGATCAACATGCACCTGCCACTTGTCCGACATCGCCACCGCCACCCCCGCACCAAACTCCGCACGCGAACCAGACAGATCGTTGTTGAACACATTGCTGTTGACCTTCACCTCGTTGTTCGAAGCGAACTCATGAGCAATGGCCGCTCGCACGTACGGCCGGGCAACGCCTCTGCCGACGCTGAATTCGCGACCCAACGTGGCACCGGCCTTCGCCAGCAGCGAACGCGTGCGATCGCCATCGGCGTCCATCTCGTTGCCCAGTGTGTAGCGCTTGCCCTGGATCTGCACGGCCGACAACTGGGTGAACGGTTCTACGAAGTAGTCGTTGGCCAGTTGGATATGCCGGCCGAACTCTGCAGATGCGCCCAGCCCCCAGTTGTCGTAATCGCCCTTGGTCCGCGAGCCATCGCTAAGATTGACCTTGGACTCGTTGCGAAAGCGGTTGAACTTGAGCACGCCGTCGAAGTAGTAACCGGTGTCGCTGTCTAGCCAAGTCACATAGGGCCCGACGTAGTAGCTTTTTACTGCGCCTGAGGTGCCACTATTCAGATCCAGGTCGGACTCACTTGTACCGGCAAGTATCCCGAGGAGCACCTGGCTTTCTCCCAGACGCGCGTCGGCGCCCAGCGACAAGCCCTTTTGCGTTTGCTGATACCCGACACCTGAACCATCGGCAACGTTGTACTTGTTGCCGTAGGTGCGGATCCAACCACCGGCTTGACCCCCGTTGAAACGCAACTCACCCATGCGGCTGCGCAACGAAGACAGCTCGCCATACCAGACAGTCGGTGCGGTATTGAACAAAGCCAGCACCGAGCGCGCGCCGGGGCTGATGACCTCAGTGGTCGGATCGAGAAACCACTCCTTTGCTCCTCCCTCGATTTCCCGGCTGGCCAGACCGTAAGACCAGGTACCGACGTCAACCCTCTGCTCGCCGGCCAGAGCAAAATTCGCAGCGTCGGTGGTGCCGGTACGTACCAGCGTCAACTGCTGTGGCGAGGCCGCATCCAGACCAGAGGCCGCGACAGCCAGGGCGAAGTCGCCCGAGGAAGCGCCGGCGACATTGAGAAAGTCATGCTCGCCGCTGGCGAAATCGCCCTTCATCACAAATGTCCCGTTGCCGGAGAGCGTGCCGACATTCAACTGGTGATACGTAGCGGGGGCACCAGGAGCGCCAAAGCTGACAGTGCCACCGTTCATGCCCAGTGCACCGATCGAATCGTTGCCGATAAGCGTCCAGTTGGCGTTGCTGTTGATCTGCACGCTGTCGACAGCGTCGAGGCGACCCGTCAATTGAGCATAGTTTTGCAGCGTGACGTTGGCGGTAGAATTGCCATCGACCAGCACGTCCCCCGTTATCTCGCCTTGGTCGAAAAGAAGATTGGCCGTGCTGTTATCCGCCACATGGACGTTTCCATTCAGGGTGCTGTTGGCCACGCTCAGGGTCGCGATCGATGTCCCTTGAACATCCAATAATCTGCCGTTGCCAGCAATAAGGCTGGACCCGTTGAGAACGTTTATCGTGGCCTCAGTACCACGATCCACCAGAATCGCAGAACCACCGATACCTTCCACCGTGGAATTATCCAGCGAAAGGGTACGGCTTCCCACATTGAGGGCGTCATTGACCATCCGCACCCCTGTCGCCTGGCCGGTGATGGTCGTACGCGCGGAAGCACTCACTTCTCCACCGAGGATATTCACACCAATGCCATCGCTGGCCGCGCCCATGACTTGCGTATTGGTCAATGACAGGGAGCTCAGGCCCGTGACCTGCGAACCGATCAGTTGTCCACTGATCTGGCTGTTGGACACCGTCACGGTGGATCCACCCGCGGTGACACTGGAGCGATTGACCGCCAGCCCGATTTCATCGCTGGTCACCGTCGTTCGATCAATGCTTGCTCCACTACTGGTGACTGTTACGCCATCGCCACCGTTGTTGCCGACGACTGTGGCGCCATTGATGCTCAGCAATGAACCGGACTGCGCCGTGATCGATCGGGTACTGGCATCGGAGGCATTGAGCACGCCATTATTGCGCACCAGATAATCCGTAGACGCCGTCGATGCATCGATATTCAGCGTGGTGTTATCAACGATAGTTGCCGAATGGGCAAAGTCAGTGAAAAAAAAAACGGCCGGCAAGCAAAGCATTATTCCCGACCGCGCAGGAACAACGCGAACGTGTGATACATCCAAAATTTTCATGATTGATTCACCTCGAAATAATTACTGGCCCGAGCAGCTCAATAGCATCTGACGGGAGCGGACAATAGCCTGCCCTCCCCATAAAAAGCTGTAGGAATAGTCCTCTAGGCGTACAGAAACTTCCTACGACTTGGTAGTCCTTTAAAGAAAAGGGAGGCTTGAATGCCTCCCTGACTTCAACGATCAGATATCACAGACTGACCCGTCGCCTTTTTTCATGTGTACCCTGACCAAGTGTCGCTGAGCACTTACCGGGCGCCCGTCAATGATTGCCGAGTAAGTGATATCGCCCCACGCACTCTCCGTTGCCAATATTTTCTGATAGGGAATTTTCACGACAAACCCGGCAGTCGCTTCCTGCAGCGTTGGCGTGTAAGTTACTTTTTCTTCAGTACCGTCTTTTTTTGCAGTGCCCTCCGCATTGGTATACCCCTGGTAGACAAACTCCAGAGTTTGATCGGCTAACTGCGGCTCGCCACCGGAAACCAGTACTTCTGCACATCTAATCAGAACCGGGTCCGGGCGCAGTGAGCCACAGTTGAACCAGTCAGTGAAGTCCGGATCCAGATGCTGAAACTTGATTTCAGGAACCACACCCGGTCGAATGAGCGCGTCGACATTCCGCGGCCGTGAGTGCACTTCGTTATCATTGATGTCAGGGTTGGTGATTTTGTAGGTGACCGGCAGCGGATTACCATTGCCACCCGCGTCTGCGACTTCCCAGAGCACACTGAACGACAAGTTTCCGGTTTCCGTTCCGTTCAATACCTTTACACCACCTTGCGCGGCAGTAACCTCAACGCCTTTCCATATGAGTGTCATAACATCCTTGTCTTTGACACCGCCGAAAACCGGAACAGTTACAGTTATAGCCTGGTCTTTGTCTTCTTCCCGCAGAGTATTCGCAGTAGTCGTGACCGCACCTTGCACAGTCACCAACGCCAGGTTGGGATCCGGATTCTCGCCGCCGTCGCCATCTCCGGGCCGCCGCAGGTCAACGTCCACGTCTTTTGAAGGTGGCGTTGTGCCAAGTGGATAGCGCAGGTTATGGCGTTTGATCCGATAACTTACGGCTACCTTTTTTTCATCGAGGTTGCCGTTGAACACATCCCGATAAGGAATGTTCACGTAGAACGGAAACGCATTGATCTTCTGCGCCGGTTGCACGACCCCGTCGAAAGTCACTTCCAACTCGTCGACATCCATCAGATAGTTTGTATATTCAGCCAGAATACCGACCCCCAGAGGGGCCTGGGCATCAGCCAGATCTACCAGTTTGGGGTCGGCATCGTCATCAAACAAAGGGATACTGGGTGCTATAAGCCCTTCCGGAGGATCGGTCAGCGAGACATTGAGTTCCGTGTAGTAATGTGGTGTGTTTCGGTTACCTTTACGGTCGCTGAGGTAATAAAAAATGGATCTTAAACCTTCCTCGGTACCGACCAGTGCGGGGGTCAATTCAAACGTTATCGGAGCTGCCGGGTCAGTTATGGTCATTGTTCCGATGATCGTCGGAATTGGCAAACTCGACCCGAAGAGACACTCAACGATGTCACCGAGCTTCTTGCTTCCATAGTTTGGAACGGTAACCAATACGAACCCGTTATCGTCGAGGTATTTTTTGGTAATGCCGTCTCTCTCCACCTCAGGAGGAACAGTTGCCTTGCCGAAAGCTATTGGTGCTGTTGCATCAATGTTGATTGCGAGTGGCGTTACTTCCGATGGGTTACCGCCAAAATTCAACACATAACTCAACTCATGAGGTCCTGAGGATGATGTGTAGCCTTCCGGTAAAACCAGATCAAACACCGTAGTACCTGAATCAACCGGAGTTGTGAAACGGACTCGCGTAGAAGGTATGCTTGTGCCATCCCACATAAGTTCAAGAAATCCTTGAACACCATTTGGATCATCCGCTTCGGCAAATCGCGGGATCTGCACTTTCAGCGGAAATCCTTGAAAGCGTGAGTGCAGTTGGTTTGGAGCATCATCCGCTTCATCAGGGAGTAGCGGATTATCCGGATGAAGTTCCGGGGGTAATGCCGCAGCCTTCGGGCTGCGAAAACGAACACCAAAGAAACGTTCGCGGTTCTGCGCCGGTGTCAACGAGTGAATACTGGTCATCTTTTGTTATCCTCTGAGCAACTTCTTTTGACTGGCACAGGGCGAACAGCTTCCTTGCCAGAGTTTTTACACAATGACTGCATGGGTGAAAAAAATTCGAATAAAGCCTTTGATTAACTTCGACCGAGCCGCGTCAATACACTTGGAAACTACACCTCACACAGGTCGTTATCCGGACCGCAAACTTCGCCACTCGGCCACGTTCGATTGATAATGACAAACTCCGGCTTTGAGTTGCCTATGCCACCGTTGGCTTTTTTCAGGTGATAACTGCACAGCGCCGAGCCGTTGTTTACCATGGGCGCAATCAGACGCTCGTAGTCACTGACATGCACATCAAAACCTTCCCGAGCCTGCTCGGCGGTCAGCGTTGTTTTGAATGTTTCGTCCGTTCCTTCAATCGGATCGGTTCCATTCAGACCGGCACATCCTAGCCAGGACAATTCGACGATATCGTCTTTATCAAAGGCATCATTGCCGGCGACATGTACGAAGACACCTTCCCATAATCTGGGCTTGCTGCAGCAGTGGAGTACGCCATCACGGTTGGCATGAGGAAATGTAGGCTCCGGCAAGTTCTCGATCACGATGATCGCAACATCAACGGCCGTCACTTGCGCCTGCTGCAGGTTCACGCCATTACTGGTGATATACCAGGTCGGCAGCGACGGATTCACTTTGTCCTGTTCGATCGCCCCCCAAGGAACACTGAAAATGATCGGCTTGCCCGCGACATCGCCGGTTACCACTTCATATTCGGCGACGGGCGTGATTATCGTGCCCCAATACAGGAAAAGCTTTTCACCCGGTTGTGGATTGTCATAAAGCGCCAAGCGCGCCTCGGCCGGCTCACCGAAATCGACGGTTGACAGCTTGTTGGGTTGCTTTGATATGGCACCGTAAACTTCCAGCTTGGCCAACGTGGAATTCAATAGTGCCGGGGCGTTGGCATGATCCTGCCCAGCGATTGTCAGATTCACCATCACCCGCGTATCGGCTGATGGCAAAGTCGGCGTACCGCCGCGCTGTATGCGGTAGCTCACGCGAATGTTCAGTGGCCCTAGTCCGTCTGCTGTCAGGGTCATCCAGGGCACGACAGCCACTTGCGGGAACTTGGCGGGATCGACGTCGAGCGGAGTGAGTTCGTGACCGTTCCAGTTAATCAACACCTTGTCGGTCGGATCCGGATTTTCATACATATCTATTTCGACGGTAACAGCCCGCTGGCTTACTGCGCCTTCACGGGCATGTTGCCGGTCGATGAGACCACGCGCTGACAACGGCACCTTCGGCGGTTTGAGTTTGCCCGGGGCAGGATTCAGATCGACGAAAGCCGGCAGCAACGTTGAGCGCGGCCCGCGATTTCCAGACCAGTCACGGAGCCGGTAGTAGATGAAGCGCTGCCCAGGACCGCTGTCACGAATATCTGCCTCAGTCATGGCGATGATCAGACGTTTATCGTCGATGTCCTCCTGACTGAACTCCTGCTCAGCTATTTCGATTTCCGAATCCAGGGGATCCGGGTGGTCCGTCCAGTAATAAATCGCACGATCCTTGGCCCGGGCATCGACATACAGCGGTACCTGAAACCGTACTTCGCCATGCTGCGAGAGGTAGTCGTCAGTGATGTCGCCCGCCAGATCCAGCAGAATCAGAGGGTCAGGTTCCTGATTGTCATTCGGCGGAGATCTGTCGACTGTGACTCGCTTGATCTCTGAGTCCATCGGATTGCCGCCGTAGCTGACTCTGTACGACAGGGAATAAGTGCCGTGATCGAAGTTCAAATTCTCCCTTGGGACAATCAGCGTCTTCTCTCCGGGATCGTCGAAAGATTCACGGTAGACTTCCGTGAACGCACCGCCTCGTGCTGCCCAACTGATGATAACGATGAAGGGAATGGGATCTTCGAAGGGAGCGCTCCAATCCGGGATGACGACGGTGAGGTCTTCGGCCAAAGCGGAACGCGGCAACAGCCCTTCGGGACTTTCCTTGCCTTCTGCATCCTTGAGGATGGCAGGCACTTGAGGTATCTCAAGCAGGTCATCATCCGTGTATTCAGAGCGTTGCATTGAACGAACTCCCTCGCCTCATCCCAAGCAGAACATGCACAAATCACCAGGTGTGATGGGTCGCTGCTTGAGTTGATTTAACGACGTTGAATACCTCCTGCCTACTGTCAGAAATTACAGGTATTGCTACCGCTTGTCGGAAGGCAATTTGCATGGGGGGGGCTAGATAATATGGGGTCGGGGCAGCGCGACGGGATTATGCGCTGTCCAAGCCGCCCCCCTTCGCGAGCAGGCTCGCTCCCGCAGTTTCACCGCGCTCCCTGCTCGCGAAGACTGACTTAGAGACAACACGTTTCTGCAGACGGACAAAACCCACCGTCCCGAATCAACCGGGGCGGCGGGTTTTGTTGTTTCAGACCTCAGATCAGACCGTATCCACCTTCAACGAATGATCATTGAGCATGCCGCTGATGATCGTCGCCGTGTCGTGGCCGCTGGCAATCATGCCGCCTGCGCCCGGGGTCACGCCGTAGTGGCTGGCGAGGTTGACGCCGGCAAGGTCGATGGTCTGGTTCGGCGCGGCGCCAGCCATGGCGCTGACGTCAATGCTGGTCATCACCGAGGCGCCGCTGCCGCTGACGGTGAAGTGCAAATAGTCGTCCAGCGACGCGGTACTGGCGTTTTCGCCTTGCAGCAGTTGCGACAGATCGAGCCTGTCGGTACCGGGGGTGAAGTCGGTGATCAGGTCGTGGCCGCTGTTGCCCTTGAGCCACTGGAAGGTGTCCGCCCCTGCCCCGCCTGTCAGCGTATTGTTGCCCATGCCACCAATCAGCAAGTCATCGCCAGCACCGCCATTGAGGAAGTCGTTGCCGAGGCCGCCGTTGATCACGTTGTTGTTGCCGTCGCCGGTGAGGCTGTCGTTGAAGTTCGAGCCGAGCAGATTTTCGATGCCGGTCAGCGTGTCAGTACCCGCGCCCAGGGTGTTCTGCGCACCGAGCAGGCCGAGGTTGACGGTGACGGCGGCTGTGGCGTGGGCGTAGCTGGCGGTGTCGCTGCCAGTGCCGCCGTCGAGCAGGTCATTGCCGGCGCCGCTGTAGAGCAAATCGTTGCCGGCGCCGCCGTGCATTTCGTTGTTGCCGGAGCCTGCGCTGAGCACGTCGTTGCCGTCGCCGGCGTTGATCACGTTGTTGCCGCTGCCCGCTACCAGCACATCGTCGCCAGCGGTGCCGGTGAGGGTGTGGCCATCCTGATAGCTGATGCTGAGGTTGGCCGTGTCGCTGCCGCCGTGGTTGTCGTTGGCGGTGTAGGTGCCGTGGTAGTCCGGCGTGATGTCGTGCGCCCCGGCGTAGTTGAGGGTCATGGTCAGCTGGTAGCTTTCCGCCACATTCGGGTTGCCGTTGCCGGTAGCGTTGGCAATGTTGGTGATGTGGATCTGGTAGACGCCGTCGGCCGATGCGGTAAGCGTTTGCCCGTCCGCCAGCGCGGTCCAGGCGCCGCCGTTGAGCGAGTACTCCATGCCGACATGACCGGCGGCGAGGTTGTGATCCAGATTGAGGGTTTCACCCTGACGCAGGTTGACGGTGATGCGGTCCTCGTCATTGGCATTGCTGTTGCTAACCGCGCCGAGGTAGCCGCTGACCACCAGCACGGCGGTCATGGTCGCGGCATTGGCGCTGAAGGCGCTGCGCACGTTGGCCAGGTTCTGGTTGGCGGCGCTGTTGCTCTGCCCGGTGAAGCCGATCAGACCGGTGCCGGTGAAGTCCGCCGCTTTCGACACCCAACCGGTGTTGAAACTGGTGGGTGTGGCGTTGAGCGCATCGCCGTTCGGATCGGTGTCATTGGCAAGCAGCAGCTCACCCGGCACCACGATGTTGCCCGACAGCACGTTGGTGATGACGTGATCGTCCATCGCCACTGGCGGCGCGTTGGGGATCACTTTCACGGTCAGCGTGGAGCTGGCCAGATCGCCGTCGTTGTCGCTGACGGTGAAGCCGATGTTTTCGGTGATCACCACGGCGGTGGTTTTCTGCGAGGTGTAGCTGTATTCGCCGGTGTCGAGGTTGACCACCAGCGTGCCGCTGTTGTTGGTGGCGATGCTGACGCTGTTGTTCGCTGTGTTGAAGGTGCCGTGGTTGGCACCGCCGCTCGCGGTCAACGCGCCCTGGCCGCTGAGGGCTTTCGGGTCGTAGGTGTAGGTGGTGCCGTCGACCACGATTGACTTGATGAAACCGCCATCGGCACCGAACGAACCGCCCTCGCCCAGCAACGAACCGGTAACCGGCGCGCCCTGCACAGTGCCGGACAATACCGAGTTGAGCTGATTGAGATCGGTGACCACTACCGCATTGGTGTTGGTGTGGTTGATGCCGTCGTAGGCCAGCGGATCGAGGTTGGCGTTGCTCACGCCACTGCCCAGACCGATTGCATAGTTCTTGATGTTGTTGGCGTCGAGGAAGTTTTTCAGCGCGGCTTCGTCAGCCGTGCCGATGTCGCCCTCGTTGGGCTTGCCGTCGGAGAAGAAGTAGCCGACGTTCTGCGCCCCGGTGAGTTTGCCCGAGGTGTTGAACGCGGTCTGCATCACCGCCACGGCGGCGTCGTAGTTGGTGCCGCCGCCGGCGTTGAGGCCGGCGAGCAGGGTCTTGGCGGTGGCGACGTCGACCCACACGGTGGTGCGGTCGGCGGCATTGCTGCTGAACGTCACCAACTGCACTTTCACATCGCCCAGATCATCGTACTTGTCGAGCAAGGCGCCAATGGCCTGCTTGGCCAGTGCCAGCCGCGACAGGCCCGGCACGCCAGAGGCATCAGCCATACTGCCGGAGATGTCGAGGACGATGAGGATGTTGGAATCGATCTCCACTGCGGTTACCGAGCGATCCGAGGCAACAGCTTTCGGCACGTCGTCAACAATGTTCACCACGAGGGTACTGGTGGTGCTGTTGCCCAGCGCATCGGTGGCTTTGTAGGTGAACGTTTCGCTAAGGGTATTCGGCCCGTCGTTGGCATTCGGTGCGGTTTTCGGCGCTGAGGTCAGCGTGTAGGTGTAGGTGCCGTCAGCGTTGAGCTGCAGTTGTCCGTAACTGCCGGTGGCGTTGCCGACCAGGGTGTACGTGATCGCGCCGCTGCCGCCACTGACCGAACCGACCAGCGTGCCGCTGGCGGTTTCGCTGGTGTTGCCCGGTTCGCTGCCGGTGACTGTGCCGGGAGCCAGGTCGGCGCCATCCTTGCTCAAATCGAGGGCTTTTTCGTAGACCGTGACATCCTGATCGACCGAAGCGACCAGTTTGCTGTCGGCGACATTTATGGTCAGCGTCGTGGTGCTTTCATCGCCATCGCTGTCGCGGATGGTGTAGGTAAACGTGTCGGTCGCGCCCGGCGGGCTCACCGAGTTCGGATTGCTGTGATAAACCGCGTTGCCCGCCGCGTCGAGCGTCAGGTAGCCGTAGTTGCCGTTGATGTTGCTATTGAGCCCGCCGCTGGCCGACGTCGCGGTGTTGCTGCCAGCGCGCACGCCGACCACCGTGGCGACGCCGTCGGCACCGCTGAGGTCATTGCCGAGCACGCTGACATTGACCGTGCCGCCCTCGGCCACCGAGCCGGTATCGGCATGGGCAGTCGGCAAATCGTCTACGATGTTGACGTTGATCTGACCGCTGGCGGTGCTGCCGTCAGTGTCGGTGGCGACCACAGCAAAGCTCTCGCTGAGGCTGTTGGCACCGCTGGCGTTCGGATGAACTTCATTGTCGACCAATGTGTAGCTGTAGCTGACCACGCCGGTGGCCGGGTCGTAACCGGTGACGGTGAAGGTGCTGCCCAGCGGCGAGACCACCGACTGCGGCAAACCGGCGGCGACGCCATTGCTGATCACGGCAATGCCGCCGACCGTCAGGGTTTGCAGGCCATCAAGAGCGGTCACGGTGAAGCTGCCGCTCTGGGTCAGCGCCGAGGTGTTGGGGTTGCTGCCGTCGCTGAGGTTTTTCTCGTAGACGGTGATTTCGCCGCCCTTCACATCAAGGCCATCGAGGCACACCGGATCGTCGTTGTTATGGACGTTCAGCACCAGGTTGGCCGTGCTGGTGTCGCCGTCGGCATCGGTGAGGGTGTAGGTGAAGGTTTCCGTGCCGTTGCCGCCGCCGTGGAGGTTTTTGAAGTCGGCGTCGTTGGCGTCCAGCGTGTAGGTGTAAGTGCCGTTCGCGTTGAGCACCAGCGTGCCGTAAGTGCCGGTGAACGTACCGGCGGTGACCGGGCCACTGGCGACGCGGTCGGCGCCTTGCACATCGTTGTCGAGGACGTTGCCGCTCAGGGTCAACCGGGCTTCTGTTGCGCTGTCGGCATTGCTGTCATTCAGCGCCTTCGGCACGTCATCGACGATGCTCACCACGATCGTGCTGGTGACGACATTGCCCAGCGAATCGGTGGCCTGATAGGTGAAAGTTTCGCTCAGGCTGTTGGCGCCATCGTCGGCGTGCGGCGTGGTGGTCGCTGGCGAAGTGAGCGTGTAGGTGTAGGTGCCATTGGCGTTGAGGACGATCTGCCCGTAGTTGCCGGTAGCACTGCCAATCAGCGCATAACTGATCGCGCCGACCGCGCCGGTGACCGAACCGACCAGGGTGCCGGAAGCGGTTTCGCCAGTGCTGTTCGGATCGCTGCCGACCACACTGCCCGCCGCCAGATCCTGGCCGTCCTTGTTCAGGTCGAGGGCTTTTTCGTAAACGGTGACATCGGTGTCGCTGACCGCTTTCAAGCAGCTGTTGTAGACATCGATGGTGATGGTCGTGGTGCTTTCATCACCGTCGGAATCGCGCACGGTGTAGGTGAACACATCTACCGCGCCCGGGCCGTTCACCATATTGGGGTTGCTGTGATAAACGGCGTTGCCGTTGGCATCAAGCGTGAGGTAGCCATAGGTGCCGTTGATCTGCGAATTTAGCCCGCCGATGGCCGAGGTCGAAGTGTCGGCACCCGCGCGCACGCCGACCACTGCACCGCTGACCGCCGGGCCGTCAGCGCCGCCGATATCGTTATCCAGCACATTGCCGCTGACGGTGCCGCCCTCCGCTACCGAAGCCGCGTCCGCATGCGCAGTCGGCAAATCATCGACGATGTTGACGTTGATCTGGCCGCTGGCGGTGCTGCCATCGGTGTCAGTCGCGACGACGTCGAAGTTCTCGGTGAGGCTGTTGGCGCCGCTGGCAGTCGGGTGGGCTTCGTTGTCGGCCAGGGTGTAGCTGTAGCTGACCACGCCGGTTGCCGGGTCATAACCGGTAATGGTCAAAGTGCTGCCCAGCGGGGTGATCACCGATTGCGGGAAACCCGCAGCCACGCCGTTAGTGATCACGGCGATACCACCGACCGTGAGGGTCTGCAGACCATCGAGAGCGCTGACGGTGAACGTGCCGCTCTGGGTCAGCGCGGGCGTGTTGGGGCTGGTGCCGTCGCTGAGATTTTTTTCGTAGACGGTTAGCTCGCCACCGTTGACGTCGAGACCGTTGAGCAGCACCGGATCATCGTTGTTGTGAATTTGCAGAACGAGGTTGGCGCTGCTGGTATCGCCGTCGGCGTCAGTGATGGTGTAGGCGAAGGTTTCGGTGCCGTTGCCGCCACCAGTCAAGGCTTTGAAATCGGCATCGCTGGTATTGAGCGTGTAGGTGTAAGTGCCGTCGGCGTTCAGAACCAAGGTGCCGTAAGTACCGGTGAACGTGCCGGGTGTGACTGGACCGGTGGGTACGCGGTCGGCGCCTTGCACGTCGTTGGTCAGGACGTTGCCGGTCAGGGTCAGTTGGCTTTCCGAGGCGGTACCGTTGCTGTCGTCGTTGGCTTTCGGCAGGTCATCGACGATGTTCACGTCGAGGGTACCGGTGGCGGTGGTGCCGTTGTCATCCACGACCGTGACCGCGAACTGCTCAAGCAGATTGTTGGCACCGTTGGCATTCGGATGCGCTTCGTTGTCAGCCAGGGTGTAGCTGTAACTGACCACGCCGGTTCCAGCGTTGAAACCAGTAATCGTCAACGTGCTGCCCAGTGGCGTGGTGATCGATTGCGGGAAACCTGCGGCGACGCCATTGGTCACCACGGCGATGCCGCCGACTGTCAGCGTGGTCACGCCGTCCAGCGCGGTGATGGTGAACGTGCCGTTTTGCGTCAGTGCGCCAGCATCCGGGGCGCTGCCGTCGCAGAGGTTTTTTTCGTAAACCGTGAGCTCGCCACCGGCGACGTTCAGGCCGTCGATGATGACTGGATCGTCGTTGTTGTGGATCTGCAGAATGAGGTTGGCAGTGCTGGTATCACCGTCGGCATCGGTGACGGTATAGGCGAAGGTTTCAGTGCCGTTACCGCCGCCGGTCAAGGCTTTGAAATCGGCATCGCTGGTATTCAGGGTGTAGGTGTAGGTGCCGTCGGCGTTCAGAACCAACGTACCGAAAGTACCAGTAAAAGTGCCCGGCGTGACTGGACCTGTTGGTACGCGGTCGGCGCCTTGCACGTCGTTGGTCAGGACGTTGCCGGTCAGGGTCAGCTGGCTTTCTGACGCGGTACCGTTGCTGTCATCGTTGGCTTTCGGCAGGTCGTCGACGATGTTGACGTCGAGGGTGCCGGTGGCCGTCGTGCCGTTGTCATCGACTACCGTGACTGCGAATTGCTCAGGCAGATTATTCGCGCCGTTGGCGTTCGGGTGCGCTTCGTTATCGGTCAGGGTATAGCTGTAACTGACCACGCCGGTCGACGCGTTGAAACCGGTGATAGTGAGCGTACTGCCCAGGGGCGTGGTGATCGATTGCGGGAAACCTGCGGCGAAGCCGTTGGTGACCACGGCGATGCCGCCGACGGTCAGCGTGGTGACACCGTCCAGTGCAGTGATGGTGAACGTGCCGTTTTGGGTGAGCGCGCCAGCGTCCGGGGCGCTGCCGTCAGTGAGGTTTTTCTCGTAAACCGTCAACTCGCCACCGGCGACGTTCAGGCCGTCGATGATGACTGGATCGTCATTGTTGTGGATCTGCAAAACCAGATTGGCGCTGCTGCTATCGCCGTCGGCATCGGTGATGGTGTAGGCGAAGGTCTCTGTGCCGTTGCCGCCACCGGTCAAGGCTTTGAAATCGGCATCGCTGGTGTTCAGGGTGTAGGTGTAGGTGCCGTCGGCGTTCAGAACCAAGGTGCCGTAAGTACCGGTAAATGTGCCAGGCGTAACCGGGCCGGTAGGTACACGGTCGGCACCTTGCACGTCGTTGGTAAGCACGTTTCCGGTGAGGGTCAGCAAGGTTTCCGAGGCAATGCCGTTGGCGTCGTCAAACGCTTTGGGCACGTCGTCGGTGATATTCACGTCCAGCGTGCCAGTGGCGCTGTCGCCATTGCCGTCGGTGGCGATCACGGTGAACTGTTCGCTGAGGTTGTTCACGCCATCGCCGGCCGCGTGGGTCTCGTTGCCGTTGAGGGTGTAGCTGTAGCTGACCGTGCCAGTGGCCGCGTTGTAACCGGTGATGGTCAGGGTGTTGCCCAGTTGTGTGGTGATCGACTGGGGAAAGCCGATCGGCACGCCGCCAACAATCACGTTGATGCCGCCGATGCTCAGGCTGTTCAAGCCATCCGCTGCCGAGACGGTGAAGCTGCCGCTCTGAGTCAGAGCGCCCGGATTGGCCGCTGTACCGTCAGGCAGATTGGCTTCATTGAGGTTCAGCTCGCCGCCCGCAGCATCGAGACCGTTGAGGATGACCGGGTTGTTCACCGGTGGCGGTGGCACCACGACCGGCGCCGGCGTGTCGTCGCCATTGTCGTTGTCGGCGTCGCGACGATACTCGGGAAATTCGGGAATGCCGTTGAAGCCGGCGGTGGGGAAACCGATGATCGGATCAACTCGGCCGCCGACTTCGGTGAGCAGAACGAAGCTGTGCCCGCCGCCCAGTTCCCCGGTATTGCCAGTGGGCGCGTTGGGGCCGGCAGCGGTGGCTTCAGCAGTTTTGCTCGGGTCTTCACCGGCGGCGATGGCTTTCTGGATCTGCTCGACGTCGGTCAGCTGTGCCTGGCTCGGGGTCTGCGCTTCGTCGACATTCACCGGCACCGCCTGGTCGGCCAGCAGTTGGCCGGTCATGGTAATGCTGCTGCCGCGGCCGAGGGTCAATTCCTCGCCGTTTTGCAGCTTCACCGCCACCGCGCCTTCCGCGCCAGTGATCAGTTGATCGCCGGCGTACAAACGATCGCCTTCGAATAGCGGGCGTTTGATGCCATCGCTCGCTTGGGCGAACACCTGACCAATGACTTTTGTGACCGTACCGATGAGCGTTGCCATGTGAAATCCTCCGCTGCCGACCACCGTCGGCACAGGTTCGCGAAGCAGCCCATGGCTCAATCGGGTTGCCGGGGGCGACGCTCGCACCCTCGACAGTTCGTTTCGCAGGCCTCATTGGAAAAGAATTGTCAGCGCCATCAAGCACTTGCCAACCCTGTTCAATCCATCGACCCACTAGCGCTACGTAACGGTGGTGAATCACCCGAGTGACAAAAAAATGTCGCTCGTTTGCCGCTACGCGTCCCTCCCCTTCAGCAGTACTTCGCAGTGTCTCGCAAAGTGAATGGAACTTTCCTCAAGCCTTTTCGAGCTCCCTAAAGCGCATAAAACAAAGGCTTTCGAGCTGAACAATGTGCTGCTTTTGAAAAACCGCATAAGTTTTTTTTGGAATAAGCCTTATGAAAATTTTTTCTTAGCTACGCTCTAGGATGTTCTTAGCTCTGTTGTTACAAGAGTGAAACGCTTACACCCTAAAATTACGTCAAATATTTGGCGACGGTAACACAACATTGAGATCCAGGGAGATGCACCCATGCGCGTTTTAACCCCCCTCTGCAGCGCGGTTTTGCTGGCCATGGCTTGCACTTCCCAAGCCCAGGCGATGAACCTCACCGAGGCGATTCAGAGCACCATCGCCACTCACCCGGAACTCGCTTCGCGCGTGGACGCCCGCCTGTCTGCGGATGAACAAGTGAAAGTGGCCAAGGGCGGGTTTTATCCGTCGGTCGATCTGAACGCTGCCTACGGTCGCGGCTACAGCGACAACACGAACACCCGCGCCTTCGGTAATCACAACACCGAAATCCTCAATTACACCCAGTCCGAGCTGCGTTTGCGGCAGATGATCTTTGACGGTTTCAACACCGCCAACGAGGTCGAGCGCACCAAGGGCGTGTCCAACTCGCGTGCCTACTACGCGCAAGGCACCGCACAGGATCTGGCCCTGCGCACCATCGAGGTCTACCTCGAAGTGCTCAAGCGTCGTGAGCTGGTGACGCTGGCGAAGAACAATTTGCAGGCGCACTTGCGCGTCAACGATCAGATCGGCCTGCGCACCGAGCGCGGCATCGGCAGTACCGCCGACTCCGATCAATCGGTTGCCCGTCGGGCACTGGCGCAGAACAACCTCGACACCGCCGAAGTTGATCTGGCCGACGCCGAATCGAATTTCTACAGCGTGGTCGGACGCATGCCCGACGAACTGGAAACCCCGGCCTCGACTCGCGGTGAGCTGCCGCCGGACCTGCGTGAAGCGCAGCAGAGCATGGTCGACAACAACCCGTACCTGAAATCCGCCCAGGCTGACGTGCAGTCCGCCGAGAGCCAGTACGAAGTGGCCAAGTCGCCGTTCTACCCGCGCTTCGACGCGGAAGCGGCAGTGGGCGCGAACAACAACGTGCAGGGCGACGAAGGCCACGACAACGAATGGCGTGTCGGTGTGGTGATGAACTACAACCTGTTCCGTGGCGGCAGCGACAAGGCACGTCTGGCGGCCAATGCGCACGACATCAACCAGGCGATGGACATCCGCAACAACGCTCTGCGTCAGCTCAACGAGAACATTCGCCTGGCCTGGAACGCCATGGAAAACGCCAAGAAGCAGACGCCGACCGCTCGCGAATATGCCGAAACCACCAAACGCGTACGCGCCGCTTATCAGGACCAGTTCGGCCTTGGCCAACGCACCCTGCTTGACCTGCTCGACAGCGAAAACGAGCTGTACAACGCCAACCGTCGCTACACCGAAATCCGCTACACCGAGGAATACTCGATGTACCGCGTGCTGGCGAACATGGGCCAGTTGCTGAGCAAGCAACGCGTGGTGCTGCCGGCCGATGCGATTGCCACGACCGAAGTGAAAAACCAGGCGCGCCTGCCCGAGTTGAAATAGACCCCTGTAGGAGCCGAAGGCTGCGATCTTTTGATCCTGATCGTTCCCACGCGCAGCAAAGGAATGCAGCCGTAGGCGGGTCACGTTCAGAGCGACGTCAAAAGATCGCGGCCTTCGGCAGCTTCTACAGGGGCCGTGTTCACCTCGCATCACTGTTCAACAGAGGCAATCACTATGACCAGCATGGAACCCGGCGCCACCGGGGTCGATCCGCGCCTGAGCTTCGATGATCCGTTACTCGACGGTCTGCTGATCCTCTGCAAACTGCATGGCGCCACGGTCAGTCGTGCCAGCCTGAGCGCCGGGCTGCCCTTGAACAAACAACGCCTGAGCCTCGATCTGCTGCCCCGTGCAGCAGCGCGGGCCGGATTACAGGCGCGCTTGTTGCGCCGTGACTTGAAAGACATTTCACCGCTGAACCTGCCGATTCTGCTGCTGCTCAATGACGGGCGCACCGCTGTGCTGCGGCGGTTTGGCGAGGATGGCAAAGCTTTGCTGCTGCCCAGTGAGGCGGATGGCGGCGAGCAATGGGTCAGCCGCGAAGAGCTCAGCGAACACTACAGCGGCCAGGCCTTGTTCGCCCGCCCGCGCCACGAACTCGAAGACCTGCGCGCGCCGCTGGTGCCAAGGGTAAATGCGTGGTTTCGCGACACTCTCAAATTGTCGAAATGGCTGTACAGCGATGCGATCCTCGCCAGTTTCCTGATCAACCTGCTCGGCCTGATGGTGCCGCTGTTCGTCATGCAGACCTACGACCGCGTGGTGCCGAATCAGGCGACTTCGACGCTGTGGGTGTTGTCGATCGGCCTGCTGATCGGCACCGGTTTCGAACTGGTGCTGCGCGTGGTGCGCGCGCACCTGCTCGACACCGCTGGAAAGAAAACCGATGTGATCCTCTCGGCAACTTTGTTCGAGCGCATCACCGGCATGTCGATGAAGGCGCGGCCAGCAACCATCGGCGGCTTTGCCCAGAGCATTCATGATTTCCAGGGCCTGCGTGAATTTCTCACCGCCGTGACCCTGACCAGCCTGATCGACTTGCCTTTCGTGGTGTTGATGCTGGTGGTGATCGGCCTGCTCGGTGGCTGGCTGGTGGTGATTCCGCTGCTGGCGTTTCCGATCACGATCATCTTCGCCATGGCGATTCAGGTGCGCCTGCGCGACACCGTGCAGAAAAGCCTGAGCCTCGGCGCCGAGCGTCAGGCGGTGCTGATCGAAACCCTCGGTGGCCTGGAAACCCTCAAGGCCTGCGGCGCCGAAAGCGAGCGCCAGCACAAATGGGAAAGCACCCACGGCGCCCTCACCCGCCTCGACAGCCATGCGCGCAACCTGTCGGCCCTGGCCACCAACGGCACGTTGTTCATCCAGCAGTTTTCCGGGATGGCGACGATTGTTGCCGGGGTCTACAGCATCATCGCCGGCAACCTCAGTGTCGGCGCGCTGGTCGCCACCTACATGCTCGGCAGCCGCGTGCTCGCCCCGCTCGGGCAGATCGCCGGTCTGATCACCCGCTACCAGCAAGCGCAACTGACCATGAAAAGCACCGACGCACTGATGGCGCTGCCGCAGGAACGCGACGGCAAACAACGGCCACTGGAACGCACGCAGCTGCAAGGCGCACTAGACGTCAGCGGCGTGACGTTCCACTACAACGGCCAGAACGCACCGGCGCTAAGCGAGGTCAGCTTCAGCCTGAAAGCCGGCGAGCGAGTCGGCATCATCGGCCGCAGCGGTTCCGGCAAAAGTACGTTGGCGCGATTGGTCATGGGCTTCTACGAAGCGGAGGAAGGCCAGTTGCTGCTCGACGGCCTCGACCTGCGCCAACTGGACGTGGCTGACCTGCGCCAGCAGATCGGTTATGTCGCCCACGACCTGCCGCTGTTGGCCGGCAGCCTGCGTGACAACCTGACCTTGGGCGCGCGCTACATCAGCGACTCGCGCATGCTCGAAGTCGCCGAGCTGACCGGCGTTACCGAACTGGCTCGGCAACACCCGCAAGGTTTCGACCGACCTGTAGGCGAACGCGGGCAATTGCTTTCCGGCGGCCAGCGCCAGGCGGTTTTGCTGGCGCGGGCGTTACTGCTCGATCCACCGATCATGCTGCTCGACGAACCCACCAGCGCCATGGACAACAGCAGCGAAGATGCACTGCGGCAGAAACTGCATGGCTGGGTGCAAGGCAAAACCCTGCTGCTGGTGACTCACCGCACCTCGATGCTGAGCCTGGTGGACCGGTTGCTGGTGCTGGACAACGGCCGGGTCGTCGCCGACGGCCCGAAAGAAGCGGTCATCGATGCACTGCGCAAGGGCCGTGTCGGCTCGGCGGCGGTCTAGGAGTTACGCCATGCCAGCTACTTCCGATAGCAACAAGCGCGGCTACTTCGACAGCTTCGGCAAAAGCGCCGAAGCCGAATTCATGCCGGAAACCGCCGGCGCGGCATTGCAGGATTCGCCGCGCAAATCGCGGATCACCGTGTGGCTGGCGGCGGCGCTGCTGATCGCAGCGCTGGTCTGGGCCAAATTCGCCGTGCTCGAAGAAGTGACCATGGGCGAAGGCAAGGCGATTCCGTCGAGCAAGGTTCAGGTGATCCAGAACCTTGAGGGCGGCATTGTCACCGAGATTTTCGTTCGTGAAGGCCAGATGGTCGGCAAGGGCGACACCCTGCTGCGTCTGGATGACACACGCTTTCGCTCGAACAAGGGCGAAAGCGAGGCCGACCGTTACGCGCTGACCGCGCAGGTTGAACGGCTGTCAGCGGAGGCCGAGGGACGTCCCTTCAAACTCTCCGCCGAAGTGATCGCCAAGGCGCCGCAAGTCGCCGAGGACGAGCGTTCGTTGTACGAGCAACGTCAACGGCGCCTGGCCAGCGAGCAGCGCACCCTCAGTGAACAACTGCGGCAGAAAACCCAGGAACTGGCGGAGTTTCGTTCCAAGCAAGGCCAGTTCAGCTCCAGCCTCGCGTTGCTGCAACAAGAGATGAACATGTCGGAACCGCTGGTGAAAACCGGCGCTGTGTCACCGGTGGAAATCCTCCGTCTCAGACGCAGCGCCGTGGAAATTCGCGGCTCACTGAACGCCACCACGCTGGCGATTCCCCGGGCCGAATCGGCCATTGCCGAGATTCGCAGCAAGATCGACGAATCCGAGCAGACCTTCCGTTCCGAGGCTGCCAAAGAGCTGAATGAGAAACGCACCGACCTGTCGAAAATCACCGCCTCGAGCATCGCCATCGACGATCGCGTCAGCCGCACTACGGTGACGTCGCCGGTGCGTGGCGTGATCAAGCAGATGAAGGTCAACACCATCGGCGGCGTGGTCCAGCCGGGCAGCGACATGGTCGAAATCGTGCCGCTGGAAGACAACCTGCTGATCGAAGCAAAAGTCCGCCCGCAAGATGTCGCGTTCCTGCATCCGGGCCAGAAAGCCATGGTCAAGTTCAGTGCCTACGACTACACGATTTACGGCGGGCTGAGCGCCAAGCTCGAGCTGATCGGCGCCGATACGATTACCGATGACAAGGGCAACAGCTTCTATCTGATTCAGGTGCGCACCGACAAGAATCACTTGGGCGGCGATGTGAAACCGCTGCTGATCATCCCGGGGATGGTGGCGACAGTGGACATTATTACCGGGGAGAAAAGCGTTTTGGATTACCTGCTCAAACCGGTGTTGAAAGCGCGGACCGAGGCGATGCGCGAGCGCTAGTGATCTTTGAATTGCGGTGATTGATCTGGCGCTTTCGCGAGCAGGCTCGCTCCCACATTTGGGATGCGTTCCCCTGTGGGAGCGAGCCTGCTCGCAAAGCGGCCCGCACAGACAATGATCATCTGTCGCCATGATTACGCTGGAAAGTCTCCTCCCCCATCGCCGCAATCTGCCCTTCGATCAGCGCTTCAAACGGCTTGAGCAACGGCGCAAACGTCGTCGGCGCTTCGAGGGTTTCCAGCGCCTGCACGATCGCCTCGATAGTCGATAGCGCCCCCGGCGCCGGTGCTTTGCGCAGGCGATAGCGCGACACACCGCCCTCGGCGAGGGTCACCCGTGGCAGCGCCGCCAGCAGCGGATTGAGGTGCAGCATCTTGCGCGCCTTGCGCCAGGTGCCGTCCGGGACGACCAGCAACATTGGCTGATCATTCGCCGCGTAAACCTGCAGCGGCTGCGCATCTTCAGCCGGAAACAACAGCCGCGCCTGATAGCCCGGCCGGTTCAACAACGTCGGCAAATCCTCGAACACCTCACCCACAATCAGCTCGGCATTGGTCAAACCCAGCGCCGCCAGTCGCGCGGTATTCAGGGCGTGGCTGACCTCGCCGGGATGCTGCAGCACTAACACGCGCGTGCGGCTGTCGAGGTGCGGAATCAATGGGCACAGGCAATGGGTCTGGGGGCGCAGGCAGCGCGGGCATTGTGGTCGGGACATTTTTTTATCAAGCCTGATTGAGCTGCGCTTTAAGCAAATCGCGGAAGGTCTGGATCAGCGGCTCGCGGCTGCGGCCCCTGCGCATGATCATCGAAAACGGTGCCTGATAACCGAAGGTCGCCGGCAGCAGAACGCGCAGATCGCCCTTGTCGGCCCAGGCCTGCGCGTAGTGCTCCGGCAGATAACCGATGTAGGCGCCGGAGAGCACCAGAATCAGCTGCGCTTCCATGCTTTCCACGGTCGCGGCGCTGTGTTTGAAACCATGCCGGGCCAGTTCCGCCTGACTCCAGTAACCGCGCCCGACCATCCGTTGCTGGGTGATGACCTGCTCGGGGATGCGCCGCTCGTTGAACAACGGATGACGACTGCTGCAATACAGCCAGTGCTGCTCGCGGTACAGCGGCATGTAGACCAGACCGCTCATGCGCGTGGAAAACGCACCGATGGCCAGATCGAGGCGATTGTCCTGCACGCCGAGCTGCAATTCGTAAGGGCTCATCACCGACAAGTGTAGATGCACCGCTGGGTGTTCCTGACTGTAGGCGCCGATGGCTTCGGCAAATGGCAGGGCTTTGTCGCTGACCGTCGAATCGATCACCCCGAGGTTGAGCGTGCCGCGCAGTTCGCCCTTGAGCGCGGCGGCGTACTGCTCGAAGCCTTCAAGTTCGGCGAGCAGGCGCAGGGTTTCCTGATGGAACAGCTCGCCCTTGCTGGTCAGGCTGAACCCGCCGCGCCCGCGATGGCACAGCACCAGACCCAACGCGGCTTCGAGCTGGCTCATGTAGGTGCTGATCGCCGAGGTCGACAGGTTGAGTTCCTGCTGCGCATTGGCAAAACCCTGATGGCGCACAACGCTGACGAAGATGCGCAGGAGTTTCAGGTCGGGTAAGGCGTTGGCCATTTCTGCTCCGGTCATGAGGTAACGCGCAATGCACAGTTCGATGGAGATCATATCGTGGGAGCGAGCCTGCTCGCGAAGGCGTCGGGTCACTCGCCATCGAGGTTGACTGTCATGCCCTCTTCGCGAGCAGGCTCGCTCCCACAGAGTGAGATCTTCAGAGATTCCAGTGGTGCGAAGTCTAAGCCGCTGGTTGGCATTAGTTTAGAAAAATCTGAACTAAGTTTTTGCCCGTAGCGATTCTTCCCCGCCACTACATTTCGCATCATCGGCCCCACAGCGGCGTGCGAACCTGTGCTCAACGGCGCGCCGGCATAAATAAAACAAAGACGATGAGGCCCTACCCGTGGACAAGATTCTTCACCAACCACTGGGCGGCAATGAAATGCCGCGCTTCGGCGGCATCGCCACCATGCTCCGACTTCCCCATGTACCGACCGCTGCCGGCCTCGACGCTGCCTTCGTTGGCGTGCCGCTGGACATCGGCACTTCGCTGCGCCCCGGCACCCGCTTCGGGCCGCGCGACATCCGCACCGAATCGGTGATGATCCGCCCGTACAACATGGCCACCGGCGCCGCACCGTTCGACTCGCTGTCGGTGGCCGACATCGGTGACGTGGCGATCAACACCTTCAACCTGCTCGACGCCGTGCGCATCATCGAAGAAGCCTACGACAACATTCTCGAGCACAACGTTATCCCGATGACGCTGGGTGGCGACCACACCATCACCCTGCCGATCCTGCGCGCGATTCATAAAAAGCACGGCAAGGTTGGTCTGGTGCACATCGATGCCCACGCTGACGTCAACGATCACATGTTCGGCGAGAAAATCGCCCACGGCACCACATTCCGTCGTGCCGTCGAAGAAGGTCTGCTCGACTGCGACCGCGTGGTGCAGATCGGTTTGCGTGCCCAGGGCTACACCGCCGACGACTTCAACTGGAGCCGCGACCAGGGTTTCCGCGTGGTGCAGGCCGAAGAGTGCTGGCACAAGTCGCTGGCGCCGCTGATGGCGGAAGTGCGCGAGAAGGTCGGTGGCGGTCCGGTGTATCTGAGTTTCGACATCGACGGCATCGACCCGGCCTGGGCGCCCGGCACCGGCACCCCGGAAATCGGCGGCCTGACCACCATTCAGGCGATTGAAATCGTCCGTGGCTGTCAGGGCCTCGACCTGATCGGTTGCGATCTGGTAGAAGTCTCGCCCGCTTACGACACCACCGGCAACACCTCGCTGCTGGCCGCCAACCTGCTGTACGAAATGCTCTGCGTACTGCCTGGCGTGGTTCATCGCTGAGGGTCGGGTCATGCACGCACGTGATCAGGTTTTGCACGCGGCCGCCGAGTTGGTCGCCGCGTTTGCGCGTAACGATCGCGAAGCTTACTTCAGGGCGTTCAGCGCCGATGCCAGCTTCGTTTTCTACACCCTCGAGCAGCCATTGTTGTCGCGCGATGCCTATCAGGCGTTGTGGGACCGCTGGCGCGCCGAGGATGGATTCGAGGTGCTGTCGTGCACCTCGAGCAACGCCTTTGTCAGCCTGCAGGGTGACGTGGCGGTTTTCATCCATGACGTGGCCACCGAGCTGCGCATGCAAGGGGAGCAACACTTCAGCCAGGAGCGCGAGACGATTGTTTTCAGAAAACAAGCGTCGAGCCTAGAACAACAAGGCCTATGGCTGGCCTGTCACGAACATTTGTCCGCAATGCCGGAAGGGCTGCCACCCCCTTAGCCAATGGTGACGCTCACGCACGATGAGCGCGCCTGATGATCGGAGCAGATCATGAATAACAACAACAACGAAAAAAGCCTTAGCAGTATCGAAACAAACGGGGTCGAACAGATCCCGGATCATGAGCGCGACGCCCGACCCAGCGACCTGTTTCGCTTGATCTTCGGCGGCGCCAATACGTTTGCCACCGCTGTGCTCGGCAGTTTCCCGGTGCTGTTCGGCCTGTCGTTTCAGGCCGGTGTCTGGGCGATTGTGCTGGGTGTGGTGGTCGGTGCGCTGATCCTTGCGCCGATGGGCCTGTTCGGCCCGCTCAACGGCACCAACAACGCCGTGTCTTCCGGTGCGCACTTCGGCGTGCACGGGCGGATTGTCGGGTCATTCCTGTCGTTGCTGACGGCAATCGCGTTCTTCTCGCTGTCAGTGTGGAGCTCGGGTGATGCGCTGGTCGGCGGCGCCAAACGCCTCGTCGATTTGCCGGAAACCGACCTGACCCTGGGCCTGGCCTACGGTCTGTTCGCGCTACTGGTGCTGACCGTGTGCATCTACGGTTTCCGCATCATGCTGTGGGTCAACCGCATCGCCGTGTGGGCCGCGAGCCTGTTGTTCCTGCTCGGCATCTTCGCCTTCGCCCCTGCTTTCGACAGCCACTACGCCGGCAGCGTCGCGCTCGGCCAAGCCGGGTTCTGGGCGGCGTTCATCGGCGCAGCGCTGGTGGCGATGAGCAACCCGATTTCCTTCGGTGCATTCCTCGGCGACTGGTCGCGCTACATCCCGCGTGAGACACCGAAGGGCCGGATCATGCTGGCGGTGATCGCCGCGCAACTGGCAACGTTGATCCCATTCCTGTTCGGCCTCGCCACCGCCACCATCGTCGCGATCAAGGCGCCGGACTACATCGCCGCGAACAACTATGTCGGCGGCTTGCTGGCCGTATCGCCGAGCTGGTTCTTCCTGCCGGTGTGCCTGATTGCAGTAATTGGCGGCATGTCCACCGGCACCACGTCGCTGTATGGCACCGGGCTGGACATGTCCAGCGTGTTCCCGCGCGTGCTCTCCCGGGTCAAGGCGACCCTGCTGATTGGCGTGCTGTCGATCGCCTTCATCTTCATCGGCCGTTTTGCGGCGAACCTGGTGCAAAGCGTGTCGACCTTCGCCGTGCTGATCATCACCTGCACCACCCCGTGGATGGTGATCATGATCATCGGCCTGCTGGTGCGGCGCGGCTTCTACTGCCCGGATGACCTGCAAGTGTTCACCCGCGGCGAACAGGGCGGACGCTACTGGTTCAACCACGGCTGGAACTGGCGCGGTCTGGGGGCGTGGATTCCGAGTGCGCTGGTCGGCCTGTGCTTCGTCAACCTGCCGGGGCAGTTCGTCGGCCCGCTGGGCGAACTGGCCGGTGGCATCGACATCAGTTTGCCGGTGACATTGGGCCTGGCGTCGGTGGTGTATCTGACGCTGCTGCGCCTGTTCCCCGAACCTCGGGAGGTGTTTGGGCCGACGGATGTGCGCAGCGAAGCCGCCATAAAACCTCAACTGCGTCAGGCCGCCTGACACCCATCCCCTGTGGGAGCGAGCCTGCTCGGGAAAGCGATCTGTCAGTCACATCTTTATTGAATGTGCGTGCGACTTCGCGAGCAGGCTCGCTCCCACAGGAAGCCTTGCAGACCCCATTTGCTTGACCATAAAAAAGACAATCGGAGACACGCCATCATGGCTTTGGATTTATTCGTCGTACTCATTTATGCCGCTGCGATGCTGATTCTCGGCTACTACGGCATGCGCAAGGCCAAGACCCACGAAGACTATCTGGTTGCCGGGCGTAACCTTGGGCCGTCGCTGTACATGGGCACCATGGCGGCGACCGTCCTCGGCGGCGCGTCCACCGTCGGCACGGTCCGCCTGGGTTACGTGCATGGCATTTCCGGTTTCTGGCTGTGTGCGGCACTGGGTTGCGGCATCGTCGCGCTGAACCTGTTCCTCGCCAAACCCTTGCTGAAACTCAAGGTATTCACCGTCACCCAGGTCCTGGAGAAGCGCTACAACCCGATGGCGCGCACCGCCAGTGCGACGATCATGCTCGCTTACGCACTGATGATCGGCGTGACCTCGATTCTGGCGATCGGCACCGTGCTGCAGGTATTGTTCGGTCTGCCCTTCTGGGTCTCCATACTGCTGGGCGGCGGCATCGTGGTGATTTATTCAACGATCGGCGGCATGTGGTCGCTGACCCTGACGGATATCGTCCAGTTCGGCATCCAGACGGTGGGCCTGATGTTCCTGCTGCTGCCGATCTGCCTGTACCGCGTCGGTGGCTGGGATCAACTGGTCGCGCAACTGCCGGCGGCCAGCTTCAACTTCACCAGCATCGGCTGGGACACGATCATCACCTACTTCATGATCTACTTCTTCGGCATCCTGATCGGCCAGGACATCTGGCAACGCGTGTTCACCGCCAAAAGCGAAAAAGTCGCCAAGTACGCCGGCACCTCGGCCGGGATCTACTGCATCATTTACGGCCTGGTCTGCGCCTTGATCGGCATGGCTGCGCATGTACTGATTCCGGATCTGGACAACGTCAACAACGCCTTTGCCGCCATCGTCAAAGTCTCGCTGCCTGACGGCATTCGTGGCCTGGTGATCGCTGCTGCACTGGCGGCGATGATGTCCACCGCCAGCGCCGGCCTGCTCGCCGCGTCCACCACCCTGACCGAAGACCTGCTGCCGAAACTGCGCGGTGGCAAACAGTCCAACGTCGCGGTCAGCCGTCTGTTTACGCTGCTGACGGGGATCGCGGTGCTGGGCATTGCTCTGGTCGTCAACGACGTGATCAGCGCGTTGACCCTGGCTTACAACCTCTTGGTCGGCGGCATGCTGATTCCGCTGATGGGCGCGATTTTCTGGAAGCGTGCGACTACCGCCGGGGCGATCAGCGCGATGACGCTGGGCTTTATTACTGCGCTGGTGTTCATGGTCAAGGACGGCATGGATGCGAACACGCCGATCTATTACAGCCTGGGTGTCAGCCTGGTGAGCTTTGTACTGGTCAGCCTGTTCTCGCCGCGCCCAGCGACAGTGGCAACTGCGGTGTGAGTCAACGGTAACGACCTGATGTTTTCTTCAACGGGTGTGGCGTCGGTGGCCACACCCGTTTTTTTTGCCTGATGAAAAGCAAAAGATCGCAGCCTTCGGCAGCTCCTACCCTTTGTAGAAACTGCCGACGGCTGCGATCTTGAAATCTCTGATCGCAGGTATTAACGGCGACGTGGCTGGCGTCGACGCTGTTCGTCGTCCGTGCGAATAGGTACCGGTTGCAGAGGCGGTTCGATCAAACCGAGGGCAACTCCCAAATCGTGCAGCCAGTTCTGGATTTTCTCTTTCATCGTCATGCCCCCTTCAGGGTGGTGCTGAGCAGCCGGAATTCTGAGGCCGCTTCGCACTGATAATAGTCCGAAGTCCTACGCAATGCTCGGCCAAATCCGCAATGATCTGTTACTGAATTGAACAGAAACTGTTGTGTTTGGTTCACGCTGTTTCACGTACTTCATGCAAAGCCACGGGATAGACCGCTTGCTGCACGTCGATCCAGGCATTCAGGTTGGCCCCGGCCATGCCCTTGCGCCACATGAGCCACGTTGTCGCACCCGCGAACGACTCGGCCAACGGATGCACCGCAACGCTCTCACGACCTGGCAAGCTGGCGAGCATCGACTCGGCCATCAACGCGACACCACTGCCGGCGATCACACAGGCGAGCATGCCCTGATACGACTCGATCTCCATCGGCCGGCCCATCGCCGCGTGGTAATGAGAGAACCACGCTTCCAGACGCATGCGATATGAACAGCCCTGACGGAAGGTGAATACCGAACGCCCTTCCACGTCGCGCGCGGTGCGTACCGGCGGATGATCGATTTCAGTGATCAGCACCAGCCGCTCCTCGCACAGCGGCACGCCATCGAGCCCGGCCAATTGCAGCGGACCGTCGACCAATGCTGCGTCGAGGCGGCCGGTGAGCAACCCTTCAAGCAGTTCGCCGGTCGGCGCCGATTGCACCTGCAAATTCACCATCGGGTATTGCTTGTGATAACGCGCCAGCAGCGCCGGCAGATGGATCGCCGCCGTGCTGTACATGGTGCCCAGCACGAAATCCCCAGCCGGTTGCCCGCCCATCACTGCCGCGCTGGCCTGATCACGCAAAGCGAAGAGTTTGCCGGTGTAGTCGAGCAAAACCTTGCCCGCCGGCGACAACTGCAAGCGCTGCCGTTCGCGGACGAACAGTTCGACACCCAGTTGCTCCTCGAGCTGTTTCAGGCGCGTCGACAGATTTGATGGCACGCGATGCAGGCGCTCGGCGGCGCGGGTGATCGAGCCTTCCTCGGCGACCGCCTGAAATATCCGCAGTTGGCTGAATTCCACTGCTTTCTCCTGAGCAGAACAAGTTACTCACTATTATTCAATTTTAAAGAAAGTCAATCGATCCTAGCCTGACGGTCATTGCTCCTTTGAAGGAAGCCCGACCATGTCGCCGCTGATACGTTTATCCGCCTGTTTCGTTGCCCTGATGATGGCCATGGGCATTGGCCGTTTCGCCCTGACGCCACAGATGCCGCACCTGCTCAGCGAAGGGCAGATCGACCTCACTGCCGCCGGGTTGATCGCGGCGGCCAACTATCTCGGGTATCTGCTGGGTGCTGTGGATGCGATGTTCGCGCATCGGCCACAGCAGGTGCAGCGACGCCTGCATGGTGGGTTGTGGCTGTGCGTGCTGCTGACCCTGGCGTCGTTCTGGGCCAACGGTTTCTGGTCGCACTTGCTGTTGCGTTTTGGTACCGGCGTGGCGAGTGCGTGGGTGCTGGTGATGATCACTTCACTCAGTCAGCCGCTGGCGGCGGCCGCGGGTCGCCCGCGCTGGGGCGCTCTGGTTTTTGCCGGGCCAGGCCTGGGAATTTTTCTGACAGGGTTGCTGGCACTGATCTCACACCGTTTGCAGCAGACATCGGCAACCCTGTGGCTGATTTATGCGGCCGCCGCGTTGCTGATGATGCTCGGCGTCTGGCGGTTGTTGCCGCAGCCTGCAGCGGCAACGAAGACGGCGATCACCCCGGCGACTTCAGCGAATCGAGGCATTGGCCGCCTGGCGCTGGTGTATGCGTTGTACGGCATCGGCTACATCATTCCGGCAACGTTCCTGTCGCAGATGGCCAATGCACAATTTCACGGCCAGTGGCAGGCGGATCTGTTCTGGCCGTGCTTTGGCCTCGGCGCGGCAATCGGTGTGTGGCTGGTGAGTCTGCGCCGACATGATCCCGAGACCACGCGGCACTGGCTGATGGCGACGTTGTGGCTGCAAGCGGCCGGAGTGTTCGCCTGTCTGCTGGGCAGCGGCCTCGGCCTGGCGTTGGGGGTGATCCTCTGCGGCACGCCATTTCTGGCCTGCATGCAACTGGTCATGCAGCGTTCGCGAGAACTGGCGCCCCACGCCACTCAGCGCAACGCCGGGATGCTCACGGCGTGCTTCGCTGTCGGCCAGCTGAGCGGCCCGCTGCTGGCGGCGCTGAGCAGCCATTTCAGCGGCGGTTTGCAGCCGGCGCTACTGATCGCCGGCGCGGGCCTGTTGGTGGCCGGGGCGCTGGCGATGCAGGCCAGGGCTACTGGCCGAGTGCCTTGCGCAAACGCCGACGCAGCCACTGCTCGGCGCTGACGAAAGTGATGCCGAGCAGCACCAGCACGGCGCCGATGACGAAGTTCAGGCTCAACTGTTCGTCGAGCAGCAGCACGCCGAAGGTCACGCCGAACAACGGCGTCATGAACGAGAACACCGCAAGGTTCGCCGCCAGATAACGGCGCAGCAGCCAGAACCACACCAGGTAACTGAAGAACGACACCACCAGGCCCTGGAACAGCACACTGGCCACCGCCACGCTGGTCAGGCTGACGTGGGTGATCTGGCCACTGAACAACGCGATCAACAGCAGACCAATGAAACCGACCATCAGCTGATAAAACAGGGTCAATGTCACCGGCGCTTCCGACAGTCGCGAGGCGCGCACCACCACGGTGGTCGCGCCCCAACAGGCGCCGGCCAATACGCCGAAGGCATCGCCCAGCAGCATGCGGCGGTCGAGGTTGTCCCACGACACACCGCCGGCGAAGGCAATCGCAATGCCGATGAACGCCAGCAGAATCCCCAGCCATTGCAACGGTCGCAAACGCTCGCTGGCGAGCAGAAAATGCACGCCGAGTGCAGTGAAGATCGGCGCGGTATAGAGGAACACCGACATGTGCGCGGCGGTGGTCAGTTGCAGTCCTTCGGCAATGAACAGGAACTCCAGACCAAACAGCGCACCGGCCAGCAAGCCGCCGCGCCAGGTGCTGCCCACCTGCTCCCAACCGCCCTTCCAGCAGATCAGCAAGCCGACCAGCAACGCGGAAATCCCCGAGCGTCCCGCCGCTTGCATCACCGGCGCGATGTCCGTTGCCGCCCATTTGATCAGGACTTGCTGCACCCCCCAGATCAGGCACAGGCCGATCATCACTTGCAGGGCAAAACCGTCGGCATTGCGCCGCTCGGCACTCACCGCAACACCTCGAACACACACAACATGGCAGGCCATCCAATGGTCAGAAAACAGTGTCGGGGATTATCAATCAGTCGCGCGGAAAAAACCGTCTGGAAAAGACATTTAGTTCTTCTGCGGCGTCAGCAGTGAATGGCTGCCGGCTGCGCCGTCATTCGCGGGCCAGCCTGCTCCCACAGAGGGGTCGGTGAACATGTGAGAGCCAGCCTGCTCCCACAAAGGGTTCGGTGAACATGAGGGGCCAGCCTGCTCCCACAGGGGGTCGGTGAACATCTGGGAGCCAGCCTGCTCCCACAAAGGGGTCGGTGAACATGTGGGGCCAGCCTGCTCCCACAGAGGGTTCGGTGAACATCTGGGAGCCAGCCTGCTCCCACAGAGCGTTCGGTGAACATGTGGGAGCGGGCTTGCTCCCACAGAGGGTTCGGTGAACATGTGGGAGCGGGCTTGCTCGCGAAGAGGCCCGCAGTGCCAACACAACTGCAGGATCAGCTCACGCAAATCGCTTCGCCACCCAATAACCGACAGCGCAAGCAACCGCCGTCGCCACTGTCCCCCACGCCCAATCCATCAAACTCACCTGCACCGACCAGTCGCGCAAGGTCGCCCAATTGGTCAGGTCATAAGTGCCGTACGCCACCAGCCCCAACAGCCCACCCAGCTTCGCCGCCCGCTGCCAGCTCAGCGCCGGCAACACGACAAACACCACGCAGCCAATAACGTACAGGCAATAAAAAACCGCTGCGGGCAACAGCAGCGGTTTATCCAGCATCAGCGAACCGAGCAGTTCGCGATAGGTCGGCGCCATCAGCAGCCCGAGCCAGATGCCGTCGAGCAGCAGAAACGTCAGCAGCGTTGCGACGTAAGCGATCAGCGGCTTTTTCATTTGCCTTCCCTCTATATGTAGGAGCCGCCAAAGGCTGCGATCTTTTGAGCTGTTTCATACAAGATCAAGATCAAAAGATCGCAGCCTTCGGCAGCTCCTACCATTGGCCTGCGGTGAGTCAGGTTAGTTCAATGCGATCGGCGTGAATGACGATCTTGCCTTCCTTGTACAGCGAGCCGATGGCTTTCTTGAAGTTGCCCTTGCTGACGCCGAACAGGCTGCTGATCAAGGCCGGGTCGCTCTTGTCACTGACCGCCAGGGTGCCGTCATTTTCGCGCAATTTGCCGAGAATCTTCGAACTCAGGCTGCTGGCCGCTTCCTGGCCAACCGGCTGCAGGCTCAGGCTGATCTTGCCGTCGGCGCGCACTTCCTTGATGAAGCCTTTCTCGCGCATGCCCGAACGCATGAACTTGAAGATCTCGTTTTTGTGGATCAGGCCCCAGTGCCTGTTATTGATGATCGCCTTGAAGCCCATGTCGGTGGCTTCGGCTACCAGCAGATCAACTTCCTGGCCCGGGCTGTAGGTGGCCGGGGTCTTGTCCAGGTAACGATCGAGACGCGCGGTGGCGGTGATGCGGCGCGTGTGTTTGTCGAGGTAGACGTGCACCACGCAGTATTCGCCAGCGGTCATCTGGCGCTTTTCTTCCGAGTACGGCAGCAACAGGTCTTTCGGCAGGCCCCAGTCGAGGAACACGCCGATGCTGTTGACTTCAACCACTTTCAGGCTGGCAAATTCGCCGACCTGAACTTTGGGTTTTTCCGTGGTGGCGAGAAGTTTGTCTTCGCTGTCCAGATAGATGAATACGTTGAGCCAGTCTTCATCTTCGCTGGGAATATCTTTGGGGATATAACGGTTGGGCAAAAGAATTTCGCCGTCGGCACCGCCGTCCAGATATAAACCGAAGTTAGTGTGTTTAACCACTTGCAAACTGTTGTAACGCCCGACTAATGCCATGTCCAAAACCCTCAATACGTGGGCGGCATTCTACCCGTTTTTGCCGCAGTAGTCGGGCGCCAGATCCTCATACCCGGCCAGCCTGCTTCAACGTGTTGATTTTGCTTGGTCATTGCTCGCCGAGGTGCCGCTCGTCAGTCCGCCCAAGCGGCTTGCGACTGCGCCCGATTGCCTCGTTGCGCGCACATGATCTTATTTAAAACAGCAGCTTAGCGGCATATTTAAAGTATCGAACCGGTAATAATGCAGCGCTGGGGTTGGTTATTCCGGGGGATATTTACCAAGCTATTGTCAAGTTATTCCTGTACGATGCCTGGCCGAGTTACTTTTCTAAAGGTTAATGGCCGCCATGCGTGTAAAAGCATCCACCAGCAAAGCAAAGCCAGCTCCAGCCGTTGAAACCAGCGAATCGATCAACGATCAGATCGCAGCATTCCTCAAGTCCGGCGGCGAGATCCAGCAAATTGCCAAAGGCGTCAGTGGCCAGACATTCGGCCCGTCCAAGCAAATCAGCCTGGGCAAGAAGTAATAACGGTTTCACCCCGTCCAGAGGCGCTTTGAGCTTCGAAGCGCCTGGACTGGCACCGCGCAATACCCCTTCTCTTTAAACAAAAATCCCCGAAAATCGACGAACGGCCATCAATGCCGAGCATTCGTCGGTATCCTTGCACGCGTCTAGATCAAGCGTTTCAGCAGGCCTTCGCCCTGCGCTCGCGGTTCATGGAGTGACGCATGCGCCCATTTCCCTGTTTATTGTTCGTCAGCCTGCTGTCAGGCACGACCGCGCACGCGCAGGTTTTTCAGGGTGAACTCGGCGACTTCGATCTCAAGCTTGGCACCACGCCCAGCCGCAGCATGGCCCAGGGACTGGTCAAGCCGGCGGCGGTCGGTTCGTTCCATGGCGGCCTCGACCTGAGCCACGACAGCGGCGTGTATTTCGGCCAGTACGCGCCGAGCATGGGCATCAGCCCGGGCAAGAACCTCGAGATCGATTCCTACGTCGGCTTCAAGCAGCCGTTCGATCAGGTGCTCGGCTATGAAGTCGGGATGATCCATTACAGCTATCCCCGGGTGGACACCCTCGACAGCCAGGAGCTGTTTGGTGGTCTGACCCTGCTCGGCAGTCGCTTCGGCATCGCCTTGAGCAACGATCCGGATAAACAGAACAACACCTTGTTTGCCGACCTCACTGGCAATCAGCCGTTCGGCATTGGCGTAAGCATGAAATACACCACGCACCAATTGAATACGCCAGTGGCGGTGGACGGCGGTTACATCAGCAGTTTCACTGATTGGTCAGTGAAACTGTCGCGGCCATTCATGGGCGTCGATCTTGATCTGATCTACAGCGACTCCAGCCTCAGCGGCAGTGATTGCTCGGCCTATTCCGGGCACAACAGTGAGTGCGACGGCCTCGTCACACTCAAAGCCGTACGTACGTTCTATTGATCGGCTGAACTGCCGCGCGCATCCTGCATCACATAAGAATCAGATTTCCGACGCCAGGCTCTCGCAAGGATTTGCCCATGTCTCGCTGGTTCAAACAGATTGCCGCCCTGCTCATCTTTACCCTCGCCCTCGGCGCTTGCAGCCGCGTGGGCCTGGCCTACCGCAACCTCGACGTAATCATCCCGTGGTCGCTAAGCGATTACGTGGACATGAACGGCGAGCAGAAAGACTGGTTCAACGAAAGGCTCAGAGAACACCTGAGCTGGCACTGCACCACGCAGTTACCGGGTTACCTCGACTGGCTGGACCGATTGCAGGCCATGGTCGAAAGCAATCAGGTCAGCGACGCCGCCCTGCAGGAGCGCACCGCCGAAGCCAAGCAGGCCATTGCCGAAACCGCCCGCGAAATCACCCCATCGGCGATCGAGCTATTGCAAGGACTGGACGATAAACAGGTCGCGGAAATGAACGATGCGTTTGCCAAGGATTTGCGCAAACGCCAGCAGGAATACGTGAAGCCCCCGCTGGCCCAGCAGATCAAGGAGCGCGGCGAGCGCATGGAAAAACGCTTGAACGATTGGCTAGGCCCGCTCAGCGACACGCAGAAGCAACGCGTCGTAGCCTGGACCAACGACTTGGGCGACCAGAACACTCAATGGATCGCCAACCGCGCGCACTGGCAGCAACAGTTCAGCGCTGCCGTTGCGCAACGCCAAAGCGCGGAATTCCCACAACGCATCGAGACGCTTCTGGTCAACCGCGAGCGGTTGTGGACAGCGGATTACCGCAAGGCCTACGCCAACACCGAAGCCCAGGCACGCTCGCTGTTCGTTGACCTGATGGCTGAAAGCACGCCGCAACAGCGTGAGCGTTTGTTGAAGAAAATCGAGGGAGTGCGCAAGGACTTCAATGACCTGAAGTGCCTGAAGGCCGCGCAGAAACCTTGAAATCACTGGACTCCAATGTGGGAGCGAGCCTGCTCGCGAAAGCGGTGTATCAGACAGTTCAATGTCACCGACAGACCGTATTCGCGAGCAGGCTCGCTCCCACAGGGCGGAATTCGCTGATTCAGGCGATTTGAGCCTTTGAAGCGACTTCATCAAACGTCGCTTCATCCAGCGCATCTTCCTGCTCATCCAGCACCTGACGCGGATGATCGTTGCCGGGAATGCTGCTGTCGATCAGGCTCAACAGGCTCGAACCCCGTGGCGTCAGGATGAAATTATTGCCGGTGCTGCCTTCATGATCCGGACGCGGTTCGATGAATCCGCGTTCCAGCAGAAGTTTTTCATAATCACAGGCCAGGGTTTTCAGGTGATCGAGATTATCGATCGGCTCGCCGGCGCTGGCTTTCTCGGCCGCATGATCTTCGGCATAGGCGCGGGGGGCGAAGCTGTGGCCAGCGCTGTTCTGCACTTCATGCAGCAAACGTTCAATCAAATCCCAGTTATAAGTCGTCATCCTGATCCAACCTCCGGTGCGGGTGATTTTGTGCCGCGTTCAAGGTTGTGACCGAAGCGCTGCGCAGCCGTTCAGCAGTATTTCAGGCCCTGACCGACCGGCGGCTGTCGATTACCTCGCACGATGAACGACTAGTCTGAAACAGCCGGTTCAACCCGCAGGAGACATCGTCATGAACGTTGCACACCATCCGGTGGTATCACGCGAAGAATGGCTCGCCGCCCGCGAGCAGCATCTGGCCCACGAAAAGGCCTTCACCCGTGAACGCGATCGCCTTAGCGCCGAGCGCCGCGCCCTGCCGTGGATGAAAGTCGACAAGGACTATCATTTTCAAGGCCCGAACGGCGAGCTCAAGCTCAACGACCTGTTTGGCAACAACAGCCAGTTGATCATCTACCATTTCATGTTTGCCAAAGGCTGGGAGGAAGGCTGCCGGGGCTGCTCGTTCCTCAGCGATCACATCGACGGCGCCAACCAGCACCTGGCCCATCACGATGTTGCGGTCGTCGCCGTTTCCCACGCGCCGTTGCGCGAGTTTCAGGCATTCAAACAACGCATGGGCTGGAAATTCGACTGGGTCTCGTCAGAAGGTTGCGATTTCAATTACGACTTCGGCGTCTGCGCCCGGGCTGAGGACGTCGCGGCGGGAAAGGCTACCTACAACTACGAAAAAACCGACAGCGCCGAGGAAGAAATGCCGGGGCTGAGCGTGTTTTATCGCAACGCGGATGGCGACATATTCCACACTTACTCGACTTATGCCCGGGGCCTGGACATGCTGGTTGGCGCTTACCACTATCTGGATCTGACGCCCAAGGGCAGGAATGAAGACGAGATCATGGAATGGGTGCGACATCATGATCGGTATGACGGTGCGCCGAAGTCGGGCTGCTGCCATGCCGATTGAGCGCAACCCTGGCCCCACAGTTTCTGAACTTTTGCCACGCTTCAGCCCTCAACCGGTTAACCCGCCTTAACCGGAACTGAGGCCTGCCCATGAAAACCCTGATCAAGCTGTCTCTCGCCGCCACCCTCGCCTGCGCCCTGCCCGTCTGGGCTTGCACGCCGGAAGAGGCGACGATCAAACGCGAACAACTGGCCAAGGAAGTCTCGAAGCTCACCGAGCAGAATCCGGAAAAGGCCAAGGAGATCAACGCCGAGTTGCAGAAAATGGATCTGGGCACGGCTAGCGCGGATCTGCCTGACAAGTGCCAGTTGATCGACCAGCGTTTGAAGGAACTGGGGTCGGCGGAGAAAAAAGCCGACAGTTGAGGACGAAAAAAAACCGGACAGTGTCCGGTTTTTTTATGCGCGGTCTATAGCTTACTCAGCCGCAGGCTCGGCCGGCTTGCGGCGCTTGAGCGGGGCCATGCCGTCGCTGCTCACCAGAGAATCCGGCTTTGGACGGTTGACGCTCTTGCGCTTGGTCGGCGTCTTGGCGGCGGTTTTCTTTTTGTCGCCCTTGGCGTCGGTCTTTTTCTTCTTCACGCCCACGGCTTTACCCGAGGCCTTGACCTTTTTCGGCCCGCCGTAGGTGCCTTTTACTTCCTTGATCGTGCGGCGTTCGAAGCTTTGCTTCAGGTAGCGTTCGATGCTCGACATCAGATTCCAGTCGCCGTGGCAGATCAGCGAGATCGCCAGACCATCGTTACCGGCACGGCCGGTACGACCGATGCGGTGCACATACTCGTCGCCGCTGCGTGGCATGTCGAAGTTGATCACCAGATCCAGACCGTCGACGTCCAGACCACGGGCCGCAACGTCGGTCGCGACGAGAATTTTCACACCGCCCTGCTTCAGACGATCGATCGCCAGTTTGCGATCCTTCTGGTCTTTCTCGCCGTGCAGCACGAACGCTTTGTATTCCTGAGCCACGAGGCGGCCGTAGATGCGGTCGGCCATGGCGCGGGTGTTGGTGAAAACGATGGCCTTCTGGTAGGTCTCGTTGGCCAGCAGCCAGTTCACAATCTGCTCTTTGTGCTGATTGTGGTCGGCGGTGATGATTTGCTGGCGGGTGGTCGAGTTCAGTTGGCTGACCGCGTTGAGCTGCAAATGCTCTGGGTTGTTCAGGACCTTGGCGATCATCTCGCGCAGGCCGGAACCGCCGGTGGTGGCGGAGAACAGCATGGTCTGCTGACGGTTCGGGCACTCATCGACCAGACGCTGCACGTCCTCGGCGAAACCCATGTCGAGCATGCGGTCGGCTTCGTCGAGCACCAGCACTTCGACTTCTTTCAAGTCGAGGTTGCCGGCGTTGAGCTGCTCGATCATCCGCCCCGGGGTGCCGATGAGGATGTCCGGCACTTTGCGCAGCATTGCGGCCTGGACTTTAAAGTCTTCGCCGCCAGTGATCAGGCCTGACTTGATGAAAGTGAACTGCGAGAAGCGTTCGACTTCCTTCAACGTCTGCTGGGCCAGTTCACGGGTTGGCAGCAGGATCAGCGTCTTGATGCTGACCCGGATCTTCGCCGGGCCGATCAGGCGATTGAGGATCGGCAGGACGAAAGCGGCGGTTTTGCCGCTACCGGTTTGCGCCGTCACCCGCAGATCACGCCCCTGGAGCGCCAGCGGGATGGCCGCGGCTTGCACTGGCGTTGGCTCGACAAATTTCAGCTCGGCCACGGCTTTGAGCAGGCGTTCGTGCAGGGCGAATTGGGAAAACACGGGTGCTACCTCGAAGATATGCAAAAAAACAGCTGTATAGGTTACCGGTTTCGAGCGCTCAGGCCGAGTTTCTTTGTGCAAACGGCGACAATCAGTGGTTTTTTTGTTGCCCGATTTGTCACTCGCTGCAATACACAGCGTCTTAAATGCTCTAATCGGCCCTCGCGTCTTACAGAAGAAATGTTTCGCTTATGGATATCAAACAGCTCTGGCTCAAAGCCCAAGGCCTCTGGGGCACGCTCGAAGAGCACCCACTTCTGCAATCGGGACTGGCGCTGCTGGTACTGCTGGTCATCGCGCTGGTGCTCGGACGGGTGGCGCGTTACCTGATCCTGCACGCCAGCCGCATGCTCGGCCGCCAGCCGGCGCTGCACTGGATCAACGACTTTCGCCACAACAAGGTGTTTCAACGGCTGGCGCAGATGACGCCGTCGCTGGTCATCCAGTTCGGCCTGCACCTGGTGCCGGAGCTGAGCAAAACCGCGATGAATTTCCTCGGCAACGTCGCGCTGGCGTTCACCATCCTGTTTCTGCTGCTGGCGGTCAGCGCCCTGCTCAATGCCTTGCTCGACATCTACGCACGCACCGAGCATGCGCGCACCCGCTCGATCAAAGGCTACGTGCAGCTGACGAAAATGGTCTTGTACGTGTTCGGCGCGATCATCATCGTCGCCACCCTGATCGACCGCTCGCCGCTGTTGCTGCTGTCGGGTCTGGGTGCGATGTCGGCGGTGATCCTCTTGGTCTACAAGGACACGCTGCTGTCGTTCGTCGCCAGCGTACAGTTGACCAGCAACGACATGCTGCGGGTCGGCGACTGGATAGAGATGCCGCAAGTCGGCGCCGATGGCGACGTGGTCGACATCACGCTGCACACGGTCAAGGTGCAGAACTTTGATAAAACCATCGTCTCGATTCCGACCTGGCGGCTGATGTCCGAGTCGTTCAAGAACTGGCGCGGCATGCAGCAATCGGGCGGACGGCGAATCAAACGCAGCCTGTTCATCGATGCCAGCGGCGTGCGTTTCATCCGCGACGACGAGGAAGAAAAGCTCTCGCAGGTGCACCTGCTGACCGACTACATGGGCCGCAAGAAAGCCGAGCTCAAGGCCTGGAACGAGGCGCAAGGCAACGTCGCGGCCATGTCGGCCAACCGCCGCCGCATGACCAACATCGGCACCTTTCGCGCCTACGCACTGGCGTATCTGAAGAGTCACCCGGAGATTCAGCCGAACATGACCTGCATGGTCCGGCAGATGCAGACGACTGCGCAGGGCATTCCGCTGGAAATCTACTGTTTCACCCGCACCACGGTGTGGGCCGATTACGAGCGGATTCAGGGGGATATTTTCGATTACCTGCTGGCGGTGTTGCCGGAGTTTGGCTTGAGTCTGTATCAACAGCCGAGTGGCGGGGATTTGCGCGCCGGGTTGCTGCCGGCGGTGTTGGGCTCGGCGAGTATTCCGGAGCCGGAAAAACACCTTATGTAACCCCGCAGAATCACAAATGTGGGAGCGGGCTGGCTCGCGAAAGCGGGGTGTCAGTTATAGATGATCTGATTGACCTGACGCCTTCGTGAGCAAGCCCACTCCCACAGTTTCTGTTGCGCGCCCAAAAATTCCTGAACACCCAAAAACCCAGTGGCTTGCCCCAAAAATCTGAACATCCAAAAACCTAGTGGCTTGCCCCAAAATTCTGAACACCCAAAAACCCAGTGGCTTGCCCCAAAAATCTGAACACCCATAAAACCAATGTGGGAGCGGGCTTGCTCGCGAAGGCGGAGTGTCAGGTATTGAAGGGCCGACTGTCCTGACGCCTTGGTGGGCAAGCCCACTCCCACAGGTTCTGTTGCTCGCCCCAAAATTCCTGAACATCCAAAAACCTAGTGGCTTGCCCCAAAATTCTGAACAGCCATAAAACCAATGTGGGAGCGGGCTTGCTCGCGAAGGCGGAGTGTCAGGTATCGAAGGGCCGACTGTCCCGCCGCCTTCGTGAGCAAGCCCACTCCCACAGGTTCTGTGGTTCGCCCAAAAATTCCTGAACACCCGCAAGCCCGCACCCACAAGGGGATTTGTCAGTCAGACGTTATGCGGTGGCTGCGGCTTTGCGGATACCCAACCGGCTGATCCACACAGCCGCCAGGATCACCCCCCCGCCAAGGAACAACCGCCCCAGTTCCTCATGCTGATTCCAGATCAGCAGATTCAACAGCAACCCCACCGGCACGTGCAGGTTATTCATCACCGCCAGCGTGCCGCCATTGACCATGCACGCGCCTTTGTTCCACCAGTACAGGCCCAACGCCGTCGAAACCAGTCCAAGGAACAGCAACACCGCCCATTGCAGAGGCGCTTCCGGCAGAAAATTCGACTTGCCGAACAGCAGAAACGCCGGCAACACCACCGCCAGTGCGCCCAGGTAGAAATAACCGAAGCGCCGGTAATGCGGCAGATCGCTCGGATGCTTGGCTACCAGATGTTTGTACAGAACTTGCCCGGCGGCGTAGGTGAAGTTGGCCAGTTGCAGCAGCAGGAAGCCCATGAAGAAGTCTGGACTGATGCTGTCGAAACGAATCACCGCCGCACCGCCGACTGCCACCAGCGCGGCAATCAGAGCCCATGGGTTGAATCGGCGGTTCAGCGCATCCTCGATCAAGGTCACATGCAGCGGCGTGAGAATGGTGAACAGCAACACCTCCGGCACCGTCAGCACGCGGAAGCTCAGGTACAGGCAGACGTAAGTCACACCAAACTGCAGCGCACCGATCAGCAACATGCCACGCATGAACGCCGGCTCCACCGAACGCCAGCGCGTCAACGGAATGAACACCAATCCGGCCAGCACTACACGCACCAGCACCGCAAAGTAACTGTCGACATGCCCGGCCAGGTATTCGCCGATCAGACTGAAGGAAAACGCCTGGATCAGCGTCACAAAAAGTAGATAGCCCATGCTCGCCTCGAAAATCGAATGGCGGCGACGATAGCGGTTTTTTCCCTCACCGCGAAGGCCGGCATGACAAAACTTCCTGTGGGAGCGGGCTTGCTCGCGAAGGCTACGTGTCAGACGGCGGATACTTTTCTGACACACCGCCTTCGCGAGCAAGCCCGCTCCCACAAAGAGTTTTGCGGCGTTCAAAAAATACAGACAAAAAAAGCCCGATCTCGCTAAAGCGTTCAATCGGGCTACAGCACTCAGGAGCAAAAGTGCAAAGGGAGGTTCGATGCGCGTGGAACCTTGAAGGGGTTGCGCCAGGTCACTAGACCATCCAGCGATTATCTGGCGATTAACCGATCAAGCGACCTGAGACAATTTGGCGTTGGCCTGATTCAGGCCCTTCTCCTGGAAGTCACCGCCAAGGTTCATGCCCTCGGCATGGATGAAGGTCACGTCGTTGATGCCGATGAAACCCATCAATTGCCGCAGGTACGGTTCCTGGTGATCCGCAGGGCCACCGGCATACACACCACCGCGAGCGGTCAGGACAAAGGCGCGCTTGCCGTTGAGCAGACCTTGCGGACCGGTTTCGGTGTACTTGAAGGTCACCCCGGCGCGCAGCACATGATCGAGCCAAGCCTTGAGCGTGCTCGGGATCGCAAAGTTGTACATCGGTGCAGCCATCACCAGCACGTCGGCGGCGAGCAGTTCATCAGTCAATTGGTTGGAACGATCCAGCGACGCCTGTTCGCTGTCGTTGCGCTGTTCGGCGGGCTTCATCCAGCCACCGAGCAAGTTGGCGTCCAGATGCGGCACCGGGTTCGCAGCGAGGTCACGCACAGTGATCTGATCGGCAGGGTGCGCGGCTTTCCACTGAGCAATGAAGGTCTGGGTCAGCTGACGGGAAACCGAGTCTTGCTGGCGGGCACTGCTTTCGATGATCAGAACGCGGGACATGGTGTGTAGCCTCCATCCGAGAATGTTGTAAGTCGATGGAGTGAAGGTTAAACAGAGTCGAATCGATGAAAAAGCGCAAATATCCGCTGTAATCCATCGATAAATTCGTTTATAAGCTAAACCACATATCCCCTGTGGGAGCGAGCCTGCTCGCGAAAGCGGAATGTCAGTCACATCATCTCTGGATGACACTCAGTCTTCGCGAGCAGGCTCGCTCCCACAATGGAACCCAAGGTGTTCAGAGGACCGAGCTTATTTCGGGGTGCAGGTCAGTTTGATGCGCAGCTTGATGATTTCGCGGGTGAACTTGGCCGTGGCGTTTTTAAGCTTGCCGGCCGGGACATCGATGCTGCGCGTGCGCGGTGCTTCCGGGCCGTTGCTGAATACCGCACGGCAGGTCGCATCGACATCACCGTAATTGGCCACGCGGATCGAGCCGATGTCGTTGTCGGTATCGAACGTCTCGAAGTCGATCTTCATGCCGTTGAGATCCTTTTGCACATCGATCGGATAGGCAAACGCGGTCAACGGCAGCAGCGCCAGCACCACACAACAGAATTTTTTCATTCGGCAGTCTCCATGAGGGACGGCCAGCTTAGGACAAGAGGAGCTATTGATGAAAGCGCCCCGCGTGACCCTTGATCAATGGCGAACGTTGCAGGCCGTGGTCGACCACGGCGGATTCGCCCAGGCCGCCGAGGCCCTGCACCGTTCGCAATCGTCGGTAAGCTACACCGTCGCCCGCATGCAGGATCAGCTCGGTGTGCCGTTGCTGCGCATCGACGGGCGCAAAGCCGTGCTCACCGAGGCCGGCGGCGTATTGCTGCGCCGTTCGCGGCAATTGGTCAAACAGGCCAGCCAACTCGAAGACCTGGCCCATCACATGGAACAAGGCTGGGAAGCCGAAGTGCGGCTGGTGGTCGATGCGGCCTACCCGAGCGCGCGGATCGTCCGCGCCCTGACCGCATTCATGCCGCAGAGTCGCGGCTGCCGCGTGCGTCTGCGCGAGGAAGTGTTGTCGGGGGTCGAGGAAGTGCTGCTCGAAGGCGTGGCGGACTTGGCAATCACCGGCCTGAGCATTCCCGGCTACCTGGGTGCGGAGTTGAGCGATGTCGAGTTCGTCGCCGTTGCCCATCCTGATCACCCGCTGCATCGGCTCAACCGCGAGCTGAGCTTTCAGGATCTGGAAACCCAGATGCAAGTGGTGATCCGCGACTCCGGCCGCCAGCAGCCACGCGATGTCGGCTGGCTCGGCGCCGAACAGCGCTGGACCGTCGGCAGCCTCGCCACCGCCGCGACTTTTGTCAGCAGCGGCCTGGGTTTTGCCTGGCTGCCGCGGCACATGATCGACCGGGAACTCAAGGATGGTTCGCTCAAGCTGCTACCGTTGGATCGGGGCGGCAGTCGCAATTCGAGCTTCTATCTGTATTCGAACAAGGACAAACCCCTGGGCCCGGCCACACAAATCCTCATCGAGCTGTTGCGCACCTTCGACACCTTGCCGCTGGACGCACCGTTCGCCGCCCCCGAACAAGCCTGACACGGAGTTCACCGATGGCGTATTTCGAGCACGAAGGTTGCAACCTGCACTACGAGGAATATGGCCACGGTGCGCCGTTGCTGCTGGTCCACGGGCTCGGCTCGAGCACACTGGACTGGGAAATGCAGATCCCCGCGCTGGCCGCGCACTATCGGGTGATCGTCCCGGACATTCGCGGCCACGGGCGCTCGGACAAACCCCGCGAGCGCTACAGCATCGCCGCATTCAGCGCCGACCTGCTGGCCTTGATCGAACACCTGAGCCTCGGTCCGGTGCACTACGTCGGGCTGTCGATGGGCGGGATGATCGGCTTTCAGCTGGCCGTCGATCAGCCGCAAGCGCTCAGGAGCCTGACGATCGTCAACAGCGCACCACAGGTCAAATTGCGCACACGCGACGACTACTGGCAGTGGTTCAAACGCTGGAGCCTGATGCGCCTGCTCAGCCTGGAAACCATCGGCAAAGCCCTCGGCAGCAAACTTTTTCCCAAGCCGGAACAGGCCGATCTGCGACGGAAAATGGCCGAACGCTGGGCAAAAAACGACAAACGTGCTTATCTCGCCAGCTTCGATGCGATTGTCGGCTGGGGCGTTCAGGAACGACTTTCCCGGGTGTCCTGTCCAACGCTCGTCATCAGCGCCGACCGTGACTACACACCGGTGGCGTTAAAGGAAACCTATGTAAAACTGCTACCGGATGCGCGGCTGGTGGTCATCGACGATTCGCGCCATGCCACCCCGCTCGATCAACCCGAACGCTTCAATCAAACGCTGCTGGATTTTCTCGCCACAGCCGACCTTCACTCTCAGGATCACTGACCCATGCTGAAAAAACTCGCCCTCGCCGCCGGCTCCGTACTGTTTGCCGCCAACCTGATGGCTGCCACCCCGGCCAAGGCGCCCCACGTGCTGCTGGACACCACCAACGGCCAGATCGAAATCGAACTGGACCCGGTCAAGGCGCCGATCAGCACGAAGAACTTCCTTGAATACGTCGACAGCGGCTTCTACAACAACACCATTTTCCACCGCGTGATCCCGGGCTTCATGGCTCAGGGCGGCGGCTTCACCCAGCAGATGCAACAAAAAGAAACCAAGGCGCCGATCAAGAACGAAGCCAGCAATGGCCTGCACAACGTTCGTGGCACCCTGTCGATGGCGCGCACTTCCAACCCTGATTCGGCCACCAGTCAGTTCTTCATCAACGTTGCCGACAACGCCTTCCTCGATCCGGGCCGTGACGCCGGTTACGCGGTGTTCGCCAAAGTGGTCAAGGGCATGGATGTCGTGGACGTCATCGTCAACTCGCCGACCATCACCAAACAAGGCATGCAAAACGTGCCTTCCGACCCTGTGATCATCAAGTCGGCCAAGCGCATCGACTGAGTTTCGCCGGGCATATCGAGCGGCGCCGCGCTGAGCCTGCGCCGCTCGCACTGATAAAAGGAGAGCCCGTATCCCGGGCGGTTATCTGATGCTCTATCGCCGTTTCGAACAACTGATCGATATCTTCCGCGACGCCCCGACGGCGTCCCCTCCAGACCGCGTCTGGCCCTTCTATATCTATTACCTGAAGCAGGTCTGGCCGAGTTTCGCCGCCCTGCTCGTCATCGGCTTGTTTGCGTCCCTGATCGAAGTGGCGCTGTTCAGTTACCTGAGCCGCATCATCGATCTGGCGCAGGGCACACCCAACCCGAATTTCTTCAGCGACCACGCCCTTGAATTGACCTGGATGCTGGTGGTCGCCCTGGTGCTGCGACCGATCTTCTTCGCCCTGCACGACTTGCTGGTGCACCAGACATTGAGCCCCGGCATGACCAGCATGATCCGCTGGCAGAACCACAGCTACGTGCTCAAGCAAAGCCTGAACTTCTTCCAGAACGACTTCGCCGGGCGCATCGCCCAGCGCATCATGCAGACCGGCAACTCGCTGCGTGACTCTGCCGTGCAAGCAGTCGATGCGCTGTGGCACGTGGTGATCTATGCGATCAGTTCGCTGGTGCTGTTCGCCGAAGCCGACTGGCGCCTGATGATCCCGCTGCTGACCTGGATCGTCGCTTACATCGGCGCGCTGTATTACTTCGTGCCGCGCGTGAAAGAGCGCTCGGTGGAAGCCTCCGACGCGCGCTCGAAACTGATGGGACGCATCGTCGATGGCTACACCAACATCGCCACGCTGAAACTGTTTGCCCACACCAATTTCGAACAGCACTACGCCAAGGAAGCGATCGAAGAACAGACCGTCAAAGCGCAAATGGCCGGTCGTGTGGTGACCAGCATGGACGTGGCGATCACCACCATGAACGGCCTGTTGATCGTCGGTACCACCGCGCTGGCGCTGTGGTTGTGGACGCAGTCGCTGATCACCGTCGGCGCGATTGCCCTGGCCACCGGCCTGGTGATCCGCATCGTCAACATGTCCGGCTGGATCATGTGGGTGGTCACCGGGATCTTCGAAAACATCGGCATGGTTCAGGACGGTCTGCGGACGATTTCGCAACCGGTCAGCGTCACCGATCACGAGCAGGCCAAACCCCTGCAAGTGGCCCGTGGCGAAGTACGTTTCGAGCACGTGGATTTTCACTACGGCAAGAAGCGCGGGATCATCGGCGACCTCAACCTGCACATCAAACCGGGGGAAAAAATCGGTTTGATCGGCCCGTCCGGCGCCGGCAAATCAACCTTGGTCAACCTGTTGCTGCGCCTGTACGACGTCGAGGGCGGGCGCATCCTGATCGATGGGCAGAACATCGCCGAAGTCGGCCAGGAAAGCCTGCGCGCGCGGATCGGCATGATCACTCAGGACACCTCGCTGCTGCACCGCTCGATCCGCGACAACTTGCTTTACGGCAAGCCCGACGCCAGCGACGCCGAACTGTGGGAGGCGGTGCACAAGGCTCGCGCCGATGAGTTCATTCCGCTGCTGTCCGACGCTGAAGGCCGCACCGGCTTCGATGCGCATGTCGGTGAGCGCGGGGTGAAACTGTCGGGTGGTCAGCGCCAGCGCATCGCGATCGCGCGGGTGCTGCTCAAGGACGCGCCGATCCTGATCATGGACGAAGCCACCTCGGCGCTGGATTCGGAAGTCGAAGCAGCGATTCAGGAAAGCCTCGAGACCCTGATGCAGGGCAAAACCGTGATCGCCATCGCCCACCGTCTCTCGACCATCGCGCGCATGGACCGTCTGGTGGTGCTGGAAAACGGCAAGATCGCCGAGAGCGGCACCCACGCCGAACTGCTCGCCCATCGCGGCCTGTATGCGCGCTTGTGGGCGCACCAGACCGGAGGATTTGTTGGCATCGATTGATGCCTGGCGGTCCAGTGAACAACCTGTGGGAGCGAGCCTGCTCGCGAATGCGGTGGATCAGCGACAAATTCGTCTCTGACCCGACGCTTTCGCGAGCAGGCTCGCTCCCACAGGGGATCTGGAACTAGGTTTGGCGATAGGGCAACGCCGTTCTCGCCTCTTCGGCATACGCCAGAACCCCGGCGCGTTCCTGCTGGAGGAAATCCTTGACCGCCGCTTTCAAACCCGGATGCCGCAGGTAGTGCCAGGAATGGGTGATCACCGGTTCAAACCCGCGAATCAACTTGTGCTCGCCCTGCGCCCCGGCATCGAAACGCTGGATGCCATGGGCGATCGCGTAATCCATACCCTGATAAAAACACGTCTCGAAATGCAGCCGATCAAACTCGGCCAGGCAGCCCCAATAACGTCCATAAAAGCTGTCGGCACCGACCAGACTGAACGCCATTGCCACCGGCCGTGAGCCCTGTTTGGCCAGGACCACGCGAATCATTTCGGGCATGCGTTCAGCCAGCAGACTGAAGAACTCGCGCGTCAGGTACGGCGCCTGACGCCGCACCGCGTAGGTGTTGGCATAGCAGGCGTAAACAAAATCCCACTGTGCTTCGTCCAGCTCACGCCCCTCCAGCCACTCGAACTCAAAACCCTGCCCCGCCACCTGCTCACGTTCCTTGCGCATCTGCTTGCGCTTGCGTGAGCTGAGGGCGTCGAGGAAGTCCTGAAAGTCGCGGTACTCACGGTTCTGCCAGTGATATTGACAGCCGATACGCTGCAGCCAGCCCGGCTGCTCGGCCATCGCCGCATCGGTAAACGGATCAGTGAAATTGATGTGCGCGCTGGACAGCTCTTCGATCTGCAAATAGCCCGGAAGGCTTTTCAGCAACTCGAAACCGTCCTGCACTTTTGCCGCCAGCAAGCGCGGGCCGCTGACCGGACTGAAGGGCACGGCGGTCAACAGTTTGGGGTAGTAATCGATGCCGGCACGCGCGCAGGCATCGGCCCAGCCGTGATCGAAGACGTACTCGCCGTACGAATGCCACTTGCGATAACTGGGCAGCGCGGCGATCAGTCGATCACCTTCGATATGCAGTAAATGTTCGGGCTGCCAGCCTGAATGCGGGCCAACACTGCCACTGTCTTCCAGCGCACTGAGAAAGGCGTGGCGCAGAAACGGCTGGTTGTCCGGCACCAGCGCATCCCAAGTGGCCGGGGCGATTTCTGACAGGTCTTGCAGGCGTTGCAACGGCATTCACTGGCACTCCACAGCTTGGCGACAAAGCCCGGCGAGTATCGCTGATCGCGACCCCGTTGCACACGTTCAATCGGCCGACAGCGCTCTAGGTCGATAGTTCACGCCTGTTACGTATCGTCATCAACCTGCCATCACTGTGCCACCGCTCTGTCATAAACCATCGCGATACTGGCGCCTGTTTTTAGAGCGCCGGGTTCTAACCCGGACACAGTTTTCCGGCCTTCAGCCGGTTGTGCCCAGGATGGTTCAGCCATCCCCTTCATCTTCGGAGATTGCTATGCGTCTTGCTTCCACGAAAACTGCAGCGGCCCTGTGCGGCGGCTTGTTGCTGGCCATGAGCGTTCCGGCCAGTGCTGCAGTCGACGCCAAACTGCTCGACATGCTCAAGGCCAACGGGTCGATTTCCCAGGCGCAGTACATCGAGCTGCAAACAGAACTGGCCAAGGATCAGAAGGCTCAGCAAATCGCCCAACAGGCGCAGCAGGAAACCAACGAACAAGTAGCGGCGGTCGCCAAGAAGACCAACGAACAGAGCCTGTTTGACCAGAAACTGGCGTGGGCGGCCAAGACCCAGTTCAAGGGCGACGTACGTATCCGTCAGGAAACCATCAAGATCGACGGCGAGCCGAACAATGGCGGTCGCGACAAGGACCGCCAGCGCATCCGTGCGCGTCTGGGCGCCTACACCGAGATCAACCCGCAAGTCGACACAGGCATCCGTATCGCCACCGGCGGCGGCGACGACGCGCGCTCGACCAATCAGGATCAGGACAACTACTTCGACAAGAAGCAAATCTGGCTCGACCTCGGCTACATCGACTACCACCCGGATCAGATCAAGAACCTGCACGTGATCGGCGGCAAGATGCTGCAACCGTGGGTGAGCATGGGTGACGTGATCTGGGACAGCGACATCAACCCGGAAGGTCTGGCCGTTACCTACAAATACCCACTGGGCGGCAGCGCCGAGCTGTTCGGCAGCCTGGGTAACTACAACCTCAAGGACAACGTTGACGGCGACGGCGTGCAATTCCGTCACGACCTGCGCCTGACCGCTGGCCAGCTGGGCAGCCGTTTCAACATCACTGACAACCTGAAGATGACCGTCGGCGGCAGCGTCTACGCCTACCAGAACGACGATGACAGCCGCTGCACCGGCACCTCGACGCCGTGCGCGCTGGCAGTCAACGGCAACTCGGCCGACAACGAATTCCGTCTGTATGAAGGGTTCAGCCAGATCGACATCGGCGGCCTGCCAATGCCGCTGTCGTTCTACGGTCAGTACGTGAAGAACAACGATGCCGTGACCGATCAGGACACCGCATGGTTGCTCGGCGCGAAGTCGAAAGTCTTCGGCTTCAACCTCGACTACAACTATCGCGACGTGCAGCGCAATGCCGTGGTCGGCGCGTTCACCGACTCCGACTTCGCCAACGGCACCACCGGTTCGCGCGGGCACAAGTTCAAGGTCGGTTACGACATCGACAAGAACTTCGCCGTCGGCGCCACGTACTTCCTGACCAAGGCCGACTTCGCCAGCCGCAGCCAACGCGATGCAGATGCCAACACCCTGCAGCTGGATGCTGAAGCGAAGTTCTAAGAAAACAGCTGCAAGCTGCAAGCCAAGAGTTGCGAGTGAATGCCTTTACTTGCAGCTTGAGGCTTGAAGCTTGAAGCTGCCCCTGTAGGAGCTGCCGAAGGCTGCGATCTTTTGATCTTGATCCTGAAAACAAGATCAAAAGATCGCAGCCTCGTTTCACTCGACAGCTCCTACGGTGAATTATCTTTTCGTCGTTGCTCGGCCAAGCGTTCAGCCAGCGCATCGACATTCTCGTCCGGTTGTTCCGGCAGCGCCTTGAGTGTCGCCTGCATCACGCGCATCTGTCGCATGAAGCGTCGGCAGTTGGGGCAGAACAACAGGTGATGACGCACCATCAGCGTCTCGCGAAAGCTCAGTTGGCCGTCGAGATAATCGCTGGATCGTGCCACTTGCTCCTTGCAGGTCAACATTCTCCTGTCTCCTCAAAATGTTCCACGGTCGCAAAGACCTTCAAGCGTGCCCTGTGCAGCAGCACGCGGACATTGGAGAGCGAAATCTCCAGAAGATTACAGATCTCTTCCAGCTCCAGGCCCTGGCGTTCGCGCAACAGCAACACACTGCTCTGCAACTCGGAAAGACTCAGCAACGTATGTTCGAGACATTCGCGCAGTTCGTTTTCGGTGAGCAGCGCTTCGGGGGTGTCCTGATGCCAGGCGAATGGCGCGACCAGCCAATGACCATCGCTGGATGAGAATCGATCGTCATCGATGGTGCCGTGGGGCGATGGCAGGTCATCGAGCAAAACTTCCCGACGATTGAGTTTGTAGCGACTTTTGGCCGAGTTGGCGGTAATGGTCAGCAACCAGGTCTTGAGGCTGGAGCGGCCTTCGAAGCTGGCCAGATGGCGGACCACCGACAGCCAGGCATCCTGCACCACTTCTTCGACATGACGCTGGCCGACAATCGCATAAGCCACAGCGCGCATGGCGCTCTGATACGTGGTGACCAATTCCTTGAAAGCCTTTTGCTCCCCCGCCAGCAGGCGCGTGAGCAGTTGGGTGTCGTCAGCCGCCATCCATCAATCCCCTTGTCCGGACTTCGAAAATGAACGCGGCAGGTGTTCACCTGCCGCGACGTCCGAAAAATTACAGCGTTTCACTCGCTTCGAATGTAGGAAAGATCGACGCGATTAAGGGGAAATTAACCTGTTTTAGCGTTTGCGCAGCAACACGCTACCAATCGAGTAACCGGCGCCGAACGAACTGAGCACCGCCAGCGAACCCGAGGCCAGATCATCCTGGTATTTGTGGAAGGCGATGACCGAACCGGCCGAGCTGGTGTTGGCGTAGCTGTCGAGAATCACCGGCGCTTCTTCTTCGGTGGCTTCACGGCCGAGCAGCTTGCGCACGATCAGGTGGTTCATGCTCAGGTTGGCCTGATGCAGCCAGAAGCGCTTCACGTCGCCAACGTTGAGCTGGTTCTCTTCAAGATGCTCGCCAATCAGTTCGGCGACCATCGGGCAGACATCCTTGAACACCTTGCGGCCTTCCTGCACGAACAGCTTGTCGCGGGCGCCGATGCCCTCTTCTGCCGCACGGTTGAGGAAGCCGAAGTTGTTGCGGATGTTGTTGGAGAACTTGGTCAGCAGTTTGGTGCTGACCACGTCGAACTGGTACTCGGAGGTCGCCAGATCCGCGCGTTCGATGATCACCGCAGTCGCGGCATCACCGAATATGAAGTGGCTGTCGCGATCACGGAAGTTCAGGTGCCCGGTGCAGACTTCCGGGTTGACCATCAGGATCGCCCGCGCCTGGCCCAGTTGCACGCTATTGGCGGCGGCCTGAATGCCGAAGGTGGCGGAAGAACACGCCACGTTCATGTCGAAACCGAAACCTTCGATGCCCAGCGCTTCCTGGACTTCGATGGCGATGGCCGGGTAGGCACGTTGCAGATTGGAACAGGCAACGATCACACCGTCGATGTCGGCTGCGGTTTTGCCGGCTCGCTGCAGGGCTTGTTCGGCAGCGCCAACGGCCATTTGGCAGAGCACCGACCATTCATCGTTGGAACGCTCGGGCAGGCGCGGGGCCATGCGTTGCGGATCGAGGATGCCGTCCTTGTCCATGACAAAACGGCTCTTGATGCCCGAGGCTTTTTCGATAAACGCAGCGCTGGATTCTGTCAGGGCCTGGACTTCACCGCCGGCAATGGCCTCGGCGTTATCGGCGTTGAACTGGGCGACGTAGGTATTGAAAGACTGCACCAGCTCTTCGTTGGAGATGCTGTTGGCCGGTGTGTACAGGCCGGTGCCGCTGATGACGACGTTATGCATGGTCGTTTCTCTAATCTGTTCAGGCAGAAAGTGCTGGAACCGTCGTACCAACACGCAAAGGGTCTATTCCCATCCGGGGGACGCAAACCTGGCATCGTTTTATTCCGCAGCGCGACACGGCCGAAGGCTCTGGGTCGCGAAACGGCGGGTTATGGTGGCGAAGTTTGCCATAAACCCAGAATTTTGGCGCCTTTCTCCTGCTCACGCGATCCCTGTAGGAGCTGCCGAAGGCAGCGATCTTTTGATTTTGCTTTTTAAAGATCAAGATCAAGATCAAGAGATCGCAGCCTTCGGCAGCTCCTACAGGATCGTTGCAAGGCGCGAAGTCAGGGTTCGACCTGACTCCACTGTTTGCTCAGGCGCTTGTCGGAGATCGGCACTTTGGTGCCCAACTGTTGCGCGAACAGCGACACGCGGTATTCCTCCAGCCACCAGCGGTACAACTCCAACTGCGGATCGCGCTTGCCTTCCTGCGCATGCTTGGCCGCGCGACTCTGGTATTGCGCCCACAGGCCAGCGAGTTCGCCGCTCCAGACCCGATCTTTCTGCACCTGCGCGCCGAGTTTCTCGAAACGCTGCTCGACCGCTTTCAGATAACGCGGCAGCTCCTTGAGCCACTGCATCGGCGTCTCGCGGACGAAGCCCGGATAGACCAGATTGCCGATCTGCTGCTTGATGTCGTTCAACGCCACTGCCTGGGCAAGATCGATCTTGCCCTTGAAGCGTTTTTGCAGACCGTGCCAGATCTTGAGGATTTCCAGCGTCAGCCGCGCAACCCGCTCGGCGTGCTCGGTCCAGTTGCCGCGCTTGCGCTCGGCCAATGCCGCCAATCCGGCGCCATCCCGGGGCAACGGGTCTTCGCCTTCGAGAATGCAGCTGTCGAGGCTGGCCAGCAGAATGTCTTCGACCAGCGCATCGACGCGGCCCAGTTCGCGGTACAGCAGGCCCAGCTCAGTCTGCCCGGGCAACTTGCCACGGAGGAATTTTGCCGGCTCGGCCAGTTGCTGCATGAGCAAACGCTGCAAGGCGCGACGGTGCTGGAACTCGGCCTCGGCCGGAGTCGAGAAGCGCCCCTCCTTGACCGTGCCGCCCTCTTCCACCAGCGCCGGGTACACCGTCATCGACAGCCCGGCGATCTTCTGCTGGGTCTTTTCCGCCACCGGCGCAAAGACTTTCGCCTCGACCGGCTGCTGACTTTTCGCACTCTGCGGCACCGCCAGCGCGGCCTGGCTGGCTTCGGCGAAGCGTGCGGTCAGCTCGGCCAGATCGCGACCTTCGCCGAGGAACTTGCCCTGGCCATCGACGATTTCCAGGTTCATGCGCAGATGGCTTTCAACCTGCTGCGCCGCTTCCGCCCACGCCTCATCACTGACCCGCGCGCCAGTCATGCGCAGCAGCTCACGACCGAGCGCTTGCGGCAGCGAACCTTCGGCGAAAGTCATGCGCTGCAACGCGGCCTTGATGAAGTCCGGCACCGGCACGAAGTTCTTGCGCAGGGCCTTCGGCAAGTTGCGCACGAGGGCAATGCACTTGGCCTCGATCAAGCCCGGCACCAGCCATTCCAGACGCTCCGGCGGCAGCATCGGCAGCAGCGGCGCCGGCACGCGCAAGGTCACGCCATCACGCGGGTGATTGGGTTCGAAGTGATAGGTCAGCGCCAGTTCCAGATCGCCGATGTGCAGCGTGTCCGGGTAATCACGGGCGGTGACTTCGCTGGCCTCGCGGGCCAGCACGTCTTCCTCGCGCATGATCAGCAGCTGCGGGTCTTTCTGGCTGTTGACCTTGTACCAACTGTCGAAGGTCGCGGTCTGGTGGATCTCCGCCGGCAGGCGCGCATCGTAGAAGGCGTAGAGGGTTTCTTCGTCGGCGAGAATGTCGCGCCGGCGCGCCTTGGCCTCGAGTTCGTCGAGCTGCTCGAGCAGTTTCTGATTGGCGCTCAGGCACTTGGCCCGCGACTGAATCTCGCCGCGCACCAGGCCTTCGCGGATAAACAGCTCCCGGGATACCACCGGATCGACCGGGCCGTAATGCACCGGGCGGCGACCGACGACGATCAGGCCGAACAGGGTGATCTGCTCGTAGGCGACGACCTGGCCGCGCTTCTTTTCCCAATGCGGCTCGAAGTGGTTCTTCTTGATCAGGTGCCCGGCCAGCGGCTCGATCCAGTCGGCGTCGATCTTGGCGACCATGCGCGCGTAAAGCTTGGTGGTTTCTACCAGTTCGGCGGTCATCAGCCACTGCGGGCGCTTCTTGCCGATGCCCGACGACGGATGAATCCAGAAGCGCCGTTGCCGCGCGCCGAGGTAATCGCCGTCTTCGGTTTTCTGGCCGATCTGGCTGAGCAATCCGACCAGCACCGCTTTGTGCAGCTTCGGATAATCGGCCGGCTCTTTGTTCAGGCTCAGCTGCATGTCGCGGCAGATCAGACTTAACTGACGATGGGAATCACGCCACTCGCGCAGACGCAAATAGTTGAGGAAATTTTTCCGGCACCAATTGCGCAGCGGATTGGCGGTCAGCGCTTGGCGCTGCTCTTCAAAACCACGCCACAGATTGACCAGCCCGGCGAAGTCGGAGTCCGGATCTTTCCATTGCGCATGGGCCTGATCCGCCGCTTGCTGACGCTCCGGAGGACGCTCGCGCGGGTCCTGAATCGACATGGCGCTGGCGACGATCAGCACTTCCTGCAGACTGCCGAGCTTGGCCGCTTCGAGGAGCATGCGGCCCATGCGCGGGTCGACCGGCAAGCGCGCCAACTGGCGTCCGAGCGGCGTCAGCTGGCTATTGCGATCCACCGCCGAAAGCTCTTGCAGCAGGTTGAAACCGTCGCTGATCGCCTTGCCGTCCGGCGGCTCGATAAACGGGAACGCGGTGATTTCGCCGAGGCGCAGATGCAGCATCTGCAAAATGACGGCGGCGAGGTTGGTACGCAGGATTTCCGGATCGGTAAATTCCGGGCGACCAAGGAAATCCTCTTCGCTGTACAAACGCACGCAGATGCCCGGCTCGACCCGCCCGCAACGACCTTTACGCTGATTGGCGCTGGCCTGGGAAATCGCCTCGATCGGCAAGCGCTGCACCTTGGCCCGATAGCTGTAGCGGCTGATGCGCGCAGTGCCGCTGTCGATCACATAGCGAATACCCGGCACGGTCAGCGAGGTTTCGGCGACGTTGGTCGCCAGTACCACGCGGCGGCCCGGGTGCGACTGGAAAATCCGCTGCTGTTCAGCCGGCGACAGGCGCGCGTACAGCGGCAGGATTTCAGTGTGTTTGAGCTGAGCCTTGCGCAACATATCGGCGGCGTCGCGGATCTCGCGCTCGCCGGGCAGGAACACCAGCACATCGCCGGGGCTGCGCCGTTCGCTGCGCTCGTAAGCGGCGATTTCGTCGAGGGTGGCGAGGATCGCCTGATCGACGGTGAGGTCGTCCTCGACCCGGTTGCCCTCTTCGTCCTGCTCCAGCGTCAGTGGTCGATACCAGGTTTCCACCGGGAAGGTACGACCCGACACTTCGACGATCGGCGCGTCATCGAAGTGCTTGGAGAAGCGCTCCAGATCGATAGTCGCCGAAGTGATGATGACCTTCAGGTCGGGACGGCGTGGCAGCAGGGTTTTCAGGTAGCCGAGGAGGAAGTCGATGTTGAGGCTGCGTTCGTGGGCTTCGTCGACGATGATCGTGTCGTAGCGTTCCAGATAGCGGTCGTTCTGGGTTTCCGCCAGCAGAATACCGTCGGTCATCAGTTTGATCAGGGTGTTGGAATCGCTTTGATCTTCAAAACGCACCTGATAGCCGACCAGCGCTCCGAGCGGCGTGCCGAGTTCTTCGGCGACACGGCTGGCGACGCTACGCGCGGCAATCCGGCGCGGCTGGGTGTGGCCGATCAGACCGTGCTGACCGCGACCGATTTCCAGGCAGATCTTCGGCAACTGGGTGGTTTTGCCCGAACCGGTTTCGCCGGCGATGATCAGCACCTGATGTTGCTCCAGGGCCTTTTTGATTTCGTCGCGCTTGGCCGCGATCGGCAAACTGTCGTCGTAACGAATCACCGGCAGGCTCGCGCGGCGCGCCAGCACCTGCTCACAGGACGCCTGCATCCGCGCTATCCACTGGGCCAGTTTGGCCTCGTCGGGTTTCTTGCGCAGCTCAAGCAACTGCCGCCGCAGCCGGTGACGGTCGGCGAGCATGGCGTGATCGAGGTTTTTCAGCAGTTTGTCGATGGAGGGCGATTCGTCGGTCATCGGGTAGGCAATTCGGTCGTCTATTTATGCAGGGGGCGGATTGTGGCAGAAAAGCAGCTGCAAGCGCCAAGCTACCAGCCGCAAGTCACTGCGGCTTTCAACTTGCAGCTTGAAGCTTGCCGCTTGCAGCTGCGTCTTGTTATTCGTTATCAAGGCCCTTGCGCCGGTATGGGAAGACGTCAATGACCTTCCCCGCCCGAATCGCCTCCTGCAAGCCCTTCCAGTAATCGGCGTTGTACAACTCGCCATGCAACTGATCGAACAACTTGCGCTGTCCGGCATCGGCGAACAGAAACGGCGGAAACTCTTCGGGAAAGACGTCAAGCGGGCCGATCGAGTACCACGGCTCGGAGGCCATTTCGTCCTCGGGCGTGCGTGGGGCCGGGATGTGGCGGAAGTTGGCTTCGGTCAGGAAGCAGATTTCGTCGTAGTCGTAAAACACCACCCGGCCGTGGCGAGTGACGCCGAAGTTCTTCAGCAACATGTCGCCGGGAAAAATATTCGCCGCCGCCAGTTGCTTGATCGCCAGACCGTAATCTTCCAGCGCTTCGCGCACTTGCGCGTCATTGGCGTTTTCCAGGTATAGATTGAGCGGGGTCATCCGGCGTTCGGTCCAGCAGTGGCGGATCAGCACGGTTTCGCCTTCGACCGAAACCGTGGATGGCGCCACCTCAAGCAATTCCTCCAGACACGCCGGATCGAACTTGCTCAGCGGAAAACGAAAATCGGCAAACTCCTGGGTATCGGCCATGCGCCCGACCCGATCGACGCTTTTCACCAGTCGGTACTTTTCGATCACCGTGGCGCGGTCGACGTTCTTCGACGGTGAGAAACGGTCCTTGATGATTTTGAACACGGTGTTGAAACCCGGCAGGGTGAACACGCTCATGACCATGCCGCGCACGCCGGGGGCCATGATGAACTGATCGTCGGTGTTGGCCAGGTGATTGATCAGCGCGCGGTAAAACTCCGACTTGCCGTGCTTGTAGAAGCCGATCGAGGTGTACAGCTCGGCGATGTGCTTGCCCGGCAGGATGCGCCGCAGAAAACCGATGAACTCCGCTGGCACCGGGACATCGACCATGAAATACGAACGGGTAAAAGAGAAGATGATCGACACATCGGCTTCGTCGGTGATCAACGCGTCGATCTGAATACCCTGCCCTTCGCGGTGCAACAGAGGAATCACCAGCGGCCATTGCTCGTCGCGGGTGTAAATGCGCCCGACCAGATACGCGCCCTTGTTGCGGTAGAGCACCGAAGAAAACAACTCGACGCTCAGCTCCGGGTCCTTGCACACCCAGTCCGGCAGGTTCTCGCGCAGCTGCGCTTCGAGTCGCAGCAAGTCGCCGGGCAAATCGGCGTAATCCTCGCTGAAGCGGTAGTCGGAAAAAATACTTGCGAGCATGCCGGACAATTGGCCCTGCGGCTTGTACGTGCGGGTTTGCGCGGCGCGCGCACGGCGCAGGCTCGGGCGCGTGGTGTGGATGAACATGCAACCGTCGCTGATCAGGTCGTGGCTGAACAGCCCGCAGAAAATCGAGTTGTACCAGGTTTCGGACAGCTCATCGTCGAAGCGCAGGTCGATCACACTGATATAGGCGCTTTTCACCAGCGGCCAGCAGCTGACGTTCATCAGGGTCTCTTCGTCGAAATACTCGCGCAGGCGAGCGACGGTTTCGCCAACCTTTTCCTCATACAGACTGATCCGCGCCGCCGACGCGGCCTGCGCCTCCTGCCAGCGCGCCTGTTCGAAGCGCTCCCGCGCGCCATCGGTGATGCGGCGGAAATGCTCGCGGTAATCGTCGAAGCCGGCGAGGATCATCCGGGCGATCTCGGTGGCTGGCCATTGCTGCGACATAAATGAAACCTCGGCGGGAAATCGATTCGTTTGAGCTTAGTCACGGAACCGTCCGCAGGAAAAGCGCAATTTCTGCCAAAACCGATACCGGGACGACCGCTGACAGAGTTTCTGGGGCAGGTAGATCGCCAGGCAGAATTAAAAGCCCGAATAGCGGTTGCCATGATCCGGACGCTCGGCAACACTCTCGTCCCGATCAAGCAAGGAGCCCGCCGTGAGCCCTGTCGATATTTTCCGCATGTTGTCGCTGGCCGCTATCTGGGGCGCGAGTTTTCTGTTCATGCGCATCATTGCCCCGGTGATCGGCACAATCCCGACCGGGTTCTTTCGCGTGTCGATCGCGGCCGCCGGGCTGCTGGTGATTCTTGGGCTGATGCGCATCAGCTGGGATTTCAAGGGCAAGCTGAAAACCGTGATGCTGTTGGGCGTGATCAACTCGGGGATTCCGGCGACGTTGTATTCGGTTGCCGCCCAGGTATTGCCGGCCGGCTATTCGGCGATCTTCAACGCCACCACGCCGCTGATGGGCGTGCTGATTGGCGGCCTGTTTTTCAGCGAAAAACTCACAGCGGCCAAGCTCAGCGGCGTGTTCCTCGGCCTGTTCGGCGTCGGCGTGCTGACACGCGCCGGTCCCGTGGCCTTCGATCTGCAGCTGCTGATGGGCGCGGTCGCCTGCCTGCTGGCGACCACTTGCTACGGCTTTGCCGGTTTCCTCGCGCGGCGCTGGCTGGATCAGGCCGGTGGGCTGGACAGCCGTTTGTCGGCATTGGGCAGCATGCTCGGGGCGACGTTGTTTTTGCTGCCATTGTTCGCCTACAGCACGATCACTGCGCCACCGGTCAGTTGGGGCGGCTGGCAGGTCTGGCTGTCGCTGCTCGGCCTGGGCCTGGGTTGCACGGCGTTTGCCTACATCATCTATTTCCGCCTGCTCAGCTCGATCGGCCCGGTGAAATCGATGACCGTGACCTTCATGATCCCGCCGTTCGGGGTGTTGTGGGGGGCGTTGTTGCTGGATGAGCCGTTGTCGATGGCGCACATTTATGGCGGGGTGCTGATTGCGGCAGCGTTGTGGCTGGTGTTGAAGCCGGCGGTGGTGAAGCCTGCAAAGGTGTCAGCCCGTTAGATTTTCTGCCGCAGATATTCGCGAGCAGGCTCGCTCCCACAGAAAAATACATTCCAATGTGGAGCGAGCCTGCTCGCGAAAGGCGGCGCAACAAGCGCCACCTGCCTATCGGCTATCCGGTTTTACGGAACACAAATACCAATCCAACAATGATCAGCAGCATTCCCAACACGCTCAACGCCGCCAGCCGATTACCGAAAATCAGGTAATCCATCACCGCCGTGACCGCCGGCACCAGATAGAACAGGCTGGTGACATTCACCAGATTACCCCGCGCGATCAGTCGATACAGCAACAGCGTCGCCAACACCGACACCACCAGGCCCATCCATAACACCGGGATAATGAAGCCTGCGCTGTGCTCGAAGTGAAACGGCTGAAACGGTACGAAGATCGCACACAGCAACAGGCCGGCCAGATACTGCACTGGCAGCGTGCCAAGCGGGTTGTCGGTGATACGTTTTTGCATGATCGAACCGAGCGTCATGCTCGCCAGTGCCAGGAGTCCAAATACCATGCCAGCCCAGGACATCCCGGCCAGACCGATACCCTGATAGACCACCATGATCAGCCCGGCCAGCCCCAGCGTCAGGCCGAACAGGCGGCTCGCTGAACGCTGGCGCTCCATCAGCACCACGGTGAGGATCGGCTGAACGCCCATGATCGTCGCCATCACCCCCGGTGTGACTTTGCTGTTCAATGCCAGCAGATAAAAGATCTGATAGGCGCCCAACAGCACCACGCCGGTGGCGATTGCGAACAGCATGGGTTTGCCACCCTTGGGCAGCTTCAATCTCAGCAGTGGCGCCAGCAACACCAGCCCGCACAGGGCGATGGCGAAGCGAATCAGCAGAAAAGCAAAGGGCGAAGCATGGGCCAGGCCCCACTTGGAGAAAATCGCCCCGCTGCTCCACAGCAGAACGAACAGGCTCGTGGACGTCGCCGCGAGCGCGGATTGTTTCGAAAGGACAAACATGAATACCACCTGTAGTCAGGCAAGAAGCCAACTCAGCCAAAGCTGAAGTTCAGTAGGTTTTTCCGGCGGGCGCAGTGGTCAGCAGAAACTGCCGATCAGCCCCGAACACCAACGCCCGGCGGCGATACGGCTGCGCACACCGGCGTGCTACTGACAGGTGGAGGGTAATGACTGATCTGCACCGGCTGCTGATTCCCGCACGGCACGACGCCAGCGTTGACCGCTGAATCGACTACCGCGTTGATGAGGGATGCAGGCATGGATGCTGATCTTTATTGAGGAAATGAAGGCGTGAGCATGGCGCTCAAGCGGGCTGACTATAACCAGCCCGGGACACAGATTGCAATGACTTGGGCAAAGGGCCGGTAGCGACAGTTTGGGGCGGGATGATCAGGGTGATTGGCGGTGGCAACGGATTGTCAGGAGACATGGAATGCAAGAGATCACATGCCAAGGGAACGGACGTATTTGCGGTATCAGGTTTATCGGTCAGAGGCGAGGAAGCGGGCGGGTATTGCGACTGCGCAGATGCGATCCATTACGGGAGCCGACATGTCAGAAGTCCGCTTTGAGGGAGGGAGTATGCGCAAAGTCGTAAGAAAATCCCCAAGCAAGAAGGAATTGGGCGAGCCGGTGGAAAAGCTTGATCGACTGGAGTTATCCGCGAATCAGCGCCGTTTTCTGCAGGTTCTTGAAAACGGAACCGACGTGAATGAGCCCAACCTGCTCGCCGGCCGTCCTTGAACCATCAATAAAAACCGCTCCCAAAGAGCGGTTTTTTATTTCTGGCCAATCGTTAACCAAACAACCAATACCCCAGCAACGTCAGCACCAGCACCGCCAGCACCGGGCGCATTACGCGGTACGCCTTGGGATGGCGGCGTTTCCACTGCTTGACCACGCCGCTGAAACGGTCGCTGAAGTTCTTGCTCCAGGCATAAGCCTGGTTGATCCCACCGACGCGCTCATCATCAAGATTCTGCGGCGCGGTGGCGCGACCTAGCCAGCCGCTGATGAAGCGATTGATGCGAGTCATCAGGCGGTTGCTCAGTGGACGTTCGATGTCGCAGAACAGAATCACCCGAGTCTGATCGGTTTCATTTTTGACCCAGTGCACGTAGGTCTCGTCGAACATCACGTCATCGCCGTCGCGCCAGGCGTAAACCTGACCGTCGACGAAGATCCGGCAATCGTCGGAGTTGGGCGTCGAAAGGCCCAAGTGATAACGAAGGGAGCCGGCGAAGGGGTCGCGGTGCGGGTTGAGGTGACTGCCGCCCGGCAGCAGCGCGAACATCGCTCCCTTGACGTTCGGTATGGCGCTGACCAGCGCCACGGTTTTCGGGCACAGGGCTTCGGCCGATGGCAGCGGTTTGTCGTACCACTTCAGATAGAAACGCTTCCAGCCTTTCTTGAAAAACGAACCGAAACCGGCATCGTTATTCTTCTCGGCGGCGCGAATGTAGCCTTCGTCAAACAGGTGCATCGCTTCGTCGCGGATGGTTTCCCAGTTGTCACGCAATACATCCAGTTCGGGAAACTTGCTGCGATCCAGATACGGCCTGGAGGGCACTGCGGAGAACAGGTACATCAAAGCGTTGTACGGAGCGAACAGTGCGGAGTGGTTGACGAACTGGCGCAATACCGGCAAACGCGCCTTGCCGCGCAAATGCACATAGAGCGTGCTGCCCAGAAACAGCAACAGCACAAACGCCTTGGCGGCAAAAGAAACGGTCATCAACGACTCCTTGAATAAAGACAACGCTGCGCAATGCCCTTTTCCCGGCATGGCAGCCGGCCATGATAAACACTACCGGCTCCGGGAAAAACCCGCCTGATGCAAGATTCAATGTTAAGCATTGCGCAACAAAGCCTTTATTAACATGCAGCGCCTGAACCTCGGCTGACCTGAATCAACCGGATTACTGCTGATTCTCCTGCTCGGTGAACAGGTCACTGAACAACATGCTCGACAGATAACGCTCACCCGAATCCGGCAGCACCACGACGATGGTTTTGCCTTGCATCTCCGGCGTCTCCGCCAGACGCACTGCCACAGCCATGGCAGCACCGCAGGAGATGCCACACAAAATCCCCTCTTCCTGCATCAGGCGCAAAGCCATGGCCTTGGATTCTTCATCGGTCACCTGCTCGACGCGATCGACCATCGACAGATCAAGATTCTTCGGTACAAAACCGGCGCCAATGCCCTGGATCTTGTGCGGGCTCGGCTTGATCTCGGCACCGGCCAACGCTTGCGTGATCACCGGCGAAGACGCCGGCTCGACGGCCACCGACAGAATCGGTTTGCCGGCGGTGTTCTTGATATACCGCGACACGCCGGTAATGGTTCCGCCGGTGCCGACGCCAGCCACCAGTACATCCACTGCGCCGTCGGTGTCGTTCCAGATCTCCGGGCCTGTGGTCTTTTCATGGATCGCCGGGTTGGCCGGGTTATCGAATTGCGCCGGCATGAAGTATTTGTCGGCATCGCTGGCGACAATCTCCGCGGCTTTCTCGATGGCGCCCTTCATACCCTTGGCCGGCTCGGTCAATACCAGCTCCGCACCCAAGGCTTTCAGGACCTTGCGGCGCTCGATGCTCATCGACGCCGGCATGGTCAGCATCAGTTTGTAGCCGCGCGCGGCAGCGACGAAGGCCAGGCCAATACCGGTGTTACCCGAAGTCGGCTCGACAATGGTCATGCCCGGCTTGAGTTTGCCGCTGCTTTCGGCGTCCCAGATCATGTTGGCACCGATCCGGCATTTGACCGAATAACCGGGGTTGCGCCCCTCGATCTTGGCCAGGATGGTGACCCCGCGCGGCGCGATGCGGTTGATCTGGACCAGCGGCGTATTACCGATGGAATGGGCGTTGTCAGCGTAGATACGGCTCATGGCTGGGTCCTTATGCAGCGTTGAATTCAGCCTTCCAAGGTAAGCCTGTTGCCGGTCACAGTCCAGTCGGGGCGAACGTCTGCGAACGCACGCAGTCAATCGCTTTGAATCGTCAAGGCACACTCTTGAAGGAACAATGGCATGAAACGTCGTTACAGCTGGCCGCTCTGGACCCTGGCGGGTGTCGTGGTGCTGCTGGTCGCCCTGCATTTCGCCCTGCCCTATCTGGTACGCGATTACCTCAATGACAAACTCGCGGACATGGGCGATTACCGTGGCCAGATCACCGATGTTGATCTCGCGCTGTGGCGTGGCGCGTACAAAATCAACGGCCTGAAGATCGTCAAGGTCGATGGCAAGGTACCGGTGCCGTTCGTCGATGCGCCGTTGATCGATCTGTCGGTGAGCTGGCATTCGTTGTGGTACGACCATGCCGTGGTCGCGCAGGTGCAATTCCTCAATCCGGAAATCAACTTTGTCGACGGTGGCCCCAACAAGCAGAACTCGCAGACCGGTCAGGGCACAGACTGGCGTGAGCAATTGGGCAAGCTGCTGCCGATCACCCTGGATGAAGTACAGATCAACGACGGTCGCATCACTTTCCGCAACTTCAATTCCAAGCCGCCGGTGAACATGAATGCCAGCAACGTCAACGCCAGCATCTATAACCTGACCAACGTAGTGGACAAGGAAGGCAAGCGCGACGCCCGTTTCGAAGGCAAGGCGCTGCTGCTGGGCCACGCTCCGCTGGAAACCACCGCCACCTTCGATCCGCTGAGCAACTTCGAAGACTTCGAATTCCGCCTGCGCGCCCGCGACATCGAACTCAAACGCATGAACGACTTCGCCTCGGCCTATGGCAAGTTCGACTTCAACGCCGGCCACGGCGATGTGGTCATCGAAGCCAAGGCAGAGAAAGCCCGACTCACCGGCTACATCAAACCCCTGCTGCGCGACGTCGATGTATTCAACTGGCAGCAAGACGTCGAAAACAAGAACAAAGGCCTGTTCCGCTCTATCTGGGAAGCACTGGTCGGCGGCACCGAGACCGTGCTGAAGAACCAGAACAAAAACCAGTTCGCCACCCGCGTCGAACTCAGCGGCAATGTTCACCAGCAGAACGTCAACGCCTTCGAAGCGTTTTTGCAGATTTTGCGCAATGGCTTCATCCAGGCATTCAATGCGCGGTACGAACGGCCGAAGCCGGATGAGGGTTAATTTTTGCGGTTGACGACATATCGACCTGTGTCTTCGGCCGCTATCGATGAACGCTGTTGCAGCGAATCCCAGCCCAGACAGGCCAACGCCAAAGAACGTGGCACTGCTTCACGCCCATTGCTGTAACGGCTGATGCTGCGAGCGCTCACACCGAGCGCTTCGGCCGCATCATTGAGAGAAAGTCCGGTACGGGCGCGCCAATCGATAAAAATGCGCGTGTTCTCATCCTGGGCATTTTGCGCTAGCGCATCCATATACAAGGTGTCTGCACCGATCTGTACGTCGGGTTCAATCCATTCAACGATCCAACCCTCGTCCCCGACTGCGGCAGTCGCAAAGACTTCGCGATCAAGCAGTGGCCGCAGACCTGGATAAGTATGAATATCCATCCCCAAATCAACTGTCAGTTCCTGACTATTGATAAATGTCAGTGCCAACCTGAAATCCGACAGAACGTGCGCAGATCGCAGACGCGGCCGTTTCATGGGTAACATCGTTTCCAGTCCTCCAATAGTTGCGCCTGATGTGCACCCACCCAAGCCAACGCTTCTTTGACGATCAGCGGCAGTGCCTTGCCCATCATGACTTCGATCGTTTCCAGGCTGAGCATCACGTCAACGCCGCCACCGGTCAGGTGGACATGAGGCGGTGGGGGATCTTTCTCACGCAGCTGTATGCAGTATTTATCGCGAAATCGGTATTTAGTAGACATGGATCACAAGCTATCGCCAAATCGGCGATACCGGAATACTGGCCATCCGCCGAGACTGAGTCAACATGTGACGCTCCATTCAGAGACTGAATAAGCCGTCTGCGTTCACAGTCGACCGGCGTGCGCGTTATAGTCGGGCATCCGATTATTTCGCCCCGCCCTGCCCGTAGGTCGGCGTTACCGTTCGAGGATTTGCAGATGAAGTTCGAAGGCACCCAGGCCTACGTCGCCACCGATGACCTGAAGCTGGCGGTCAACGCCGCCATCACCCTGGAACGGCCGCTGCTGGTCAAGGGTGAACCGGGCACCGGCAAGACCATGCTCGCCGAGCAACTGGCCGAGTCGTTCGGTGCCAAGCTGATCACCTGGCACATCAAGTCCACCACCAAGGCCCATCAGGGTCTGTACGAGTACGACGCGGTCAGCCGTTTGCGTGACTCGCAGCTGGGCAATGAAAAAGTCCACGACGTGCGCAATTACCTGAAGAAGGGCAAGCTCTGGGAAGCCTTCGAGTCCGAGGAGCGGGTGATTCTGCTGATCGACGAAATCGACAAGGCCGACATCGAGTTCCCTAACGACCTGTTGCAAGAACTCGACAAGATGGAGTTCTACGTTTACGAGATCGACGAGACTATCAAGGCCAAGAAGCGCCCGATCATCATCATTACCTCCAACAACGAGAAAGAGCTGCCGGACGCGTTCCTGCGCCGTTGCTTCTTCCACTACATCGCCTTTCCTGATCGCACCACCCTGCAGAAAATCGTCGACGTGCATTACCCGGACATCAAGAAGGATCTGGTCAGCGAAGCGCTCGACGTGTTCTTCGACGTGCGCAAGGTACCGGGCCTGAAGAAAAAGCCTTCGACGTCCGAGTTGGTCGACTGGCTGAAGCTGCTGATGGCCGACAATATCGGCGAAGCGGTGCTGCGCGAGCGCGATCCGACCAAAGCCATCCCGCCACTGGCTGGCGCGCTGGTGAAAAACGAACAGGACGTGCAACTGCTTGAGCGCCTGGCGTTCATGAGCCGGCGCGGCACCCGCTAAGAGGCTGCTGCCATGTTGCTCAACCTGTTCAACGAAATGCGTGCAGCCAAGGTGCCGGTGTCGGTGCGCGAGCTGCTCGACCTGATCAACGCGCTGAAACAACGCGTGACCTTCGCCGACATGGACGAGTTCTATTACTTGTCGCGGGCGATTCTGGTGAAGGACGAACGCCATTTCGACAAGTTCGACCGCGCATTCGGCGCCTACTTCAATGGCCTGGAGAAACTCGACGACCACTTGCAGGCGCTGATTCCCGAGGACTGGCTGCGCAAGGAGTTCGAGCGCTCGCTGAGCGACGAAGAACGCGCGCAGATCCAGTCCCTCGGTGGGCTGGACAAGCTCATCGAGGAATTCAAGAAACGCCTGGAAGAACAGAAGGAACGTCACGCCGGCGGCAACAAATGGATCGGCACCGGCGGCACCAGCCCGTTCGGCTCCGGCGGTTTCAACCCTGAAGGCATCCGGGTTGGCGATGCCGGCAAACGTCAGGGCAAAGCGGTCAAGGTCTGGGATCAGCGCGAGTACAAGAACCTCGACGATTCGGTGGAACTGGGCACGCGCAATATCAAGGTCGCTCTGCGTCGTTTGCGCAAGTTCGCCCGCCAGGGTGCCGCAGAAGAACTCGACATCGACGGCACCATCGACCACACCGCCAAGGACGCCGGCCTGCTGAATATCCAGATGCGCCCGGAACGGCGCAACACGGTGAAGCTGTTGCTGCTGTTCGACATCGGCGGCTCGATGGACGCGCACGTGAAGATCTGCGAAGAACTGTTCTCGGCCTGCAAGACCGAGTTCAAGCACCTGGAGTATTTCTACTTCCACAACTTCATTTATGAATCGGTGTGGAAGAACAACATGCGCCGCACTTCCGAGCGCACCTCGACCCAGGATCTGCTGCATAAGTACGGCGCCGACTACAAAGTGATCTTCATCGGCGACGCCGCCATGGCGCCGTACGAAATCACCCAGGCCGGTGGCAGCGTCGAGCACTGGAACGAAGAGCCGGGTTACGTGTGGATGCAGCGCTTCATGGAGAAATACAAGAAGCTCATCTGGATCAATCCGTATCCGAAAGATACCTGGGGCTATACCTCGTCGACCAACATCGTCCGCGATCTGATCGAGGATCAGATGTATCCGCTGACGTTGCGCGGGCTTGAGGAAGGGATGCGGTTTTTGTCCAAATAAAAGCAAAAGATCGCAGCCTGCGGCAGCTCCTACAGTGAAATTCGCGTTTCCTTGTAGGAGCTGCCGAAGGCTGCGATCTTTTGATCTTCAGCCAAATCTCTGCAAATACTCGACATGCGCGCGGTGCGCGACGTCCTGCACCACCGGCCGCAATTTCACCTTCGCTCCCGGCAGGCATTGCGCCAACTGTGCCAGTGCCAGCGGCGTCAACGCACCCAGGCGAGGATAGCCACCAATGGTCTGCCGATCATTGAGCAATACGATCGGCTGCCCGTCCGGCGGCACCTGCACTGCCCCCAACGGAATCCCCTCGGAAATCATCGGCGCGCCCTGATATCGCAACGCCGCGCCGAGCAGGCGGATGCCCATGCGGTCGGCGCGACTGTCGATGGTCCAGGTACTGTTGAACACATCGAACAGGCTCTGCCCGCTGAACTGGCCGATCTGTGCGCCGAGCACCAAGTCCAAAGGCGCGTGCATTTTGAAATCCGGCCGCAGCGCTGAAGGCATTTCCCGCGTCGCCAACGCTTCGCCGCTGTAACCGAGCGCCGCCCCTTTGGCGAGCGGAAGGCCCATGCCATCAAGTCCGCCCAATTCTTCGCGCACCACCGTGGCACTGCTGCCCAGTACCTTCGGCGCGGCAAAACCGCCGGGGGCCGCCAGATAAACCCTGGCGCCGAGCAACGGCTGGGTGAAGCGCAATGTCTGCCCTTTCGCCAACCGGAAGCTGCGCCACGGCGCCAGCGGCTGTCCATCGATCTGCGCGCCGAGATCCGCTCCCGCCAGCGCCAGCAGGCAATCCTCTTCAGCCACCACGGCAAACCCGCCGAGGGTGATTTCAACCACTGCTGCATCCAGCTCATTGCCGAGCAGCCAATTGGCCCAGCTCATCGAACACCAATCCGCCGCGCCGCCTTGGGTCACGCCCAGATGTCGCACGCCGAACCGCCCGGCGTCCTGCAACAGGCACAGCGGTGTGCTGGCTTCGATCATCAATCGACTCATGCCAACGCCTCCAGTGGGGTGTCATCGCCGCCCAAGCGTATGAATTCGGCGTGGTCGACCGCTTCGAAGCGCACCGTGTCGCCGGGTTGCATCAGGCTGTAGCCGTCGCGATGGCGATCGAAGAGTTTCGCCGGGGTGCGCCCGATCAGGTTCCAGCCACCGGGTGAGACCACCGGATACGCTGCGGTCTGCCGCTCGGCGATACCGACGCTGCCGGCGGCGACTTTCTTGCGCGGTGTGTTCAAGCGCGGCGCGGCGAGCATTTCTTCGACCAGGCCCATGAAGGCAAAACCCGGCGCAAAGCCAAGGGCGAACACCTGATATTCCCGTGCGCTGTGGCGACGAATCACCTCCTTCACCGCCAGCCCGCTGCGTTCGGCCAACAGGCTCAGTTCCGGGCCGACACTCAAGTCGTACCAGACCGGCAAGACGTGACACTGCCCAGCGCTTCGCGCATTCGGCGCCAGATCGACCAGCGCTGCGGCGATCAATTCCCGCGCCTGCGCCGGACTCAACAGCGTCAGATCATAATGCACCATCAGCGTCGTATAGGACGGCACCAGATCGATCAGCTGTGCACCAAACACCTTACGCAAACGCTCGCTGGCGGCGAGCATCCACGGCATGTTGGTTTCGGCGATTTCATCGAACAGACGCAGCATCAGGCAATCCAGCGCCACCACTTCTACCCGTGGATTCATGACGCACTCGACGGCTGCAAGGCCTGGCGAATGCGCTGCACGGCAGCCACCGAACTGGCGTTGTCGCCGTGGACGCACAAGGTGTTGGCGCGCAGGATCAGGGCGCTGCCATCGCTGGCGGTGAGCGCGCCGCCATTGGCGATGGTCAGCGCTTGCTCGACGATTGTCTCGGCATCGTGATGCACCGCACCCGGCAGTTGCCGCGAGACCAGCCGGCCAGCACTGTCGTAGGCGCGATCGGCGAAAGCTTCGAACCACAGCGTCACGCCATATTCAGCGCCGATCTGCTGCGCTGCGGCGTTGTCTCGGGTCGCCATCAACATCAGCGGCAGGCTGCGGTCATAAGCGGCCACGGCCTGCACTACCGCGCGCAATTGCGCCGGGTTGGCCATCATGTCGTTGTACATCGCGCCGTGAGGTTTGACGTAACTCACGCGCCCGCCCTGCGCCTTGCAGATGCCATCGAGGGCGCCGATCTGGTAATGCAGGATGTCTTGCAGTTCCTGCGCGGAATAGGCCATGGAGCGCCGGCCGAATCCGACCAGATCCTGATAGGCCGGGTGCGCGCCAATCTGCACGCCGTGCTCAAGGGCCAGCGCCACGGTTTTGCGCATGATGCTCGGGTCGCCGGCATGGAAACCACAGGCAACGTTGGCGCAATCGATGAAGGGCATGACCTCGGCGTCCAGACCCATGGTCCAGCTGCCGAAGCTCTCGCCAATGTCGCAATTCAATAGCAGGCGGCTCACGGTGAACACTCCTGTAGCTGCTGGTCTTTTTATCTGTAGGACATTGCTGCGCAGGTTATCAGTTACTGCGCGTCGAGTTGCTTGCCACGGGTTTCCGGCAGGCTCAGCGCCGCCAGAATCACCACACCGTAGGACACCGCTGCGAAGGCACCGATGCCCATGCTCAGCGGGACTTTCTGGCTGAGCAGGCCGATCAGCAGCGGGAACAACGCCGCCAGCGCGCGGCCGATGTTGTAGCAGAAACCCTGACCCGAGCCGCGAATCCGCGTGGGAAACAGTTCGGTGAGAAACGCGCCCATGCCGCTGAAAATTCCCGAGGCGAAGAAGCCCAGCGGAAAGCCCAGCCACAGCATCACGCCATTGCTGACCGGCATCTGCGTGTAGAGCAGGACGATGGTGAACGAGCCGACCGCGAACAAAATGAAGTTCCTTTTCCGCCCGAGCAGGTCGGTCAGATAAGCGCTGATCACATAACCGACATAGGAACCGACGATCACCATCGCCAGATAACCGCCGGTGCCGAGCACGCTCAAACCGCGTTCGTTCTTGAGGAAGGTTGGCAGCCAGGAGGTAATTGCGTAGTAACCGCCCAGCGCACCGGTGGTCAGCAATGACGCCCGGAACGTGGTGAAGAGCATGCCGGGGGCAAAGATCTCGTAGAACTTCGCCGGGTTCTCCGGGGTTTGCGCGGCTTTGGCTTGGCGATAGATTTCCGGATCTTTCACCAGACGGCGGACAAAAATCACAAATATCGCCGGCACGATGCCGAGAATGAACAGCGCCCGCCAGGCATCTTCCGCTGGCAACACCGAGAACAACAGCGCATATAGAATCGCCGTCAGGCCCCAGCCCAGCGCCCAGCCGGATTGCACCATGCCCACTGCTTTGCCGCGATCCTTGGCGCGGATCACTTCGCCGATCAACACCGCGCCGGCGGTCCATTCACCGCCGAAACCGAAGCCCATCAACGTGCGGGCGATCAGCAGTTGTTCGTAATTTTGCGCGAAGCCGCAGAGGAAGGTGAAGAAGGCGAACCACAGCACCGTCAGTTGCAGGGTGCGCACTCGGCCGATGCGGTCGGAGAGAATCCCGGCGACCCAACCGCCGATGGCCGAGGCGATCAGGGTGCTGGTGTGAATCAGCCCCGCTTCGCCCGTGGTGATGCCCCACATCGCGATCAGCGTCGGCACTACGAAGCTGAGCATCTGCGTGTCCATGCCATCCAGGCCGTAGCCGATCTTGCAGCTCCAGAACGTGCGGCGCTCCTGCTGGTTGATGTTGCGATACCAGTCGAAAGGCCCGGGGCGCGCCGCAGGCTTGGATAAAGGAAGGGTGTCGGGAGCACTCATGGCAAATCTCCGCAGGGCTTTTATTGGTCTTGTTCGAAGCTCCGACGACGCCTATCGTGGGAACCGGATGCGCCGATTTTTCGTCGCCCTGCCCTGCGCCGTCCAACGAATAAAAACCCGCCTTAGGCATAAGAAAAATTTGTCAGCCGAGCCTTGCCCATGAATCTGAAGTTTCTCGAGACCTTTGTCTGGGTCGCGCGCCTGAAGAGTTTTCGCCTGACCGCCGACAAGCTGTTCACCACCCAGGCGTCGATTTCCAGCCGCATCGCCGTGCTCGAAGGCGAGCTCGGCGTGAAGCTGTTTCTGCGCGATTCACGCGGCGTCAGCCTGACCCCGGAAGGCTTGAAGGTGCTCGATTACGCTGAACAGATGCTCGACACCATGGCGGCGCTGAAACAGTCGATCGAGACCCGCTCGAGCAAGGTCGGGCGGGTGCGTATCGGCGTGATGGACACGGTGATCCATACCTGGCTGAGCCCGCTGGTGGCGCAGATGACCGATCTGTATCCGCGCGTGGAAATCGAATTGGTCGCCGATACTGCGCTCAACCTCTGCGATCAGTTGCAAAAAGGATTTCTCGATCTGGTGTTGCAAACCGACCTGATCCGCCACGAAAGCGTGCGCAGCCTCGAGCTGGCCAGCCATCCGCTGGGCTGGATCGTCGCCAGCAATTCGATCTACAACCGCGACTACGCCGACCTTGCCGAACTGGCGCAGGAGCGGATCATCACCTACTCGAAAAACTCACGACCGCATCAGGATATCGTCGCGCTGATGCAGGCCAGCGGCGTCATGGCGCCACGCTTGAATTGCGTGAACTCGGTGTCGGCGATTACGCGTTTGTTGCGCGACGGCTTTGGGATCGGCGCGCTGCCACCGGTTCTGGTGGCCGAGGAACTGGCGCGCGGCGAATTGACTTTGCTCGACATCGAGCAGCGCCCGGCGAATCTGCCGGTGGTGGTGTCGTGGCGGGTCGGGGTTGAGTGGGTTGAGGAGATTGTGACGTTGTGTCAGCAGGTCCTGGCGGGGTATGCAGATAAAGTGGGCGACAGTTACATTTTCTTGAACGCCTGAAAAGCAAAAGAGCGCCGCCTTCGGCAGCGCCTACAGGGGGCAGTGCAGGAGCTGCCGAAGGCGGCGATCTTTTGATCTTCGGTTTACAAACCGCGTACGTCGCGATCTTCAATCGGCCGGCTCTGGCGCAGACGCCGGCCGCCGAGCACCACCCAGTCAATCAGGCGGAACAGGCATTCGACGCCGAACGACAGCAGCAACGCGCAGCTCATGCCCCAGATCATCGCCTCTGGCGTCAGCAGGATCTGATAGCTGTAGCCGTTCCAGGTTTCCTTGCGAATATCCGGATCAGCCGCCAGCACCACTTGCAGGAAACGCACATACCACGGCCCTTGCATCGCCTGGAACTGCTTGTCCAGCGCAACCTGGCGAGTAAGCAAGGTGTTCAGGCTGTCAGCATCGCTGCGGAAAATCGGGTCTTCGCTGGCCCGGTAATGCGCGACCAGCGCCTGCATATCGCCTTTGAAAAACTGATCGGCCGTGCCCTGGAAACCACGCAACCCGGTCTGCGCTTCGATCAGGTGCGCTTCGACCCGCTGGGCGTAATCGTTGATGAACCCCGGCACCTGGACACCGATCAACAGGCCCGCCGCAAACAACACCAGCCGTAGATAACTGAGCAACATGGGTGCAAATCCTTATTCGGTCTTGCCCTGGCTGACGCATTCGCCGCGTCGCCACAGGCTCCATTGGCCCGGTTCGTAGCGGGTCCAGGTTTCGTTTTCGGTCAAAGGCTCAGTGGCGATCACCGTGACCAAGTCGTTGGGCGTGGTTTCGGCCTGGAAGTCGACAATCACATCGACATCCTTGAGCCGCGCCGGGCCGAACGGGGCGCGCCGAGTGATCTGCGCCAGTTTGGTCGAGCAGTAACAGAACAGCCAGTCGCCGTCGCTGAGCAGGCAATTGAACACGCCCTTACTGCGATATTCGGCGCAGGCCGCGACGAGGTCCGGCAGCAGCACTTCGATATCGACCGGTTCCGGAAAGGCTGCGCGCACCCGGTTGAGCAAATCGCAGAACGCCGCTTCGCTGTCGGTATCGCCGACCGGGCGGTAGAAACTCTTGATCGGGGTGAAGTCGGCGAGCTGACCGTTGTGCGCGAAACACCAGTTGCGCCCCCACAGTTCGCGGACGAACGGATGGGTGTTGGACAGGCAGACCTTGCCGACGTTGGCCTGGCGAATATGGCCAATGACCACTTCGCTCTTGATCGGATAACGCTGCACCAGATTGGCCACTTCCGACTCGCTGCTCGCCGCCGGGTCCTGAAACAGACGCAAGCCGCGCCCTTCATAAAAAGCGATGCCCCAGCCGTCGCGGTGCGGGCCGGTGCGGCCGCCGCGTTGCATCAGGCCGGTGAAGCTGAACACGATGTCGGTCGGCACGTTGGCACTCATGCCCAGTAATTCACACATGTGCGGACTCTCGGGTTACAGACGCGGCTCGACCCGCATGCGCTGCGGATTGTTCGGCACTGGCGGGCGACCGTAACGGTCGTCACCGGCGCCGCCGAACGGTTGATCATCGTCGCGCTCTTCGGCACGGGCGGCGGCCTTGGCGGCCTCGGCGCGTTCACGCCGCGCTGTCGAGGCACGCTCGATCGGCAGGCGGACCAAGACGAAAACCAGATAAACGCCGAAGGCGATCATGCCGTACATGAACAGATCGGAAACCGCACGCCAGGCGTTGTTGCCGACCTTGAACAGCATGTCCAGGGCGGTGATGGCGATGGCCGGTGCAACTTTGGCTTTCACCGGATCGACGATGGTCGGGCTGAACAGTAACACCGCCATCAGTACACGCAGCGGCTCGCGCAGCCAGCGCCACATCCAGGTGGTCAGGCGCATCCATACCAGCAGGCAGCCCACGGCGGCAAAGGCGTAAAGGCCCCAGGCGATCAGATAGTCGTTCTCGGTCATGATGTCCATGGCAAGGCAGGCAAAGAGGCGCTTATAGTAACGACTTTTCGCCCATGCGGCTTGTCCCAATACCAGACGGCCAGCAGTCGACCCTGTGGGAGCGAGCCTGCTCGCGAATACGGACTGTCAGTTGCAACAGCGTTGCCTGACACACCGCATTCGCCAGCAGGCTCGCTCCCACAAGGGCTGCGGCGCTTTCAAGACCTGCGAAAAACCCAATTCCGAATATTGTCCGAGAGCCTTCCATGCCCGAATCCGCCAATGTCATGACTGCCCCGATTGCCCAGCGGGCGCCCGGCGCCGACCCGTATGCCTGGCTGCAGGAGCGCGACACCGACGCGGTGCTCGACTACCTCAAGGCTGAAAACGCTTATCAGGAAGCGCAAACCGCCGATCAGGCCGAGCTGCGCGAAAACCTGTTCAACGAGATCAAGGGCCGGATCCTCGAAACCGACCTGTCCCTGCCCTCGCCTTGGGGCCCGTATCTGTATTACACGCGCACCACCGCCGGTGACGAATATGCCCGGCACTACCGCTGCCCGCGCCCGGCAGACGACAGCCTGACCCTCGATGAAAGCCGCGAGCAACTGTTGCTCGACCCGAATGCGCTGGCCAATGGCGGCTTCTTCTCGCTCGGTGCTTTCAGCATCAGCCCTGATCACCAGCGCCTGGCCTACAGCGTCGATACCTCGGGCGACGAGGTCTACACGCTGTTCGTCAAGGAGCTGTCCAATGACAAGGTCAGCGAACTGGAATTCGAGGACTGCGACGGCAGCATGACCTGGGCCAACGACAGCCTGACCCTGTTCTTCGGCGTGCTCGACGACACCCATCGCCCGCACAAACTGTTCCGCTATCGCCTTGATGGCACTGCCGCCGAAGAGGTTTTTCACGAGCCGGACGGGCGTTTCTTCCTGCATTGCTACCGCGCCAGCTCCGAACAGCAATTGCTGCTGTCGCTGGGCAGCAAGACCACCAGCGAAGTGTGGGCGCTGGACGCCAATCAACCGCACCTGCCATTCAGCTGCCTGGCGCCACGGGTGGAGGATCACGAATACGACGTCGACCACGGCCTGCTCGATGGCGTCTGGACCTGGTTTATCCGCACCAACCGCGACGGCATCAATTTCGCCCTGTATCAGGCTGCGGACACCGGCGTACCGCCGAGCGAGGCCGACTGGCAGAACCTGATCCCGCACAACGAAGACGTGATGCTCGACGGCGTCAGCCTCAATACCGAGGCGATGACCTTGAGTCTGCGCGAAGGTGGCCTGCCGATCATCGAGGTTCACCCGCAGGGCTTGGCGCCGTATCGCGTGCAATTGCCCGATGCAGCCTACAGCCTGCATGTGCAAAACAGCCTGGAATTCGAGAGCGATCGCATTCGTCTGCGTTACGAAGCGTTGAATCGTCCGGCTCAGGTGCGCCAGTTGATTCTCGCCAGCGGCGAGCAAACGGTGCTCAAGCAAACCCCGGTGCTCGGCCCGTTCGATGCCGACGCCTATGTCAGCCAACGTCTGTGGGCGACCGCCCCGGACGGCACGCAGGTGCCGATCAGTCTGGTGATGAAGCGCGAGATGGTCGGCAAACCAGTGCCGCTGTATCTGTACGGTTATGGCGCTTACGGCTCCAGCCTTGATCCGTGGTTTTCCCACGCGCGCCTGAGCCTGCTCGATCGCGGCATGGCCTTCGCCATCGCTCATGTTCGTGGCGGCGGTGAATTGGGCGAAGCCTGGTATCGCGCCGGCAAACAGGAACACAAGCACAACACCTTCAGCGACTTCATCGCCTGCGCCGAATTCCTGATCCTCAACGGCATCACCACTGCAGAAAAACTGGCAATCAGTGGCGGTAGCGCCGGTGGCCTGTTGATCGGCGCGGTGCTCAACCAGCGCCCGGACCTGTTCGGCGTGGCGATTGCCGAAGTGCCGTTCGTCGACGTGCTCAACACCATGCTCGACCCGGATCTGCCGCTGACCGTCACTGAATACGACGAATGGGGCAACCCGGAAGAACCGGACGTCTATGATCGGATCAAGGCTTACGCGCCGTACGAAAACGTCACCGCGCAGGCGTATCCGCCGCTGCTGGTGATCGCCGGCTACAACGACAGCCGTGTGCAGTATTGGGAGGCGGCCAAGTGGGTGGCGAAATTGCGCGCAACCAAGACCGATGACAACGTGCTGCTGCTCAAGACCGAACTGGGCGCCGGGCATGGCGGCATGAGCGGGCGCTATCAGGGATTACGTGACGTAGCGCTCGAATACGCATTTGTGTTCAAGGTTTTGCAGATTGCCTGAGGAACTCTGAGGGTGGCTTAGGTCTTAACAGCAGACCAAAAGCCTCCACCGATTCCCTGTGTAGGAGCTGCCGAAGGCTGCGATCTTTTGATCCTGGTTTTGAACGACAAGATCAAAAGATCGCAGCCTTCGGCAGCTCCTACATGGGGACCGTGTGCTCCTTGGAAACAGTGATAACAAAAAGACCGCATCGACATGTCCGAACCGACCTTCCTGAACAACGAAATCCGCGACTGGCTGATGGACTGTGGCCTGTTCGATCAATTGCAGCTGGCCGACTTCGCGGCCGCTTCCGGTTACTTCAGCATCAGCACCGTGGCTGAGGGCGAGGCGATTTTTCGCGAGGGTGATGCCGGCAGTTTCATGTGCATCATCCACACCGGCCAGGTCGCCGTGCAGAAAACCGGCGCTGACGGCCAGGTGATCACCATGGCCACCCTGCGCAGCGGCCGCGCCTTCGGTGAAATGGCCGTGCTCGACGGCGAACGCCGCTCGGCCACGTGCATCGCGGCGAGCAATTGTCAGTTGCTCAATCTGGGCAAGGACTCGCTAGAGAAAATGCTCAACGACGCGCCGAAAATCGCCGCGAAGATCATCCGCGCCCTCGCCGTCTCGCTGTCCAAACGCCTGCGCATGGCCGATGGCCAACTCGCCGCGCAACAGGTTTAGCCGCCGGGGGATTTGACCCTGTTGCCGTTCGGCTCGATGCCCGGCACCGGTTGATCCTTGCTCGGCGGGCTGGGCATTTCGATCGGTACCAGCGGCGGGCTGCCGCTGCCGGCGCCCGACTTGGGCAGGGTGATCGGGGTGATCTGCGGATACGGTGTCGGCGTCGCGGTGCCGGGCGAACCGGGCTGCGGCGTCGGGCTGACCGGAACGCTCTGCTGGGCCTGCACTGCAGTAATCGCGAGCGCGGCCAGGGTAATGACCGTTAGAATGGTGCGCTTCATCAAGGGCTCCGTTTGGCCTCTAGTCTGTACTCAGGCTACTCCCAACGCGCCTGCTTGCCTTCCCCCCTTTAGAGATTTCCATGAAACGTTTCGTTCTGCTCGACACCACCCCGATCCCCGAAAACGGCGGTGCCCTGTGCCTGTTCGAGTATGGCGAGGATTTCGTCATCAAGATTCAGGGCGGCGATGGCGGGCAGTTGATGAACACGCGCATGCACGGTTCCGAAGATGCACTGGCCGAGATTCCCTGCCGCAAGGTCGCCGGCCGGCCGAACTCGCGGGTATTGATCGGCGGCCTGGGCATGGGTTTCACCCTCGCCTCGGCACTCAAGCATCTGGGCAAGTCCGCCGAAGTGGTAGTCGCTGAGCTGGTGCCCGGCGTGGTCGAGTGGAATCGCGGCCCGCTCGGGGAAAAGTCCGGTCGGCCATTGCTCGATCCGCGCACGGTGATCCGCATGGAAGACGTGGCCAACGTCCTGCAAAGCGAGCCGAACGGTTTCGATGCGATCATGCTCGACGTCGACAACGGCCCCGAAGGCCTGACTCAAAAGGCCAACAGTTGGTTGTACTCCGCTGCGGGTCTGAATGCCTGCGCCAAAGCCCTGCGCCCCAAAGGCGTGCTGGCCGTGTGGTCGGCCAGCGCCGACCGGCAGTTTTCCGACAAATTGAAGAAGGCCGGTTTCAAGGCCGAAGAAGTCCAGGTTTTCGCCCACGGCAACAAGGGCACCCGTCACACGATCTGGATTGCCGAGAAGCTCAAGGGCTGAGCTAAACTCTGCGCATAACCGTCATCAGTCTTTCTGCAAAGGTGAACCCATGAGTTCGTCCACCCCCACCAACACGTCGAAGCTGGACCGCATTCTCGCCGACAACCAGCGCGACAAGGAAATGGGCTACCGCGACAAGGCCCTGAAGATGTACCCGCACGTCTGCGGCCGCTGCGCCCGCGAGTTTTCCGGCAAGCGCCTGAGCGAACTGACCGTGCACCACCGCGACCACAACCACGACAACAACCCGCAGGACGGCTCCAACTGGGAGCTGTTGTGCCTGTATTGCCACGACAATGAACACTCGCGTTACACCGATCAGCAGTATTTCGGCGACGGCTCGCTGAGCACACCAAAAATCGCCAAAGCCACGCATAACCCGTTTGCCGCGCTGGCCGGGTTGATGAAGAAAGAAGATTAAAAAGCAAAAGATCGCAGCCTTCGGCAGCTCCTACAGGGTGTACGCCATTCAACTGTAGGAGCTGCCGAAGGCTGCGATCTTTTGATCTTATCCCCGTATAATCGCGCTCTTTTTCCCGAAGGCACCCCGCTCGTGGCAGACAAACGGTACAGCTGCATTGGTTTGTATAACCCCAAATCACCGGAGAACGTCGGTTCGGTGATGCGCGCCGCAGGCTGCTACGGCGTGGCATCGGTGTTCTACACCGGCAAGCGTTATGAACGCGCCGCCGACTTCGTCACCGACACCAAACGCGTGCACTACGACATCCCGCTGATCGGCATCGATGACCTGAAAAAAATCCTCCCGCTCAACTGCGTGCCCGTCGCTGTGGAACTGGTCGAAGGCGCCCGTCCATTGCCGGAATACACCCACCCCGACCGCGCGCTGTACATCTTCGGCCCGGAAGACGGTTCGCTGGATAAGGAGATTCGCGACTGGTGCGAAGACGTCGTGTACATCCCGACCACGGGCTGCATGAACCTCGCCGCCACCGTCAATGTCGTGCTCTACGACCGCATGGCCAAAGGGCTGAATACCCGCTCCGGGCCGAAATTCCGCTGAAGCGTCGCACATTCGATGGAACAAGCTGACCGCCACGGCAGTCAGCTTATCTATCAATCGCACCCTGCCTGGAGATAGATCATGAGCGAGCTCAAACGCGTAGAACGCATCGAATCCACCCCGTTCCAGTCGCCTGCGCACAAGAACGTGCACGGCTGGGAGCGCGTCGGCTCGTTGACCGGCGGCGTGCTGATGGTCGGGAAGGGCCTGCGCCGTGGCGGCGTGTTCGGCCTGATTCAAGTGGCGCTCGGCGGCATGGCCGTGGCCCGTGGCATTACTGGCCACTGCTCGGCGAAAAGCCTGCTGGAAAAAGGCCGTCAGGACATGAACAACGTGCGGGCGAAGATCGAACGCGCCGGGGAAGAACTGAGCAAGCTGAAAACCAATGCCGAAGTGGCCACCGAAACAGCCACCGTCACCGGCAATGATTCGCTGGTCTCGCCGAAAGCCGGCGTCTGAGGCTTCAAAGCAAAAGATCGCAGCCTGCGGCAGCTCCTACACGGAATCACGTTTTCCATTGTAGGAGCTGCCGAAGGCTGCGATCTTTTGATCTTTACGGGTTCAACAACCCACCACCTCATCAGCCCGCGCGAAAAATCAGATGATCTTCCCAGTCATCCTCCGGCACGCTGCCTTCGGCGAGCATGCGCCCGGATTGGGAAATCCGCTCGTGGTGCACCGCATCACGGTCGCCACACACCAGGTGATGCCATAGCGGCAGATCCTTGCCCTCGCTGACCAGACGATAACCGCAGGTCGGCGGCAGCCATTTGAACTCTTCCGCCTGACCCGGTGTGAGCTGGATGCAGTCAGGAACAAACTTGATCCGGTTCGGATAATCGCTGCACTGACAGGTTTTCAGATCCAGCAGTTTGCAGGCGATGCGCGTGTAATAGACGCTGTTGTCTTCTTCATCCTCGAGCTTTTGCAGGCAGCACAGACCGCAGCCGTCGCACAGCGATTCCCACTCCTCATGATCGAGTTGATCGAGGGTTTTGCGTTTCCAGAACGGTTCGACTATGGCGGCCATGGCTCAAGCATCAACATCAAGGTGGTGAAAAGGCCGCCAGTCTAGTGCCAGCGGACGCAAGGGCCAAGCGCTGGCGACTGTCGGTAAATCCGCTTGTCAGCCCCAGCGCCGCCCAGTAGGGTTTTGCAGCGAACTTCTTCCCCATCCGTTGCAAGGAATCCGTGCATGAGTGCCAACCCTCGCGTTGCCGATTACGCCATTCACCCGCAGTTCACCGAGCGCTGGTCGCCCCGCGCTTTTACGGGCGAAGCGATCCCTGAAGAAACCCTGCTGAGCTTCTTCGAAGCCGCGCGCTGGGCGCCGTCGGCGTACAACTCGCAACCGTGGCGTTTTCTCTATGCACGACGCGACACGTCGAACTGGGAACGTTATCTGGGCCTGCTCAACGAGTTCAACCGTAGCTGGGCGCAGCATGCTGCGGCGCTGGTGATCGTGATTTCGAAAACCACTTTCGTCGCACCGGGCGCCAGCGAGGAAACGCCGGCGCTGTGGAGCACCTTCGACACCGGTTCGGCATGGGGTCATCTGGCGCTGCAGGCGAGCCTCAGCGGCTGGCACACCCACGGCATGGCCGGCTTCGATCAGGAATTGACCCGCAAGGAACTGAACATCCCCGAAGAATACGCCCTGCATGCGGCGGTCGCAGTGGGCAAACTGGGTGACAAGGCAACCCTGGCCGAGTACCTGCAAGCCCGCGAAACACCCAGCCCGCGTCGCCCGCTAAGCGAGCTGGTGGCTGAGGGCGATTTCACCTTATAAGCCACAATGCAAAGCAAATGTGGGAGCGGGCTTGCTCGCGAAAGCGGTGGTTCAGGCAACATTGATATCGACTGAACCGGCGCCTTCGCGAGCAAGCCCGCCCCCACAGTGGTTGGATGCGAATCAATATCCGCGGGTGAAATCCACTTCCCCACGCAACGCCTCACCCGCCTCGTACGCCTTCAGGTTCTGCACAAACAGATCCACCATCAGCGCTGGCGAGGTCGGTGCCGAACTGTGCCCGGTCAGCAGCAAGCCCCACGCGGTCCAGAATGGGTGGCGTTGCGGCAATGGCTCCTGACGGCAGACGTCGATCACCGCGCCGGCCAAGTGCCCTTCTTTCAAAGCCTCGACCAGATCGGCATCGACCACCGCGACACCACGTCCGGCGTTGATGAACAAGCCGGTCGGTTTGAATTGCCTGAACAGCGCTGCGTCGTAGATATCGTGGGTGTGCTCGGTGTTCGGCAGCAGATTGACCACGTAGTCCACTTCGCCCACCAACCGTGGCAGATCGGCCAGCGCGCCGACTTCGACAAACGGCGCCTGTTCGCGGGCGGTGCTGGCGACGCCGTACAGCTCGACGCCGAACGGCAGCAGAAATTGCGCGACACTCTGGCCAATGTCACCGGTGCCGACGATCAGGACCTTGCGCCCGACCAGACTCTGGCCGCTGCGGTTGTCCCACTTGCGCTCGACCTGGCTGACCAGCCGCGCCAGCACTTCGCGCTCGTGGCCAAGGATATAGGTCAGGACGTATTCGGCCATGACCTGACCGAAAATCCCCACGGCGCGGGTCAGGCGATAATCGCGGCGCAGGCCGTCCGCGAGCAGCGGCGTGATGCCGGCCCAGGTCGATTGCAGCCATTGCGGTTGATGGCCCTGGCGCAACAGGGTCGCCAGCAGATCCGGCTGGCCCAGCCACACCGGGCAATCGGCGGCCTGCCGCGCCAGTTCGGCAGAGTCGCCGCTGGTCAGGACTTCGAGCTCGGGCAGTGCCTGACACAGCAGGCGGGCGTATATCGCGTGGTCGTGTTCAGCAATCAGAACGCGCATCTTCAAACCTTTCGCAAACCGTGCAGACGGCCGCCGGGTTGGGGCCGGCCATCGCGGTAAAAACAGTTCCAGGGTTAACCGAGGCCCAGAACAGGGCCTCGCGGGTCAGACCGGGTCGTTGCGTCGCAGCAACTCTTCGGGCAGGTGCTCGATGTACTCGTCCTCGGCCGGCGGCATTTGCAGGTGGTAGCCCTGCTTGTCGAGGTTTTCCAGGACCACGGTGATGTCTTCGCTGGCCAGTTTGCGCTCGGGCGACAGCACCAGATCGAAGGAATGCTTTGCTTTGCCGAAAGCCGTCATCAGCGCATCCGGCACGCGCTCGAGCGCATCGCTCTTGAGCACGTAGAGATACATGCCGCTGCGCTTGGAGCTTTGGTAGATGGAGCAAATACGTTTCAAGGCTGTTCTCCGGCGGTGGCCAGGCTGTCGAGCAGCTTCTGGCCGAGCAATTCGCGGCGCCAGCCACGCAGCGAATCGGGCAATTGGTAAGGACCCTCGGGGAAACCGCTTTTGACCAGGGCTTCGAGGGTTTTCTTGCGTAGCATCAGTTCCGGGGCAATACCCAGGCGCTCGGCCTCAGCCTGACCCAGTGCGCGCAATTGTTTGATCAGCGCAGCGGCTTCGATCGGCAACGGCTCGGGCACTGCCGGCGGCCATTGGTCAGGGCCCACACTGCCAGAGCGCTTGATCAGATCAAGCAGAAACTGACCGTCCTGACGTACGGTACGCGGGTGCATGTCTTCGATCTTGCCCAGCGCCGCGAGGTTATCCGGCTGCGTGCGGGCCAGGGGCCACAGCGAGTGTTCACGGACGATGCGGTTGCGCGGCAGGTCGCGGGCGCGGGCTTCTTTTTCGCGCCAGGCGCACAGCTCACGCAGCACGGCGAGTTGCGCACGAGACAGCTTCCACGCCAGTTTCGCGTCGCGATAGACCTCGTACGGATCGGTCTCGCGGCGCAGGTTGGCAACCAATTCGGCGCCATCCTCCAGCACCCAGGCGAACTTGTCGGCGGACAGCTTGGGCCGCAACTCGACGAACACCTCGGCCAGATGCACGGCGTCTTCGGCGGCATAGCTGATCTGGGTTTCGGACAGCGGACGCTGCAACCAGTCGGAGCGGGTTTCGCCCTTGGGCAGGTCGATGCCGAGCACTTCCTGCACCAGACGCGAGTAGCCCATCGAGAAACCGAGATTCAGATAAGCGGCGGCCAGTTGCGTGTCGAACAACGGCGCCGGCAGGCTGCCGGTCAGGCGCAGCAGCACTTCGAGGTCCTCGCTGCAGGCGTGCAAGACTTTCAGCACTGCCGGGTTCTCGAGCAACGCGGCCAGCGGTTGCCAGGCGTTGATGGTCAGCGGATCGATCAAGTAGGCGCGTTTGCCGTCGCCGATCTGCAACAGGCCGGCAATCGGGTAGAAGGTGTCGACCCGCATGAATTCGGTGTCGAGGGCAACGAACGGCAGCTGCTGCCACTCGGCGCAAAACTGCGCGAGGCTTTCGTTGTCGCGAATCCAGTGAATATCGATAGCCACACGGCTCTCCCTTGAAGAATGGCGCGCAGTATATATCGCTACCGACGATTTACGCGCCTTTGCAGGGCAAGAGCTGTAAGGAAATGTCTTGCCTGTCAGCAAGAATAGTCTGACAGCAGAAACAGAAAGGCCCGTCGCATCGACGCGACGGGCCGCAAACGCTTTACTCCTTGGCCAACACACCGTCGATCACCGCGCCACGACAGCCGGCAAACATGTCCAAGGCAGGTTGATAGACGCTGCTGCGCACTTCCAGCAGGCCGAGCATCGAGTGAAACAGATTGTCCTGGCTCAGCGGTTTGTCACGGCTCATTTGCAGGCAATGGGTGTCGACCGAGTAGGCCTTCTGATAGCTGTCGGAGAACCACGCCAGCATCGCGACATGCTTTTGTTGTTCAGGCGCCAGCATGTACGGCGTGCCGTGCAGAAACAGGTTGTACTCGCCCAGCGATTCACCGTGATCCGACAGATAGAGCATGGCGGTGTCGACTTTGTCCTGATTGCTGCGCAGCACATCGATCAGGCTCGCCAGCACATGGTCGGTGTACACCAGCGTGTTGTCGTAACCGTTGACGATACTTTCGCGGCTGCAATTGTTCAGCGCGTTACTTTCACAGACCGGAGTGAAGTGTTCGTACGCCTTGGGATAACGTTTGAAGTAGTCCGGGCCATGACTGCCCATCTGGTGCAGCACCAGCACGGTGTCCTTGTCCAGATGATCGATAAAACTTTGCAGCCCTTGCAGGAGGATTTCATCGCGACATTCGCTGTTGGCGCACAATGCCGGGTCCTGCAACTTGCTGACATCCTGCACCGTGACGCGGTCGCAAGTGCCTTTGCAGCCGGACTGGTTATCGCGCCAGATCACATCGATGCCGGCGCGCTTGAGCACATCAAGCAAACCTTCTTCGTTCCTGGCCTTGCTGGCGTTGTAATCCTTGCGGCCCATGTTGGAGAACATGCACGGCACCGAGACCGCCGTTTCCGTGCCGCAGGAATGCACATCGGTGAAAGCGATCAGCCCGGCCTCCTTGTCCAGTTGCGGTGTGGTGTCGCGGTCATAACCGAGAATGCCGAAGTTCTGCGCCCGCGCACTCTCCCCCACCACCAGCACCGTGAGGGATTTGCGTGGCTGGAACTGCAAGTCGGGATTGCGCTGGGCATCTTCGCCGATCTTGATGAACGGCTGCTGCGCCGAGACCACTTGCTCCTGCAGATAACCAATGGATGCGCCGATGTAATTGCTCGGCACCAGCATCAGGCGAATTTCGTGGTGATTGCGAAACAGCGACGACAAGCCTTGATAGTTGGCCAATGCCACAACACCGATCACCGCCGCCGAGGCAACACTGACAATAACTTTACTGAACAACTCACGATGCCAGCGCCGATAATTGACCGGCACTTTCCACAACAACAAACATGGCAAAACACCCAGCAAGAGAATATAAGCGAATAATTTCAACGAGAGCAGATCACGCACTTCCGTCGCATTGGTTTCGGCAAAGTTGCGCAACATGCCGGCATCGATCATCACGCCATATTGGCTCATGAAATAAGCCACGCCGGCGCTGACTAAAAACAAGAGAGTCAACAGTGGTTTAAGCACTGGCCGGAAAGCGAATAATGTAAGAACAATGTTGAACGCGGCAAAGATCATCACGCCGAACGCCACGCGCATGGCGATGCCCTTGCCGTCGGCAGCGGTGATCTCGAACAGATGTTGCCAAAGCACCAGATTGAAACCGAGCAACAAAAAGGCGCTGGCAAACAACGTCACCCATTCCGGGCGCACGGCTTTTAACTTCAACATGATGAGTGACAGTTCCTGAAAGAAGAGCCTCGTCAATTGTGAAAATTTCATTCACCGAGGCATGACAAACTTTAGGCAGCCACGGATCAATTTTTCGTGAAAAAGATGCTAATGATTAGTTGCTTCGGACTACGAAAGTGAAAGTTTGTGAGTATTTGAGAATGGTTCAGGTTTTATTCAGTTTCAGGCATTGCGCAATTTCCTCTGTGGGAGCGAGCCTGCTCGCGAAAGCGGAGTGTCAGCAAATGATTGTTGGTCTGGAGTAACGCATTCGCGAGCAGGCTCGCTCCCACAGGGGAACATGGGTGTTATCGAGTTTTTAGGTCTGGCCCCGTGTTTTCTGATTTGCCGATGCGGGGGACGCCACGCCTAATCATCAGCCCCTGGACTCGAAGGCCCGCCGATGAATCACACCCGTCCCGCCGCTTGGCTGATGCTCGCAATCATTCTTGTCGCACTTAATCTGCGCCACTCAATGGCAGCCATCGGGCCGCTGCTGTCGGCGATCCGTAGCGATATCCCGTTGAGCTTCACCCTTGCCTCTCTGTTGACGATGCTGCCGGTGATGGCCATGGGGCTGGCGATGTTTTTCGGCCTGAGCATCAGCCGGCGCCTGGGCGAACAACGCACGGTGCTGCTGTCGCTGCTGGTCATCGGGCTGGCGAGCCTGTCACGGCTGTTTATCTATTCGGCGAACGAGCTGATCGTCAGCGCGATACTGGCTGGCATTGGCATAGCCCTGATTCAGGCATTAATGCCGGCGCTGATCAAATCGCGCTTTCCTGACAACGTGGCGTGGTGCATGGGCGTCTACGTCACTTCGATCATGGGCGGTGCCGCAATTGCCGCCTCGTTCGCGCCACTGGTGACAGCGCAGGCCGGGAGTTGGCGCGTGGGACTCGCTGTTTGGGCAGGGCTGGCATTGCTCGCATTGCTGGTCTGGTGCTTGCAGCTTGCGCCAGCCATAACAACGGTGACCAAACGAGAGTCTTTCATCACCCGCCCTCGCGCCTGGTTGCTGGCGATTTTCTTTGGCCTCGGTACGGCGTCCTATACCTGCGTCCTCGCTTGGCTCGCTCCGTACTACATGGAAAAGGGCTGGAGCGAACAAAACGCCGGGTTGCTGTTGGGTTTTCTTACAGCAATGGAGGTTATTTCCGGGCTGGCAGTGCCAGCGATCGCTAATCGCAGTCGTGATCGGCGTGGGATATTGGCGGTTCTGCTGTTGCTGATCATCGGCGGTTTCTGCGGGCTGATTCTCGCCCCGCCACACCTTGCGCTGCTTTGGCCGTGTCTGTTGGGGCTGGGGATTGGCGGTCTGTTTCCGATGAGCCTGATTGTCGCGTTGGATCACTGCGACGAGCCGCAGCGCGCCGGTGGCCTGACCGCGTTTGTACAGGGGATCGGTTATCTGATCGCAGGACTGTCGCCGCTGTTGGCAGGGATGATTCGCGATCGCCTGGGCAATTTCGAAGGCGCGTGGTGGACGCTGACAGCGGTGATGGTGATCATGCTGCTGATGGTGATGCGCTTCGACCCTCGCCACTACGCACGCCACTTGCCCGGCCCGGACTAGAGGCCTCTGGCCATCTTTTCCACACGGAATCGGCTACGTCGTGTTGCTAAAAGTTTCTGTCCCACATGTGTCCGTGAAATGCCCTACAAGGGTTTCTCCTGGCACCATCGTTCCGTTAGGATCGTACGCACACGTTTGCGCGAATTCTGCGCAAGGGGCACAGCGAGACGGAACTCATGCTGAACAGTAATTTGCTTCGCAAGCTCGACATGCAGGACTTGATGGTATTTGTCGCCGTGTACGAGCAGAGCAGTGTCACCGATGTCTCGGAAACCCTGTTCGTCAGTCAGTCCACCGTCAGTTATTGCCTGAAGAAACTGCGCACCAGTTTCGAAGACGAACTGTTCATCAACACCCGCACCGGCATGCGTCCGACCTACAAGGCCTGCAGCATGTACGGCCATGTGCAGAAAATCCTCGAAAGCATCAACCTCTGCCACGCCGGTGCCCCGGCTTTCGACCCGAGCCGGCAGGCGGTGACTTTCAACATCTGCGCCCCGGAATATTTCGAGCAGTTGATTCTGCCGCGTCTGTTGAAGCGCTTCGACTTCGACGACTTGCCGGTGATGGTCAACATGCACAAATTCGAAACCGATGTGCCAGCCGAAGAGTTGCGCGACGGCAGCCTCGATCTGGTGATCAGTTTCGGCCCGCACTTTCACCGCCAGCATGCGGATCTGAAATCACGGATGCTGCTTGAAGATGACCTGGTCTGCGTTTTCGACAAACGCGCCACGCCGCTGGAGCCGCGCCTGAGCCTGCAAGCATTCACCGAACGTCGGCATGTGTTCCCGACGCCGTGGACTTCGAGCACCAACATGGTCGACGGCTGGCTGGCACGGCAAGCGCAGAAACGTCAGATAGTGGCGCGCTCGAACAGCTACAGCGCCGCGTTGAAGATGATCACCGGCACCGACTTCATCCTCACCCTGCCCCGGCGTATCCAGCGTTTGCTGACCAACGACGCGGTGTTCAATCACTGCGAGGCGCCCAATGGCTTGCCGGGGTTTACCCTCGACATGCAATGGAGCCAGAACGCCGATCAGGACAGCGCCAACGTCTGGCTGCGCGAGCAGGTGATTCAGGTGTGCAGCGAGCTGGAAAACGCCTGAGCATCAGATGCCGATCGCGGCCTTGCTGTAGGACTCGCGATCGATGTCGAGCAGTTCGACACACAGCTGGACCTCGAGCCCGGCCGGCCATTCGCAGAGTTCCTGCAACACTGCCAGCAGACTTTGCGAGAGCTGCTTCTTGATCTCCGCCGAGCGCCCGCTGAGCAAGGCCAGTTTCACATGGACAAAGGCACGCTCGCCCTGCGCCGTGCCAACCTTGAAGTTGTCGATCTTGATCGCGCGGCTCTTGATATCGAACTCCGCGCCGAACTGACCGGAACCGACCAGGGTGTTGTTGAGCCGGATCAGGGCGATGTCAGCGTTCAACTGCGTCAGGTTGGCGGTGTATTCCATGTGCAGGTGTGGCATTGCGGATCTCCAGTCGGCGGATGCGGGGGCGTACATATACCACAGTCGGCTCAACGCATTACCTGTAGGAGCTGTCGAGTGAAACGAGGCTGCGAGCTTTTGATTTTGTCTTTCTTACAATCAATATCAAAAGATCGCAGCCTTCGGCAGCTCCTACAAGGGTTCGTGGTGCTCAGTTGGCCTTTCACTCATGAACGCTTCCAGCCGCGAGCGCAACCAGCGTTCGGCCGGGTCGCTGTCGACGTGGCTGAGCCAGACCATCGACAGGTCCAGCGTCGGCGTCTTGAACGGGAACGGTTCCTGGAACAGCGCCCCGGACGCCGCCATCGCCGCTGCGGTGTAATCCGGCAGGCTGGCAATCAGGTCAGTGCCGGCCAGTAACGCCGGCAGTGCGCTGTATTGCGGTACCGACAACACCACCTGCCGCGTGCGCCCCAGTTCCGCCAGCCACTCATCGGCGTAGCCACTGACATTGGCCGTGTGCGAAACCAGCACATGCGGGCGAGCGCAATATTCGTCGAGGGTCAGCGGCGTAGCAGAGGCATCGGCGCGCAGGATGCTTGGCTGGATATGTCGCAGCAGTTTGCGTTTGGCGTTGGCCGGCAGGCCACGGGTCTGGCTGATGCCGACGGTGATATCGCCGGCAGCGAGCAGGTCGGGAATACGCCAGTAATCGACATGTTGCACCACGAACACCACGCTCGGCGCTTCCTGGCGCAGCGCACGCAACAGCGGCGGCAGCAGGCCGAATTCGACGTCGTCGGACAGGCCGATGCGAAAGGTCATGGTGCTGGTGGCGGGGTCGAAATCGCGGGTCAGGCTCAGCGCCGCCGACAGTGAATCCAGTGCCGGTTTGAGATGGCGGTAAATGTCTTCGGCACGAGCCGTCGGCTCCATGCGATGGCCGACGCGGATGAACAGCGGGTCGTTGAGCATCGTGCGCAAACGGTTGAGTGCCGAACTGATGGTCGGCTGGCCGAGGAACAGCTTCTCCGCCGCGCGGGTCACGTTGCGTTCGAGCATCAGGGTCTCGAACACCACCATCAGGTTGATGTCGGCCTTGCGTAGTTCATTGCGGTTCATCCTTTGCCCCTGCTCCCCGGAATAGCGGCAGTGTAGAAAGGCCCATGAACCACGTCTATGGGCCCGTGCGCAGACATGCGCCGCGCAGATTCAATGCAGGGTCAGGGCTCGAATACCAATGGCCAGCTTGCGCGGATCGAGTCCCATGCCAAGGGCTCTAGGACTGATGGCGTCGGCGTACTGAAAACGAATCACCAACACGCCTTCACGCTCGATGCGCTGCTGGACTTCGGCTGGCAGTTCAACGCTGACAACGTTCGCTTCGGGCTTGAGCAAACGGGTGGAGAGCACCGGCACCTCGTTGACGATGACCTCCAGCCCCTGTTCGGTATGCGACGGCGCAATCAAAGCATTGGCTTCCAGCACAAATGACCTCACCGGGGCCTCGGGCCGCAGAATGATCTGCGATTCGCTGCCCTCGGACCACGTGCCCCACGGTTCGCTTTTCGACCATCCGCTGCCGAGGAAAAACGTCGCCAGGCTGGTAACGTTGAAGGTCACGCGCTCGTTCGACTTCAGCGGCGAGATCAGCGTCAGCGGATCAGCAGCGCTGATGGGCGAGCAATCGGCGCAACGCTTCCAGCCCGGTGCCAGCACGTTCAAACCGTCGATTCTGGCGAGCACGTCGGTCTCCCGGTTCAGGGTCAGCGCTGCCGGCAGCACGGTGCGGCTATCGAGTACGTACAGCGTATCGGCGGCGTATTGGCCAGAGCTGACCATCTGGTCGGACACAGCCTGAGCCGCCTCGGTCGCCTTGGTACTGGCGCGGCTGAGGTAGACCGCATTGGTCGGCAGATGATGGCGCCCGGCAAACTCGGCCAACGTTCGCCACTGCTCCGGATAATTCTCCGGGCGCAGCCAGCGCACTGCCTGATAATGGCGAGCCGCCTGATCCCAGAACGGATCAACCAGCGGCGTCTGCCATTGTGCCGCTGGTGTGACCATGAACAGGTTGCGCGACTCTCCCCAGCCGGACCGCGTATCCGCCACTTGCAGCACCAGAGCAATGCTCAGCAAAATTCGTGCGGTGCGCCGGGGGTGCCCATGAATCACCACGTACAGGACGGCGAAAATCGCCATGTACATGACCGGCCAGATCATCCGCCCCGAACCGCGAAAAATCGTCGCCACCGCCACCACTGCATCCGGCAGCGGGATGTGCAATTCGAATGGGCCGACACCGATGTTGTTGGAAAAGGCGAACAGCGCCAGGCCTGCCAGTGCGAGCAGCAGCCACGGGTAGCGACGCATCTTGCGACGAACATCGGTACCGCGTTGCAGCCAGGCCAGGAAAGCGCAGATGAGCAGAAACACCACACCCAGGCCAAGGAACGCAAAACCGTCGCCATCGCCCAATACGCCCGGCATGTCGCGCAGAGCAAACGACCAGGTGCCCGGGTCGAAAAAGCTCAGCACATTGGCGCGGAACAGACCGTAGCCCATCAGTGCCAGGCCGTCGTCGCCGACGCTGAAGTAGCCCGCCTGCCAGCAACACAGACTCACCAGCAAAAACAGACCGATCAGTTCGGCTACAGCTTTGCGCGGCGCCAAATGTCGCCGCAGGGTGTGCGCTGCGAGATCGGCGAGCCAGATCAGCGCAATCATCGCCAGCAAATAGGCGTGGACCAGCGCGGCCGCCGCCAGCAACGTGCCCCAGGCCAGACAGCGTTTTGGCGTGAATGGCCGCAGCGCCAGGTACAGCGCGGCCAGCAACATGAAATGCCCGCCCAGGGACAGGTGCACGCTCATGCGGACCAACATGGCCGGAACGAACAAAAACAGCCCGGTACCCAGCAACCGCAGTACCGCGTCGCGGCTCACCAGGCCGAGCAGTTTCCAGGCAAACCAGCTCTGCAGAATGAAGCAGGTCAGCAACCACAGTCCGAAGTACTGAAACGGCTCTGGCAACAACGCCGAAAACGGCTTGAACAGAAAGGCAAACAGCGGATTGGAATCGGAAAAAATCAAGCCGTTGGCCAACTCCAGTCCATAAGACGGATTGAGCCCCAGCGGAAAGCTCCATGGCGAGTGCCGGAAAAACACCCAACCCTGGTAATGGGTGGCCGGGTCGCCGTCGCCCAGCCAGGCAATGTTCATCGGGTTCAACGCCCGTGGGCCGACCACGATAAAAAACGCCAGAATGCCTAGCAGCACAGGCAACAGCGCAGCCGCCCGAGAGTTTGAGCAAAGCTTCATCGATACGTCCAGAAATTATGCAAAACGAAAGTGAACGCCGGCACCGTCAGGGCCACGGCGCCGATTCCGAGCAGATAATGCAACCCAGCCATTTGCGCCGCCCAGGCAACCAGCATCGCCAATAGGAAACCGCCCGCCGAGACCGACACAAAGCGCAGTAACGTGCGCCCGTGCAGGCGAGCTGAAAAGCTCCAGGTGGTATTGATCACATACGACACAACGGTCGCCACGGCAAAGGCGAAACCATTGGCCAGCGGCGGTTCGGGCGCGATGAACCGGATGAACATCACGGCCACCAGCGCATGCAGCGCAGTGACAAACAGCCCGGTCAGGGCAAAACGCAGACCACGGCGGACCAGTGCTGACCGTTCACTGCCGATCACGGTTTCTGCGCCAGCACGAAGACACTCAAACCGGCGAGCCGGTTTTTGCCCATCAGCGGCAACTCCAGTCGGCACAGAGTCTTGAGCACGCTGTTGACCAATGGATGATGACGTTTGAGCTGCGACTGTGGCGGTGCCTCTCTGGAACCCTGCGGCAGCAGGCGCAACGCAGCGGCGATCGGAAACACCGCACCGAAATAATAGGCGCCGCGCTGCACCGTCAAACCGGCATCGCCAGCCAGCGTTTCGAATTGCGCAAGAGTGTAGCGGCGCTTGTGCTCGAGAAAATCATCATGCCCGCTCCAGAGAAACTGGAACGCCGGGACAGTCATCAGAAAGCGACTGCCCGAAGGCACCTTATCAACATAGCTTCTGAGCAGGGCGAGGTCGTCGTCGACATGCTCGAGCACGTCCATCAGCAACACCAGATCGGCATCGATGTTGTCGATGCCGCGTCGGTAATGCACCGGTTTGCCAGCGGTGGTGGCGCTTGAATCGGCGGGATAACTGATGTCGACGCACCACGCCTCATGCGCGTCGGTGTGGGTCAGCAGATGATGCGAGAAAAACCCCGAGCCGGCACCGACATCGAGGATCCGCCGAATCGGCGCGTCACCCAGCAAACGCCGAGTCGCCGCTGCTTTGCAGCAGTAGTACCAATGCTCATCGATGCTGTCGCCGAGGATGTCGGTTTCCTTGAGATCCATCTGTCAGTCCTTCGGGTCGTAGACGCGACGCACCAGAAAAACCGGCCGGCGTTTGGATTCGATATAGGTGCGGCCGAGGTATTCGCCAAGTACGCCAATGCCGATCAATTGCAGACCGCCAAGGAACGTGACTGCGACCATCAGCGAGGCATAACCGGGCAAGTCGACGCCGTGGATCAGTGTGCGCAGGACGATGAACATGGCGAACGCAAACGACACCAGCGAAACTGTCGCTCCCAGGTAAGTCCAGACCCGCAACGGCTCGGTGCTGAAGCTGGTGATGCCTTCGAGGGCAAAATTCCACAGCCGCCAACCATTGAATTTGCTCTGCCCCGCTACGCGCTCGGGGCGTTCGTAGTCGACATGAGTGGTGCGAAAACCGACCCAGGCGAACAGACCTTTCATGAAGCGCCGCGACTCGGGCAGGGTCAGCAAGGCATCGACCACGCAGCGATCCATCAGGCGGAAGTCGCCAACGTTCTCCGGTAACGGCTGTTCGGCGATGCGGTTGTGCAGGCGATAGAACCAGTGGGCCGAGGTCGACTTGGCCCACGTATCACTGCGGCGGCTGATCCGATGGCCGAGCACCACTTCGTAACCATCGCGCCAGCGCTCGATCATCTGCAAGATGACTTCAGGCGGGTCCTGCAGATCGGCGTCGATCGGCACCACGATCTGCCCGCTGGCCATTTGCAGACCGGCCGAGAGTGCCGCTTCCTTGCCGAAGTTGCGACTCAGGTCGACGATCCGCAGCCGCGAATCCTGCTGCTGCCGTGCAAGCAAGCGCTCAAGGGTCGCATCGGTACTGCCGTCGTTGATAAAGACCAGCTCAAGATCGATCAGCGCTTGTGCGTGAAAGACCTCGTCGATGCGCGAAAGAAAGCTGTCGAGGCTGTCGGCCTCGTTGAAAACGGGGATCACCAGCGACAACGTCACCTGCCCGGCCTGTTGCGTTCCGTGCTCAGTCAAAGGAGTGCTCTTTTTATAGTTTGTCGGTCATCGAAAGTTTTTCGAGGCCATGAGCCGTCCCGTATTAAGCAGTAGCCGGCACCGGCACGCAAGCAGGACGCGGCGTCATATCGGCCAATTCGCCGGGCACACGCGGCGCTCTGGCCTGCGTCTTTCAGAAATATCCGCGAACGATTGGAAACAAATCCGCGATAGCCAAAAAACCCTGCTGCGCTAGGCTTGCGTCGATGCGCCGCAGAGGCTGGCGCGCCTATCTATCGCAAGGAGCGAACCCATGTATTTCGAAATCTACCGACAAACCCGCGGCACTCCGAGCACTGGCAAGGGCCAATGGCGCTGGCGACTGCGCGCACGCAACCACGAGACGGTGGCCAGTGGTGAGTCATATGTGAACAAGGCTGATTGCCTGCACGTGATCAACCTGATCAAAGCCGTACAGGGCGAGACGCCGATCAAGGAGATCTGAGCCAAACCACAATCATCAAAGGTGCATGTGCTGCATGTTTCGCTGCCATGCGCCCCACCGTCCCTGGCAGCGGGCGCACTGAAACGCGACGACAGTTGAGCGAACCAGGAAAGCATCAAAGCTGTAACAGAACTACGCCGACCAATAAGGCAATCACTGCGGATATCGCTATCACTTGAGTAGACGTCAACGCCAGCGCCGCGTCCCTGGAACGACCGACGAACCGGCCGCGAATCTGATGCAAACCCGGCTGCGCCTCGAACAGGTTGTCCGGGTGCTCGTTGTCCTCAGGCTCGTTGGTTTGCTGGCCAGACCAGGCGGCGCGTGCCATCAGACGGTCGAGCAAACCCGGCATGACCGATTGGCCAATAATCGCTTTGATCGTTGATCCACCGAGCCACAGCTCGCGAGGTGGATGCTTGACCACACTGAAAATCGCCCGCGCTGCCACGTCGGGGTCGTGGATCGGTGACACGGGTTGCGGGCGCTTGGGCAATTTGTTGCGCGCCCAGTCAAACTGCGGCGTGTTGATCGCCGGCAGTTGCACCATGCACACGCGAATACGGCTGCGCTCATGCAGCAATTCGCAGCGTAATGAGTCGGTGAACCCGCGCACGGCGAATTTTGCCCCGCAGTAAGCGGCCTGCAGCGGGATAGCACGATAGGCCAGCGCCGAGCCGATCTGGATGATCAATCCTTTGTTACGCGGACGCATCAACGACAGTGCCGCCAGGGTACCGTGGACGGTGCCGAGATAGGTCACCTGAGTAACGCGCTCGATCTCGGCGGCGGACAACTGTTCTATCGGCGAGAGTACCGTGACCATCGCTGCGTTGACCCACACTGCCAGCGGCCCGAGGTGGGCTTCCAGTTGCTGCGCGGCCTCCTGCACAGCCAGCGCATCGGCGACATCGACGCTGACCGTTTCCACCTGGCCCCCATACGCTTGCAGCTCCTCTTGCGTAGCGGCCAGTCCCGCCGGATCGCGCGCCAGCAGGCCGATGCGGTAACCGCCGGCGGCAAACCGGTGAGCCGCCGCGCGCCCGACGCCGGCACTGGCGCCGCAAATCACCACCACTGGTTGCTCCTGCATGGATCGTCCTCTCTGACGCTCAGTCAATCGGCCCGATATTGATCATCAGGTCTTCGCCCAGCCCTTGCACCTTGGCCAGCACATCTACTGGCGTCTCGCTGGAAAAATGCACGACATAACCCATGCCGCTGCCGTCCTCTTCGATTGCACTGACCCACGACTCCACCTCGTCAGCATCCAGCCCCAGGGCCTGGCCGAATTGGCCGTTGCGGTGATCGGAATCGGTTTCGTCCATCGGATAATCGCTCATTGCCAACATCTCCTCGGGGATCGTGCCCCTCACTGGTTGTTCAATGCGGTCTTTAGGATGGACGCCGAACGTGCGCCGTCAGTTCGTTTTTTCAGCCGAGCATCGAGCGCAGCTTGCGCAGCAGATCCACCGGTGCGTAAGGCTTGGCGATCAATTCGAATTCATTGTCAGCCAGCTCATTGGGCGTCGACTCGTCCGCGCAGTACCCGGTCGTCAGCAGGATCTGCATGGCCGGATAGCGCTGGCTGATTTCCCGCGCCAGTGCCAACCCGTTCATCTCACCGGGCATGACCAGATCAGTGAAGACCAGCTCATAGTCGCTACTCTGCAGTACTGCCAACGCCTCGCGCGCATCTGCAGCGATGTCGGTGCGGTAACCGTGTTCGGACAGAACCAGACGCGCCAGCTGAGCAACCTCCGGACGGTCCTCGACGATCAGAATGCGCTCGGTGCCTTTGAGATTTTCGGCATCGGGCGACGATTCCGACACCGCCGGCAGACTGTCGTCGGCCGCGAAGAACAGGCGCACCGTGGTGCCGAGTCCCGGCGTCGATTCGATTTTGACGACCCCGCCGGATTGCTTGACGAAGCCATAGACCATCGACAGCCCGAGGCCCGCCCCGCTGCCTTCTTCTTTGGTGGTGTAGAACGGTTCCATGACCTTGTCGAGATCGTCGGCGGCAATGCCCACGCCGTTATCGGCGATCGCAATGCAGACGTAACGCCCCGCCGCCAGTCCGCCCTGATGTGTATCGGTCGCGTCCGGGACAACGACGTTGCGGGTCTGCACGGTGATCACCGGCTGTTGCTGCTGCCCCAACGCATCGCGTGCATTGGACAGCAGATGATTGAGCGCCATCTCGGCCTGCGCCGGGTCGAGGCGGCAATTCCACAAGTCCTCGGCGAAGTCGAACTGCGGCTCCAGAGCGGCAGATTCCGGCGACGGCAGCGCTGACCGCTCAAGCAAGGCATTGAGATTGATCACCCGCCCCTCAAGCCGTTGTCGGCGGGAGAATGCCAGCAGATGCTGGGTCAGCAAACGTGCTTTTTCCGCCGCCGCGCGGGCGTGGCCTGCGCCGACGACAATGCGCTGCGGATCGATGCTCGGCCGTTTGGCGGTGTGCTGGATCAGCTCGATGTAGCCGATCATCACTTGGAGCAGGTTGTTGAAATCGTGGGCAATGCCACCGGTCAGCTGCCCCAGTGCTTCCATGTTCTCGCTATAACGCAAGCCGTCCTCGGCGTCGCGGCGGCGGCTGACGTCCATTTGCGAGGCGAAGAAATACACCAGTTGCCCGCGCTCGTTGAATAGCGGCGCGATAAACAGCTCGTTCCAGAACGACGAGCCGTCCTTGCGATAGTTGAGCACCTCCACGCAGGTTTCGTGTTGATGTTTCAGCGCTTGCTTGACCTGTTGCAACACCGCGCGATCAGTCTGCTCGCCTTGCAGAAACCTGCAGTTGCGCCCGAGCACTTCTTCCAGCTCGTAGCCGCTGAGTTCAAGAAACGCATTGTTGGCAAAAATGATGGGATCATCGGGCTGTGCAGGGTCGGTGACGATCATGGCCATGCGGCTGACCTGCACCGCCGCGAAGAACACATCTTTGCGCTCTGGCGAAAGGACCGCTGCATCGGCGCGGTCGACGATCGGCCTGGATTTTCTTGGCAAGTTGACCTCCGCTAAGTGACTCCGTTTCGCTGTGACCGTCATCAGCGAGCTAAGTGCCAAGGCCAGAAGCCGACAGCGCGGGTGTCCGATGAATTGTCCCGGTACTTCAATGGATCCGAATTAGCTCGCTGATTGTCGAAAGCACACCAAGAACTGCACGCAGTTATCGCGTCTGGCAGTCTGCATGTTCAAATTCGATCCGCCAGGGAGAACCACCGTGGATTTGTTGTTTCTGGGCACGTCTGCCGGCGTGCCGACCCGCCAGCGCAACGTCAGCGCGACGGCACTGATCGCGTCTGCCGGCAAGGGCTGGTACCTGATCGATTGCGGTGAAGGCACCCAGCATCAGGTGCTGCGCACGCCGCTGTCGCTGAGCGAGTTACGGGCGATTTTCATCACCCACGTGCACGCCGATCACTGCCTGGGCTTGCCGGGTCTGCTGGCGAGCACCGGCATGTCCGGACGCACGCGACCGCTGGACATTATTCTGCCGGCGGCGCTGCATCCGTGGCTGAGAATGAGCCTTGAGGTGACGCAATCGCATCTGCCCTTCGAGATCAACCTGCACGCTGTGGAAACGCTTACCGAATGGCGCAACCTCAATGTTCAGGTGCAGACCGTCGAGTTGTCCCACCGCGTGCCGTGCCACGGTTATGTATTTACCGAGTCCGATCCGGAACCGCGTCTCGATGTGCAGCGACTCGACGCTGAAGGCATCGAACGCGGCCCGCTCTGGGGTCAGTTGGCCCATGGTCAGGACGTGGAGGTTGACGGGCGGATGCTGCACGTTCGCGACTATCTGCTGAGCGCGCGACCTGATCGGCGCATCATCGTCTGCGGCGACAACGATCGACCGGCACTGCTGGCAGAAGTGGCGCAATCGGCGGATGTGCTGGTGCATGAAGCGACATTCGTGCAGGCAGCAATCGACCGTGCTCGTGCCAGTTACGGCCACAGTAGCGCCGCTGCGGTCGCCGGTTTCGCCGAATCCGCTGGGGTGCGCAATCTGGTGCTGACGCACTTCAGCGCACGCTATCAGGCCAACCCGGCGGTGAGTCCGTCGATCGAGGATGTGCGCAGTGAAGCGGCGGCGCTGTATAACGGCCAACTGATTCTGGCGCGGGACCTGCAACGCTATCACCTCGACCGCTTGGGGCATTTGCAGCCCGTGGTCTGCAGAGGTTTTTAACGCAGTAAATGCACCACCAACCCAACCAACGCACAGCCCAGCAACACCTGAATCACTCCGCGTTTGAAGCGAAACAGCGCAACGGCTGCCGCAATCGCGATCAACGCCGACGGCCAGTCCAGGCTGCCGCTGAAGCCCTGTGGCCAGAGCACGTGGTAGCCGAAGAAACACGCCAGATTGAGAATCACGCCGACCACCGCAGCGGTGATCGCGGTCAGCGGTGCGGTGAATTTGAGTTCGTCGTGCGTCGACTCCACCAGCGGGCCGCCGACGAGGATGAACACGAATGAGGGCAGAAAGGTAAACCACGTCACCAGCGCGGCGGCGACCGCTCCGGCCAGGAACACTTGATCGGCGCCGAACACCTGCGCCACATAAGCACCGACAAAACCGACAAAGGCCACCACCATGATCAGCGGCCCGGGCGTGGTTTCGCCCAGCGCCAGCCCGTCGATCATCTGCGTCGGGGTCAGCCAGCCGTAGTGACCGACCGCACCTTGGTAGACATAAGGCAACACTGCATAAGCCCCGCCGAAGGTAAGCAGCGCTGCCTTGGTGAAGAACCAGCTCATCTGCGTCAGCGTGCCCTGCCAGCCGAACAGCGCGGTCAGTACGCCCATCGGCAATGCCCACAGCGCGGCGCCAATCACGGCGAGCATGGCCAGTTTCGTCCAGCTGAAACGGGCATGGGCCGGGGTTGGCGTGTCGTCGTCGATCAACGCTGGGCCGAAAGACTTCTTCTCTGCGCTATGCCCGCCGGCCGTGAATTTCTCCGGTGCCAGTCGACCGCCGAAATAGCCAATCACCGCCGCACCCAGCACGATCAACGGGAACGGCACATTGAACGCAAAGATCGCCGTAAACGACGCTGCCGCAATCGCCCACAGCCAATTGTTCTTCAGTGCCCGCGAGCCAATGCGATGCGCCGCTTGTACGACGATGGCCGTCACCGCAGGCTTGATCCCGTAAAACAGCCCGGCCACCACCGGCACTTCACCGAAGGCGATATAGAGCCACGACAGGAAAATCAGGATAAACAGCGAAGGCAACACGAACAACGCCCCGGCCACAATCCCGCCCCGGCTTCGATGCATCAACCAGCCAATGTAGGTCGCCAACTGCTGCGCCTCCGGCCCGGGCAGCAACATGCAATAGTTCAAGGCATGCAGAAAACGCCGCTCGGAAATCCAGCGCCGCCGCTCGACCAGCTCCTGGTGCATGATCGAAATCTGCCCGGCCGGCCCGCCGAAACTGATAAAGCCCAGCTTCAACCAGAACCAGAACGCCTCGCGCAGACTCACGGCCTGCGGCCTAGCATCGTCATCACCCGCCAACGGCTGAACTTCACTCATCGAGCTGTTCCTTTATGCAGTCGGCAGGTTGTACCCGAAAAGCATCGCGAACAAAACGCCAGAAACGAAAAAGCCCCCGTAATCAGCAATGATTACGGGGGCTTTGTCTTGTTCAATAATGGCGGAGAGATAGGGATTCGAACCCTAGGTACCGGTGAAGGTACAACGGATTTCGAATCCGTCCCATTCGGCCACTCTGGCATCTCTCCAACGGCGCGCATCATAACAACACTTTCGTTGGTTGCGAACCCCCCAAACGAAATTTTTTCCGTGCTATCAGATGCTTGCGTCGATTAAAGCGGTACGCCCAGACGAGCGGCGACTTCTTCGTAGGCTTCGATGACATCACCGAGGCCCTGGCGGAAGCGGTCCTTGTCCATCTTCTTCTTGGTGTCCTTGTCCCACAGACGGCAGCCGTCCGGGCTGAACTCGTCGCCAAGGACGATGGAGCCGTCGCTGAACACGCCGAATTCAAGCTTGAAGTCGACCAGCAGCAGGCCGGCGTCGTCGAACAGTTTGCTCAGGACTTCGTTGACCTTGAGCGACAGTTCTTTCATGCGTGCCAGTTGCTCGGCGGTGCCCCAACCGAATGCCACGACGTGAGATTCGTTGATGAACGGGTCGCCCTTGGCGTCGTCCTTCAAGAACAGTTCGAAGGTGTACGGGTTGAGCTTCATGCCCTCCTCGACGCCCAGACGCTTGACCAGGCTGCCGGCGGCGTAGTTACGCACGACGCACTCGACCGGGATCATGTCGAGCTTTTTCACCAGGCATTCGTTGTCGCCCAGCAGTTTGTCGAACTGGGTCGGCACGCCGGCCGCTTCGAGCTTCTGCATGATGAAGGCATTGAACTTGTTGTTCACCATACCTTTGCGATCAAGCTGTTCGATGCGCTTGCCGTCGAACGCCGAAGTGTCGTTGCGAAACAGCAGGATCAAGCGGTCAGCGTCGTCGGTCTTGTAAACCGATTTGGCTTTGCCGCGGTAGAGTTCTTCACGTTTTTCCATGATGGGCTCCGCTTGCTAAGTAGGTGGGCTAGGCGATGTGACGCCAGTCGAGCCCTGAATCTTGATCGGCCAGTTGCAGCCAGTCCGGGTCGCACCCGAGGGTGTCGACAAAACATTGCCGGGCCAGCTGCGGCAGGTTGTTCTTGCTGCTCAGATGGGCCAGGACCAGGTGTTGCAAGCCCTGCCAGCCCAACTCGGCCACCAGGAATGCCGCCTGATGGTTGTTCAGATGTCCGCGTTCGCCGCCCACCCGCTGCTTGAGAAAGTACGGGTAGTGACCACGGGCCAGCATGTCGCGGCAATGGTTCGACTCGATCATCAATGCATCGAGGTCCCGATAGCCGTCCAGCACCCGCTCGCAGAACGATCCCAGGTCGGTCAGCAGGCCGAAGCGCCGCTGTTCCTGATCGCTGAAAACGTACTGGGTCGGCTCCTGCGCGTCATGGGCCACGGCAATGACCCCGACGTTCAGTGCGCCAATCTGCAGTTGCTCGCCGCCGGCCAGAAAGCCCGCCGGTTCCAGCGGTTTGCGCATCCCGCGCAGCGTGCCGCGACTGAGGTAGACCGGCAGATTGTAGCGCCGAGACAGCAAACCCACGCCATGCACGTGGTCGGCATGTTCGTGGGTCACAAGTATCGCGCTCAGTTGCGCCGGGTGCACACCCAGGCGCAACAGACGTCTTTCGGTTTCCCGCAGGGAAAAACCACAATCCACCAGCACGTACGTATCAGCACTGGCGATCAGCGTGCCGTTCCCTTGGCTACCGCTGCCGAGAACGGCAAAACGCATATCGGATCAGCCCAGGTTGTCCTGAATCACGCTCAACACTTTACGCGCGACATCGGCCGGTGCGACGGTGTTGATGTTCTTTTCGACGGTGACCTGGATGTTCTCGCCCACCTTGCTCAGGCGAACCTGATAACGCTCGGCGCGGGCTTCGACTTCTTCCTTGCTCGGCGCGCTGCCGAACAGACTGCTGAGGAAGCCAGGCTTGTCGTCTTTCTTCTCGGCTTTTTCGGCCAGGTTGATGTAGTACAGGCCCAGACTGCGGTTGATGTCTTCAACGCGCCATTCGCCCTGTTCCAGCGCACGGCCGACGCTCGACCAGGCGCGATCCAGATCGGTACCGACGTTCAACACCGGGTTGCCGCTACCGTCTTCGCTGAGGCTGACGCGGCTCGGCGCATCGAAATCACGCGAGGCCAGCATCGACACCGAACCGCCCTTCTCGGAAGTACGGCTCATGCTCGCGAGCATGTCGTCGACCAGCGCAGCGTCCAGGCCAGTGTTGACCGAACGGTTGGTGAAGGCCACGTCGGCAGTGCTGCCGGCAGGACGTTCGGCGCTGACCACGTAGATTTCACTGGTGTTGCGCTGCACGCCCGGCTCGATGCGTACACGCACGCGGGTCTCGCTATCGCTGGCGATACCGGCCGCGCTCAGGCGCTTGGCCATCGAAGCGGACAACTCGTCGGAGTGCTGCCAGGTGGTGGTAAATTCACCGGTCTGCGGACGCTGTTCATCCAGACGGAAACCGTTGTCCTGGAAAAACTGCAGCGCCACTGGCCAGACTTCGGCCGGTGGGTGCTGGGCCACGACCCAACGCGTATCACCGCTCTTCTGCAGCGAATAATCCGTGGCATCGGCAACCGCCGACAACGGTTGAGGACGCGGAACAATGTATTCGCCCGTCGCGGTGTCATCGGCCACGTTGCGCGGGATCGGCAACAGCGGATCGAGACGCTTGGCAGTGCTTACATCCGGTGGCAATTGCATCGGTGCAGTCTGTTGCGCTTGCAGGTAATCGCTTCCACGGTCGCGGAAATAACCTTCCGGCCCCCAGACCCATCCGCAGCCACTGGTGCTGGAGATAATCAAGGCAAGTGCGGAAAGTCCGGCCATTCGCTTCATGCGTTGTACTTCCTCAATTAAACCAGGACGCTGCACTGGCGCAGGGCCGTGCGCAGCGTTTCATGACAAGGGGTGCTCAGCCAGGTCAGTGGCAGGCGGATGCCTTCGTGCATCAGGCCCATTTCAACCAGAGCCCACTTCACCGGAATCGGGTTGGCTTCGATGAACAGGTCCTTGTGCAGCGGCATCAGTTTTTCGTTGATTGCGCGTGCGGTGCCGGCGTCGCCTTTCAGCGCGGCCTCGCACAGGTCAGCCATTTCGCGCGGGGCGACGTTGGCGGTGACCGAGATGTTGCCTTTGCCGCCCAGCAGGATCAGCTCGACAGCGGTCGGATCATCGCCGGACAGCACGATGAAATCCTTGCTCACGCCATCGATGATTGCTTTGGCGCGCTTGAGGTCGCCGGTGGCTTCCTTGATGCCGATGATGTTCGGCACGGTGGACAGGCGAATCACCGTCTCGGCCTGCATGTCGCAGGAGGTGCGGCCGGGAACGTTGTAGAGAATCTGCGGAATGTCGACCGCTTCAGCGATGTGCTTGAAGTGCTGGTACAGGCCTTCCTGGGTCGGCTTGTTGTAGTAAGGAACCACCAGCAGGCAGGCATCGGCGCCGGCGGCCTTGGCATTGCGGGTCAGCTCGACGGCTTCGCGGGTCGAGTTGGCACCGGTGCCGGCGATGACCGGGATGCGTCCGGCAACCTGTTTGACCACGGCTTTGATGACGGCGATGTGCTCTTCTACATCAAGGGTGGCCGACTCGCCGGTAGTACCGACGGCGACGATGGCATGGGTGCCGTTCTTGAGGTGGAAGTCCACGAGTTTGCTGAGGCTGTCCCAGTCAAGACGCCCTTGTGCATCCATGGGAGTGACCAGTGCCACCATACTGCCCGCAATCATGAAACCGCTCCTGCCGGAAAAAGAGAGCGGTAATGGTACTGGCGCCAAGATGCTTGCACAAGCGAAGTACTGCGCCGCCGCCATTCCCCTTGGCGCCGCTTTTCGCTACCCTTCAGACTTTGATCGGTACAGATCAGCTTGTACGCCGGGTTTCAGCCTCCCTTTTCGGCCTCCCAGGCCCCGTTCCTGCGTCGCATCGACGCGCTCCCGCACAGAGGAGCGAGCCGCGAGCGCCGGCCGGGGCTCTTTATACGGAGCGCCAGAACAGGCACTCCCGGCCGCCAACGCCGTCAACCTACCGACCGCTCATCGCTTTAGGAATGCTGCATGTCCACCCCCACAGTTCGCGAACAATTCCTTGTCATCAGTGCCCTCGGCGCCAACCCCATGGAGCTGACCAACGTCCTGTGCCGCGCCAGCCATGAAAACCGCTGCGCCGTCGTCACCTCTCGCCTGACTCGCCACGGCGAGTGCAGCGCTCTGGTGCTGGAAGTTTCCGGCAGCTGGGACGCCCTCGCGCGCCTCGAAGGCAGCCTGCCATTGCTGGCCAAGCGTCATGCTTTCACCGTAAACGTGGTGCGCAGCGCCGCTCTGGAAAATCGCCCACAGGCGCTGCCTTACGTGGCTTACGTCAGCTCGGCGTATCGCCCGGACATCATCAATGAGCTGTGCCAGTTCTTCATGGACCACAACGTCGAACTGGAAAACCTCACCTGCGACACCTATCAGGCGCCACAGACCGGCGGCACCATGCTCAACGCCACGTTCACCGTGACCCTGCCGGCCGGTACCCAGATCAGTTGGCTGCGCGATCAATTCCTCGACTTCGCCGACGCGATGAATCTGGATGCGCTGATCGAGCCTTGGCGCCCACAAAACCCAATGTAAGGAAGCTTTCATGGCCGTTGTCATCGACCAACCGGTTGCGGATTTCACCGCGCCTGCGACCAGCGGGCAGACCGTCAGCCTGTCCGAACTCAAGGGCAAGCAAGTGGTGATCTACTTCTACCCGAAGGACAGCACCCCGGGATGCACCACTCAGGGCCAGGGCTTTCGCGATCAATATGCGGCGTTCAAGGCTGCCAACACCGAAGTCTTCGGCATTTCCCGCGACAGTTTGAAGTCGCACGAAAACTTCAAAGGCAAACAGGAATTCCCCTTCGAACTGATCAGTGACAAGGACGAAGCGGTTTGCCAGCTGTTCGACGTGATCAAGCTGAAGAAGCTGTATGGCAAGGAATACCTGGGCGTTGATCGCAGCACTTTCCTGATTGATAAGGACGGTGTCCTGCGTCAGGAGTGGCGTGGTGTGAAAGTGCCGGGGCATGTTGATGCCGTGCTGGCGGCGGCTGAGGCTCTGAATAAAGCCTGATGGGTCTGTTGCGTCTTTAAAGACCCCTTCGCGAGCAGGCTCGCTCCCACAATTGAAATGTAATCACTGTGGAAGCGAGCCTGCTCGCGAATAGCCTCTCTGCAAAATCCGGATCAACCGCTAAAGCAACGGCGCCACCACCGGCTCCTTGCGCGGCCACGCATCCAGCACAGCCTTGAACAGCGTCGCCAGCGGGATCGCAAAGAACACACCCCAGAATCCCCACAACCCGCCAAACAACAACACCGCGCAGATGATTGCCACCGGATGCAGATTCACTGCTTCCGAAAACAGCAACGGCACCAGCACGTTGCCGTCCAGCGTCTGAATGATTCCGTAGACCGCCATGAGGTAGATGAACTGATCGCTCCAGCCCCACTGGAACAGCGCAATCAGCAGCACCGGCACGGTCACCACTACTGCACCGACATACGGCACCACCACCGACAACCCCACCAGCAACGCCAACAGTGCCGCGTAGTTCAGGCCCAACGCAATGAAGGCGATGTAGGTCACGCCGCCACAAATCACAATCTCGATGCCTTTGCCCCGAATGTAATTGGCGATCTGCCGGTTCATTTCCTGGGCGACACGGGTGATCAGGGCGCGCTCGCGAGGCAGATAGCCGCGCACCCACTCGCCGATCATCGCCCGATCCTTGAGGAAGAAAAACACCAGAATCGGCACCAGCACCAGGTAGATCATGATGTTCACCAGCAGCGGCAAACTCGACAACGAGAAAGTCAGTGCCCACTGACCGAACTTGCCAATCTCGCCCCGCGCCGCTTCGATTGCTTGCAAGACCTGCTCGTCAGACACCAGATGCGGATAGCGCTCCGGTAATAGAAGTAGCAGCGATTGCCACTTGGCGAGCATGCCTGGCAACTCGTTGAACAGCGTGATCAATTGATGCCACAACAGCGGCAGGACCACGACGATGAACAGCATCAGCGCACCCATGAACAGCGCAAACACCAGCCCGACCGCCACGCCGCCCGGCACGCGCAGCCGCTCGAGCGTCACCACCAGGCCCTGCATCAGATACGCCAGCACCATGCCCGCCAACACCGGCGCAAGCATGCCGCCGAGGGTGAGCACGGCGGTGAAGGCGAGAAACAGCAGCACTGCCAGCACCACGGCTTCTTCATCGGAGAAGTAGCGCTGAATCCAGTCGCGTAACACTTTGAACATCAATAATCCCTTCGATTGTTAACGCGCTCGCGTCAGGCTTTTTTCAACCAGTAACGGTAGACGCCAGCCTCGTCTTCTTCGCGCAACAGCGCATGACCGGCCAATTTGGCAAAGGTGCGGAAGTCGCGTTGCGAGCCGGCATCGGTAGCGATGACCTTGAGTACAGCGCCGCTGTGCAGTTTATTGAGCTCCATTTTTGCCTTTAGCAACGGCAACGGACAGTTCAGGCCACTGGCGTCCAGTTCCACGTCGTGGGCTACAGCGTCAGTCATTGCGTCACTCCGGTTCGGGTTGTCGAGCTGCCTAGAATATCTGGTCGCGGCTTCGGTGTCCGGCTACAGTAAGGTCTTTGTCCTCCAAGGCTTTGTGCATGACTTTTCTGCGCCCTACCCTGCTGACGCTCGCTTGCCTGCTCGCCTCACCAGGCTTTGCCGACGATCTGCCGTCACTCGGCGACGCCAGCTCTGCCATTGTCTCGCCGCAACAGGAATACCAGCTCGGCCGTGCCTGGCTGGCCATGCTGCGCAGTCAGGTTTCCCAGCTCAACGATCCGCAACTCAAGGATTATGTCGAATCCAGCGTCTATAAACTGGTGGAGACCAGTCAGGTCTCCGACCGACGTCTGGAATTCATCCTGATCAACAGCCCGCAGCTCAACGCCTTCGCTGCACCGGGCGGCGTAGTCGGGGTCAACGGCGGCCTGTTCCTCAATGCGCAAACCGAAGGTGAATACGCCTCGGTGCTCGCCCACGAATTGGCGCACTTGTCGCAACGTCACTTTGCTCGCGGGGTGGAAGCCTCACAAAGAATGCAGGTGCCGATGATGGCCGCGTTGCTGGCCGGCATTGTCATTGCGGCGGCCGGCGGCGGTGATGCCGGCATCGCCACCATCGCTGGCACCCAGGCTGCGGCGTTGCAGGAACAACGGCGCTTCTCGCGACAAAACGAACAAGAAGCGGATCGCATCGGCATCCTCAACCTGGAAAAGGCCGGCTACGACCCGCGTTCGATGCCGACCATGTTCGAACGCCTGATGCGCCAGTACCGCTTCGACGCCAAGCCGCCGGAATTCCTCCTGACTCACCCGGTCACCGAATCGCGTATCGCTGACACTCGCAACCGCGCCGAGCAGGCGAAACCGGGCGGCATTGAAGACAGCATGCGCTACCAGTTGATCCGCGCGCGGGTGCAGTTGATCTACGAAGAAACCCCGGGGCTGGGCGCCAAGCGTTTCCGCGCCCTGCTCGATGAAAACCCGAAAAACGATGTCGCGCGTTACGGCCTGGCCATCGCGCAAATCAAGGGCGGCCAGCTCAACGAAGCGCGAGAGAACCTGAAGCAGTTGTTGGCCAAGTCGCCGAACGAGATCATTTACAACCTCGCTCAGGTCGATCTGGACATTACCAATAATCGTCTGCCTGATGCGCAATCGCGGGTCGACCGCATGCTCACGCAGTTCCCGGGCAACTATCCGCTGAATCAGGTGCGGGTCGATCTGCTGCTGAAACAGAATCGCGCCGCCGATGCCGAGAAGGCGCTAGACAGTTTGCTCAAATCCCGCCCGGATGATCCGGACGTCTGGTACCAGGTTGCCGAAACTCGCGGCCTGTCGGGCAATATCATCGGTCTGCATCAGGCGCGCGCCGAGTACTTCGCACTGGTCGGCGATTACCGTCAGGCCATTCAGCAGCTGGACTTCGCCAAGCGCAAGGCCGGCAACAACTTCCCGCTGTCCTCGCGCATCGATGCCCGCCAGCGCGAACTGATGGAGCAGGAGCGCATGGTCAAGGACATGATGGGCTGAGTTTTCCAGCAAGACAGAAGATGTAGACATAAAAAAACCGCCTCTTTCGAGGCGGTTTCTTTTTTACCTTGCTGCTGGCTTATTCAGCCAGTTTGAAGGTGATGAAGCTGGCACGGCCCTGACGCAGCACGCGCATCGACACCGAACGGTTCTTCGGCAACGCCTTGGCGATGTCTGTGAACTCCTTGGCCGAGCCGATGGCCTGGTTGTTCAGGTGCGTGATCACATCACCCGGTTGCAGACCGATCAAGGCCGCAGGACCGTCCTGCACTTCCTTGATCACCACACCACCTTTGAGGTCGTAGGTTTTCTTCTGCTCGGCGGTCAGTTCACCGACCGCAACACCGAGACGGTTGCTGCTGCTTTCAGCGCCGGATTTCGGCAGCGCGTCCAGCTCTTTGTCTTCGTCCGGGATCGCGCCGACGGTCAACTCGACGTTCTTGCGCTTGCCTTCACGAATCACTTCCAGATTGGCTTTGGCGCCAGCCTTCAGCGCGCCGACCAGATGCGGCAGATCTGCGGACATGACGATCGGCTGACCGTTCATGCTCAGAATCACGTCGCCAACCTGCAGGCCGCCCTTGGCCGCAGGACCGTCATCCTGGATCTGCGCAACGAGGGCGCCGGCCGGCTTGTCCAGGCCGAACGACTCGGCCAGGTCCTTGTTCACTTCCTGAATGACCACGCCCAGCCAGCCACGGCTGACTTTGCCACCGCTCTTGAGCTGGTTGGAAACATCCATCGCCACGTCGATCGGGATGGCGAACGACACGCCCATGAAGCCACCGGAGCGGGTGTAGATCTGCGAGTTGATGCCGACCACTTCACCGTTCAGGTTGAATAGCGGACCACCGGAGTTGCCCGGGTTGATCGGCACGTCGGTCTGAATGAACGGCACATAGTTTTCGTTCGGCAGGCTACGACCGACGGCGCTGACGATGCCTTGGGTCACGGTGTGGTCAAAGCCGAATGGCGATCCGATTGCCACCACCCACTGGCCGGCCTTCAGGTCTTGGGATTTGCCGAGCTTGAGCACCGGCAGATCCTTACCTTCGATTTTCAGCAAGGCCACGTCGGAACGGGGGTCAGTGCCGACCAGCTTGGCTTTCATCTCACTGCGGTCAGCCAGACGGACGAGGATTTCGTCGGCATCGGCGATCACGTGGTTGTTGGTGAGGATGTAGCCATCCGGCGAAATGATGAATCCCGAGCCCAGCGATTGGGCTTCACGCTGGCGCCCGTCGCCACGCGGCGAGCGCTGCTGAGGCGGCATGCCACGCTCGAAGAATTCACGCAGCATCGGTGGCAGGCCTTCCAGATCCGGCATCTGCTGATTCACGCGACGGTCCGGCAGTTTCTGCGTGGTACTGATGTTCACCACCGCGGGCGACGCTTGTTCGACCAACTGGGTGAAATCAGGCAGATCGGCCGCTTGCGCAGCAGGGACCGCCTGACCGAGCAACAGCACAGTGGCGAAGATGGAAAGATAAGACTTCAAACTTGGTATCGACATACAGCTCCCGTTACGACGAGCAGGGTTAAGCGATATGGAGCAAAGGAACACCGGAAACCACAGACCGGCATTTTTGTTCCGGGAACAACAAACAAGGCCAGAGCCGTGAGGCTCTGACCTATAAAAAATTTTCAGGGGTTTTGCAAATGAAAATGCTCAGCAAACATTTCGACGTCTCGACGACGAAGTGGAAATGACTGAAATCAGCTCACTGCTTGCTGGTCGCAGCGCCATCGTTGTTACGCATCGATAGAGCGATTCGTTCGGCGGTGCCGATCGGAATTTCGCCGACCACCGTGACCATCATTTCACCTTGCGGCGTGGTCAGGCGACGGGATACCGCGACGGTCGGGCCCAACTGAGTACGGGTGTCGGTGACGGTTGCACCGTTCAAGGGTTCAAGGAACACCGAGAAACGCGCCAGACCATCGTCATACATCAGGCTGCTGACCTGGGTCTTGGTCTGCGCATCCTTGTGCGAACTGCTGCTGGTCAGCTCGAAGCCCGGCGGCAGCCAGTCCGAACGCCAGTTCTGCACGGTCTTGGCTGCAGAAGCCTTGTCGTTGCCGATGTTGATCGGCTTGCAATCGGCGTCCGCCAGCAAATCCTTGTCCGACGGAATTTCATCAGTGTCGAGGCTGGTGAACTGAAAACGCTCAAGCAACTGACCTTTATCGTTCAACAGCAACGACTTGAGCGGCAATCCGGTCATCTTGTCCAGATGCAGCTCGAAACCGTAGCGATGCTGATCACGAGGCGTCAGAGCCACGATCACTGCATCACGGCCGGCCACGCGCGACTTGCCAATGACGGCAAGGTCATACCAATTCTTCAGCTTTTTGGGATCCAGCGCACGGGCGGCAGCGTTGGGTGAGTCACCCAATCCCGCAATCAGGGTGCCGCTGACGCATTGAGTACGTCCATCAATGCGCACGACTTCCTGAGCCGAGCCGTCGAGCTGCAATAACCGCTCGCGGACCTGGCCATTCTGGACACGATGCCAGATGTTGTGCGTGGAAAAACTGCCGTTGCGCTCGTAAACGAAAGTACCGTGGAAGCTTTGCTGCTGCTCGGCCTGACCCATACGGGTCAACCAGTCCTGGGCCTCGTCAGCGTGGGCTGGAACGATGAACCAGCCACTGAGCAGAAGCGAAAGTAGAGGGATGGCGCGCATGATCCTCCTTAACGGTTTTCCAGGCTTGCGGCACGTGCGTATGGCAGCGCGCTTTCAGTTCCCTTGAGTGCAGCCTGCTGAGCGTGCTGACGCAGGTAGCCTGGCAGACGCTGATCATGCCAGCCTGGCTGACCTTGCAGAACGCCGTTAGCCATAGGGCCAGTCGCTTCCGAGCTTTCGCTGTAGCCTGCCAGAACTGCCGGACCCTTGACCTGTGGAGTGGCCAGAGTTGGCTGATTCGACTGCTGTGCCAGTTCAACACCAGCGATTTCGTCCTGATTGTACAGACGAACACCGGCCAGAACGGCCACGGTTACCGAAGCGGCAACAGCGAGGCGACCCAGGTTACGCCATGGGCTGCGGGATACTTTGGCCGGAGCCGTTTCGTCTTCCAGCGCAGCAGACACTGCCGCAGCGATATCCAGACGCGGAAGCAGCAGATCCTTGTGCATGGCTGCCCGAGCGATCTGGTAACGAGCCCAGGTCTCACGGGTATCAACATCATCCAGTGCACTGAGCACTCGACGCAATTCCAGTTCGTCCGCTTCGTTATCCATCACTGCGGACAGCGATTCCTGCAGGGCTTCACGACTCATGGCGTTCCTCTCTTGGCTGTCGCCGCTGTCTCAGTTTTCCTGCAACAACGGTTGCAGGGCTTTGTCGATGGCCTCCCGAGCGCGGAAAATCCGGGAGCGCACGGTACCCACCGGACATTGCATGACGCTCGCAATGTCCTCGTAACTCAGACCATCGAATTCACGTAAAGTTAAAGCCGTACGCAAATCCTCTGGTAGTTGCTGGATGGTTCGATGGACAGTGCCTTCGATCTCATCCCGCAGCAATGCACGTTCCGGTGATTCGAGATCCTTGAGGCCGTGATCGCCATCGTAGAACTCCGCATCCTCTGAACTTACATCGCTATCCGGCGGCCGACGGCCGCGGGAAACCAGGTAGTTCTTTGCCGTGTTAATGGCAATACGGTACAGCCACGTATAAAACGCACTGTCACCGCGGAAATTTCCAAGTGCCCGATACGCCTTGATAAAGGCTTCCTGAGCAACGTCCTGGGCTTCATGGGTGTCGTGCACAAAACGCACGATCAACCCGAGAATTTTGTGCTGATATTTCAGCACCAGCAGATCGAAAGCTCGCTTGTCGCCACGCTGAACGCGTTCGACCAGCTGCTGATCCTCTTCCTGGGTTAGCATGAACACTCCTCGATAAGCCCGGAGGAGACTTGCATTACTAAACGACCAGACTTGCAAACATAGACTCGGGCTTTTCGCAAAAGTTCTCCCCCTCCAAGCAAGTTTCCTGCGGGCTCTGATTTGGCACGCACGAAAAACGCAGCGCGGGATAAACCGGCTGCGCGAATAATCTTGTTATCGGTTTCGCCGGCAGGAATCCAAACGCAGATTCCGCACTGAAGCCGACACTGTCCGTGGTTTCTGGCACCGTCTATTGATCTTGGCCCTTTGGCAAAAGTTCCAATTATTTATAGCCGTACCCACCTGACATTGCGCAACCGTGGGCGGAAAAGTCTGTTTCAGCGCCGATACAGGTGTCTTTTCCCACACCTGCAAAAAAAATCTTCCGACGAAGCACAGCGCTTTTTACCGCGCAGTAGTCTCACAATGCCATCTGGGCCCGGCTATTGTGCCGCCCAACCCCTCTATATACTAGTGGGCTGTGTGGCTGTCTTGACTCGCCGATCCAGCTGTCTTGCGCCAACCCCGACCCGGGTCGCTTTGAGCGGAATCCTGAAATGAGCCAACAGTTCCAACACGATGTTCTGGTGATTGGCAGCGGTGCTGCCGGTTTGACTCTCGCTTTGACCTTGCCCGGTCATCTGCGCATTGCCGTATTGAGCAAAGGCGATCTCGCCAACGGTTCGACATTCTGGGCCCAGGGTGGCGTCGCTGCGGTGCTCGACGATACCGACACTGTCGAATCCCACGTCGACGACACGCTCAACGCTGGCGGCGGTCTTTGCCACGAAGACGCGGTGCGCTTCACCGTCGAGCACAGCCGCGAAGCCATTCAGTGGCTGATCGATCAGGGCGTGCCGTTTACCCGTGACGAACAATCCGGCACCGAAGACGGCGGTTTCGAATTTCACCTGACCCGCGAAGGCGGCCACAGCCATCGGCGGATCATCCACGCAGCCGATGCCACCGGCGCTGCGATCTTCAAAACCTTACTGGCCCAGGCCAAGGAGCGCGAGAACATCGAACTGCTGGAACAGCGCGTCGCCGTCGATCTGATCACCGAACGCCGCTTGGGCATGGAAGGCGATCGCTGCCTGGGCGCTTACGTGCTGAACCGCGCCACAGGCGAAGTCGATACCTACGGCGCACGTTTCGTGATTCTGGCATCGGGTGGCGCGGCCAAGGTCTACCTTTATACCAGCAACCCCGACGGCGCCTGCGGTGACGGCATCGCCATGGCCTGGCGCTCCGGCTGCCGGGTGGCGAATCTGGAATTCAACCAGTTCCACCCGACCTGCCTGTATCACCCGCAAGCCAAAAGCTTCCTGATCACCGAAGCCCTGCGTGGCGAAGGCGCGCATCTGAAGCTGCCCAATGGCGAGCGCTTCATGTATCGCTTCGACAAACGCGCCGAGCTGGCGCCTCGTGACATCGTCGCGCGGGCCATCGACCATGAGATGAAGCGCCTGGGTGTCGACTGCGTTTATCTCGACATCAGTCACAAGCCAGAATCGTTCGTCAAAAGCCACTTCCCGACTGTTTATGAGCGCTGCCTGGGCTTCGGCATCGACATCACCAAGCAACCGATCCCGGTGGTTCCCGCCGCGCACTACACCTGTGGCGGCGTGATGGTCGATCAGCACGGGCGCACCGACGTGCCCGGCCTCTATGCTATCGGCGAAACCAGTTTCACCGGTCTGCACGGCGCCAACCGCATGGCCAGCAACTCGCTTTTGGAATGCTTCGTTTATGCCCGCTCGGCGGCGGCGGACATTCTCGCGCAGCTGGATCATGTCGCGGCGCCAAGCGCCCTGCCCGCCTGGGACGCCAGCCAGGTCACCGACTCGGATGAAGACGTGATCATCGCGCACAACTGGGACGAATTGCGCCGATTCATGTGGGACTACGTTGGCATCGTGCGCACCAACAAGCGCCTGCAACGGGCGCAGCACCGCGTGCGTCTGCTGCTGGACGAGATCGATGAGTTTTACAGCAACTATAAAGTCAGCCGCGACCTGATCGAACTGCGCAACCTGGCGCAAGTCGCCGAGCTGATGATCAGCTCAGCCATGGAGCGCAAGGAAAGTCGCGGGCTGCATTACACCCTCGACTACCCGGATCTGCTGCCCGAAGCGCTCGACACTATTCTGGTGCCGCCCACCTACGCCGGCTGAACTTGAGCCGCACTCGCAGGCGTCGGTGCAGATCCGCCGCCTGCGAGTCACGTGGCACGCAGATCGACCTGACCCGCCGCTCACCGCGCAAACGAAAGCGCAACACCACGATCAGCGGCAGCGCCAGGCTGTCCGGGCGCAGTTGCACCGCTTGCCAGCCTTGCGCCTGATTCCATAACTGCCAACCATCGCCGTCGCGCCGTAATCCGCAGAATGCTTTCGGATGACTCAGCAGAATCTGCCGCGGAATCACCCAGAAGCCATGCAACAAACAGCCGAAAACCCCAGCCATACTGGCCCAGAGCGGAATCGACAGCAGAATTAAAGAACCCGTGGCGAATGCCTGGGCCAACAGATACGCCGCCAGCAACTGCCGTGAGGCATGCCAGCGGCATTCGAACGTGTTACTTGGGCTGGACACGATCCAGAATCATCCGGACCATGCGTTGCAACTCGGGATCTTCCGACTCGCTGCGCTCCATGAACCAGCCGAACATGTCCTGATCCTCACAGGTCAGCAAACGCACGTACAGATCGCGATCCACTTGATTCAACGTCGCGTAAACCTCCTGCACGAACGGCACCAGCAACACGTCAAGCTCAAGCATGCCGCGACGGCTGTGCCAAAAGAGGCGATTCAGTTCAACTTGTTCGACCATGGAGCCCTCCTCGAATTTGCCCGGCAGTATACAGCCCCGGCGCGGGCCGCACAGTCGGCTTTGGTCGGCCACCCCTGATCCTTTATCAACTACCCATTTCAACCCTGCCCCCTTATGATGTGCCCCAGTCTATTTACCCTGCGATGACCCATGGCCGATTCTGCTTTTTTCTGCACCCTGTCTCATGAAGGCGTACTCGCGGTTCGCGGTGCGGACGCCGGAAAATTCCTGCAAGGCCAGTTGACCTGCAATATCAATTACCTGAGCGATACCCGCGCCAGCCTCGGCGCCCGCTGCACGCAGAAAGGCCGGATGCAGTCGAGCTTCCGTATTCTGCTCGAAGGAGACGGCGTGGTGATGGCGATGGCCAGCGAGCTGCTCGAGCCGCAACTGGCCGACCTGAAAAAGTACGCAGTGTTCTCCAAATCGAAACTGACCGATGAAAGCGCCGCCTGGGTGCGCTTCGGTCTGGAACATGGCGACGCAGCCTTGAACAGCTTCGGTCTGGCACTGCCTGGCGAAACCGACAGCGTTGTGCGTAATGAAGGCCTGATCGCAATTCGCGTTTCGCCCGATCGCGCCGAGCTCTGGGTACCCGCCGCTCAGGCGCAAAACATCAAAAGCCAGTTGTCCACCACACTGCCCGAGGGCGGGCTGAATCAATGGCTGCTGGGCCAGATCCGCGCCGGTATCGGTCAAGTCATGCCTTCCACCCGCGAGCTGTTCATCCCGCAGATGCTCAATCTGCAGGCGGTCGGCGGCGTGAGTTTCAAGAAAGGCTGCTACACCGGCCAGGAAATCGTTGCGCGCATGCAGTACCTGGGCAAGCTCAAGCGGCGCCTGTACCGCTTGCGTCTCGATGCGGCCGAGTTGCCGGAGCCCGGCACTCAACTGTTCGCACCCAGCCACAACAGCTCGATCGGCGAAGTGGTGCTGGCTGCCAATGCCGAGGGAAACATTGAACTCCTGGCCGTGTTGCAGGCCGAAGCTGCCGAAGCCGGTGATTTGCGTCTGGGCGCCCTTGAAGGCCCCGCGTTGCACGTGCTCGACCTGCCTTACGAACTGGATCGCGACCGCGAAATCCAGCGCTGATCGCAGCATTGTTGCAAGACCCTAGAGAGTCCAAATGAGCGAACTGGCGGAAAAGGTCCAAGAGGATTTGGCTGCGGCCATCGATAACGATGACCTGGTTCTGCCAACGTTGCCGGAGGTGGCCCTGCAAATTCGCAAGGCCGCCGAAGATCCGGAAGTCAGCGTCAGCGATCTGAGCAAATTCATCGGTCGCGACGCCGCGCTGTCGGCGCGCCTGATCAAAGTGGTCAACAGCCCGCTGCTGCGCGCCGCGCAGGAAGTCACCGACCTGCACACCGCCATTACCCGTTTGGGCATCAACTACAGCAGCAACCTGGCGATCGGTTTGGTGATGGAGCAGATCTTCAACGCCCGCTCCGAGGTGGTCGAACAGAAGATGCGCGAAGTCTGGCGCAGCAGTCTGGAGATCGCCGGCGTCAGCTATGCGCTCTGTCGTCGCCACACCCAGCTCAAACCGGATCAGGCGGCACTCGGCGGGCTGGTGCATCAGATTGGCGTGTTGCCGATTCTGACTTACGCCGAAGACCACAATGAACTGCTCTCGGATGCGGTCAGCCTGACCCATGTGATCGAGAAAATTCATCCAGTGCTGGGCGAAAAGTTGCTGCGGGTCTGGGAATTTCCCGAGCGCCTGGTGCAACTGCCGTTGCTCTATGAGGATTTTAAACGCGACTCGGCCCGCATCGATTACGTGGACGTGGTGCAAGTCGCGAACCTGTACTGCCGCAAGGGCACCGATCATCCGTTTGCGCGAATTGATCCGCTGAGTGTGCCGGCGTTCAGAAAGCTGGGGATTGACCCGGAGAACAAGCAATTTTGCGCGGATCTGGAAGAATCGCGGTCGATGTTCTACTGACCCGGGACCGAGGCGCGGCTTTCGCAAGCACGCTCGCTCCCACATTGAAAATGCATCGCTGCAGTGGGAGCGAGCCTGCTGGCGAAGAGGACACCACCATCACCCGGCAATAAAACTGACCCGCACCTTCAATCCCGCCTGCTCACCATCATGCAAAGTGATCTGCGCCAGATGCGCGCGGCAGATCTCACCGACAATCGCCAACCCCAGGCCTGAACCGGCGACCTGCTGATTACGCCGGTAAAATCGCTCGAAGACCCGATCACGCTCGTGCAGCGGAATCCCCGGCCCGTCGTCCTCAACCTCAAGCACCGCCGGGGCCGTCACGCGCAAAATCACGTTGCCGCCCGGCGGCGTATGCGCCAGCGCGTTGTCGACCAGATTGCTCAGCAGTTCATTGAGCAACGTCGGTTCGCCACGCAGCCACACTGGCTCATCGGCTTCCAGCGCCAGCGCCACACCACGTTTGTGCGCCAACGGCGCCATGGCCATGCCCAGCTCCCGCGCCAATTGGCTCAGATCGAGCAATTGCGCGCCGCCCTCGGCGATCGCCCGCGCACCGTTTTCAACGCGGGCCAGCGACAGCAGTTGATTGGCCAGATGGGTCAGGCGATCGGTACTTTGTGCCGACGATTCGAGGGTGGAGCGCCAGGTCTCGGCCTCGGTTGAACGCAGGCCCAGCTCCAGCCGCGCCTTCAGCGCCGCCAACGGCGTGCGCAATTCGTGAGCGGCATCGGCGATGAACTGCGCTTGCCGTTCGAACTGGCCGCGCAGGCGCTCGGTGAAATGGTTGAGTGCACGAACCAATGGCCCGAGTTCATGCTGCACTTCCACCAGTGGCAGTGGCCGCAAATCGTCGGGCTGGCGTTCCTCAACAGCGGTTCTTAACCGCTCCAGCGGGCGCAACGCCGCGCTGACTGCAAACCACACCAGCAACAACGCGCCCACGGCCAGCATGCCCAGACGCAACAAGGTATCGGCGGCAAGGCTACGCGCCATGCTGACCCGCGCTTCGTCGGTTTCGGCCACGCGGATTTCCGCCATGCCGTTCATGTTCGGCTCACTCACGGCTTTGAGCAGGCTGACCACGCGTACGTTCTGGCCGTTGTACTTCGCGTTATAAAAACGTGCCAGCGCCGGATAGCTGTCGGTGCGTGGCGTGCCGGGCGGCGGTCCGGGCAGATTTTCGTAGCCGGAAATCAACGTCTGATGAATGTCGTTGACCTGGTAATAGATGCGCCCGGCGCTGTCGTAGGCGAAAGTGTCCAGCGCCACGTAAGGCACGTCGGCGCTGAGGCTGCCATCGCGCTGCGACAATCCCGCCGCGATAGTCCGTGCCGAGGCCAGCAGCGTGCGGTCATAGGCGGTATCGGCAGCTTCGCGACCGTTCCAGTAAGCGCTCAAGCCACTGGCGAGCATCAGCACCACCAACAACCATCCGAGGTTCCACAGCAAGCGCCAGCGCAGGCTGCTGGGCTTATGCATCACGGCTTTCCAGCAGATAGCCGAGGCCACGGAAGGTCACAATGGCCACGGGCTGACCGTCGAGTTTCTTGCGCAAGCGGTGCACGTAGATTTCGATGGCGTCGGGGCTGGCTTCTTCGTCGAGGCCGAACACCTGCGCGGCCAGTTGCTCTTTGCTCATCACCCGCCCCGGTCGCGCGATCAACGCTTCGAGAACGGCTTGCTCGCGCGAAGTCAGGGTCAACAGTTCTTCGCCGAGGGTGAAGCGCCGCGTATCGAGGTCGTAAGCCAGCACGCCACAGCGCTGCTGACGCTCGCCGCCCAGGACACTGCGGCGCAACAGGGCTTTGACCCGCGCCTCCAGCTCGGTGAGTTCGAACGGTTTGGCCAGGTAATCGTCAGCACCGAGATTGAGCCCATGCACGCGATCTTTCACGTCACTGCGCGCGGTCAGCATCAACACCGGCAGGTTCTTGCCCCGCGCACGCAGCCGCGCCAGCACCTCGAAACCGTCCATGCGCGGCAGGCCGACATCGAGGATCGCCACGGCGTATTCCTCGCTGCCCAAGGCCAGGTCAGCGGCCACGCCATCGTGCAACACATCCACGGTCAGACCGGTGCTCTTGAGCGCCTGAGCCACGCTTTCGGCCAGTTGCAAATGGTCTTCGACGAGCAGGACACGCATGGATTTGTACCTCGTTCAGGGTTGGCCGACGCCGCGCTTTGCCGCGGAGTTTACAGCCGCAACCGCCGCTGTGAAGCCCGAAAACCGTGAAAGACAACTGAAAGGTTGTTGAAAGGTTAGCCGGTTAGAGTCGGCCCACGGACAGTTTCGACTGTCGCCGCTGCCGCCACACAGCGCAACGAAAAACGCCACGAAGCGTTTTCGACTCATAAGAACAATAACGGAGTACCCCAGCATGCCGTCCATGCGCACCGAGGCTGTAATGCCTGCTCGCCTTGCTCGATTCCATCCTTGCACCGTCGGTTTCTCACCGCAGTCCTGTTTCCCCTCCGTTGTTTCAGTCGTTGCGCTCGCGCCGCGAAAAAACTGCGCCTGCCGCTAAGCTTTCGCGCTGCTCTCTGGTCATTCAGTCCATCCATAACAACAACTCCTCTGGAGACTCAAATGAACGTATCACTGCGTAAAGTTGCTCTCGCCGCTGGCGCGATGCTGTTTGCCGGCCAACTCATGGCCGAGCCGAAACGTCCGGAATGCATCGCCCCGGCCTCCCCCGGCGGCGGTTTCGACCTGACCTGCAAACTGGTGCAGAGCGCACTGGTCAACCAGAAGCTGCTGAGCAAGCCGATGCGCGTGACCTACATGCCCGGCGGTGTCGGCGCGGTGGCGTACAACGCGGTGGTCGCGCAACGTCCGGCGGACGCCGGCACGCTGGTCGCGTGGTCGAGCGGTTCGCTCTTGAACCTGGCCCAGGGCAAGTTCGGGCGCTTCGATGAAACCAACGTGCGCTGGCTCGCGGCGGTTGGCACCAGCTACGGCGCCATCGCAGTGAAAAGCGATTCGCCCTACAAGACTCTCGACGATCTCGTTCAAGCCCTGAAGAAAGATCCAGGCTCGGTAGTCATCGGCTCCGGCGGCACCGTCGGCAGCCAGGACTGGATGCAGACCGCACTGATCGCCAAAGCCGCCGGGATCAACCCGCGCGAGCTGCGTTACGTGGCACTCGAAGGCGGCGGTGAAATCGCCACGGCCCTGCTCGGTGGTCACATTCAGGTCGGCAGTACCGACATCTCCGACTCCATGCCGCACATCCAGAGCGGTGACATGCGCCTTCTCGCAGTGTTCGCCGACAAGCGTCTCGACGAGCCGGAAATGAAGGACATCCCGACCGCTCGCGAGCAAGGCTATGACATCGTCTGGCCGGTGGTGCGTGGCTTCTACCTCGGGCCAAAAGTCAGCGACGAAGACTACGCCTGGTGGAAAGATGCGTTCGACAAACTGCTGGCTTCCGACGAGTTCGCCAAGCTGCGTGATCAGCGTGAGCTGTTCCCGTTCGCCATGACCGGCCCGGAACTGGACACCTACGTGAAGAAGCAGGTCGCCGACTACAAAGTGCTGGCCAAAGAGTTCGGCCTGATCCAGTGATCGTCTCTGTCTAGTGGCTGCGTCTCCTACGCGGGGACGCAGCACAGGAGCTCCCATGCTAATTCAACGCATTTTCGCCTCGGTGTTGCTGCTGGTGTGTGCCGGCCTGGCACTGATGGCGTGGCCGTACCAAGCGGCCTTTTCCTACGAACCGGTCGGCCCGCGCGCCTTCCCGCTGCTGATGCTCGGCCTGATGGGCCTGGCGCTGCTGTACATGGTGTTTCGTCCGGCACCGATCAAACACAGTGAAGACGAGCCGCCGCTGGATCGCGAAACCCTGACCAAGATCGCTATCTGCGTCGCGCTGTTGCTGGTGTTCGCCGGCACCTTCGAACCACTGGGTTTCATCGTTGCCAGCATTCTTACCGGCGTACCGATGGCCCGTCTCTACGGCGGTCGCTGGCTGCCGAGCGTGGTGATCATCAGCCTGATGGCGGTTGGTCTCTATCTGCTGTTCGATCGCTTGATGGATGTTCCGCTGCCCCTCGGCCTGCTCAGCGTCCTGGAGAACTGATATGGATACCCTTGGCTATTTGGGTCAGGGCTTCGGCGTCGCGCTGAGCCCGTACAACCTGGTGACCGCACTGTGCGGCACCCTGATCGGCACCGTCGTCGGCCTGCTGCCGGGCCTGGGCCCGATCAACGGCGTAGCGCTGCTGATCCCGATCGCGTTCGCACTCGGTCTGCCGCCGGAGTCGGCGCTGATCCTGCTGGCAGCCGTCTATCTCGGCTGCGAATACGGCGGGCGAATCAGCTCGATCCTGCTGAACATTCCAGGCGAAGCTTCCACCGTCATGACCACCCTCGACGGCTACCCGATGGCCCGCAAAGGTATGGCCGGTGTGGCACTGTCGCTGTCGGCGTGGAGTTCGTTCATCGGCGCGTTCATTGCAACTTGCGGCATGGTGCTGTTTGCGCCGTTGCTGGCGAAATGGGCAATTGCGTTCGGACCGGCGGAGTACTTCGTGTTGATGGTGTTCGCGATTGTCTGTCTCGGCGGCATGGCCGGTGATCGACCGCTGAAGACCTTTATTGCCGCGCTGATCGGTCTGTTCCTTTCCACCGTCGGCATCGATGCCAACAGCGGCGTGTACCGTTTCACCGGCGACAACATTCATCTGACCGACGGCATCCAGTTCGTCGTGCTGGTGCTGGGTCTGTTTTCCATCAGTGAAATCCTTCTGCTGCTGGAAAAAACCCACCACGGCCAGGAAGCGGTGAAAGCCACCGGCCGGATGATGTTCAACTTCAAGGAAGCGGCGTCGGTGTTCGTCGTCAACGTCCGCTGCGGCGTGCTCGGGTTCATCATGGGCGTGCTGCCGGGTGCCGGCGCAACGCTCGCCAGTGCCGTGGCCTACATGACCGAGAAGCGTATCGCCGGCACCAGCGGCAAATTCGGTGAAGGCGATCCCCGTGGTCTGGCCGCGCCGGAAACCGCTATCGGCGGCGCGGCGTGCGGGGCACTGGTACCGATGCTGACCCTCGGCGTGCCGGGTTCGGGCACCACCGCAGTGATGATCGGCGCGCTGTCGCTGTACAACATCACCCCGGGCCCGCTGCTGTTCCAACAGCAACCGGACATCGTCTGGGGCCTGATCGCATCGTTGTTCATCGCCAACGTCATGCTGGTGATCCTCAACATCCCAATGATCCGCGTATTCACCCGCATCCTCGCCGTGCCGAACTGGGCGCTGGTGCCGATCATCGCGATCATCACCGGGATTGGCGTTTACGCTGTGCACGCCACCACCTTCGATCTGTTCCTGATGATCGGTATCGGCATCTTCGGTTACATCCTGCGCAAGCTGGATTTCCCGCTGTCGCCGCTGCTGCTGGGCTTCATCCTCGGTGGCCTGATGGAGCAGAACCTGCGCCGCGCCCTGTCGATCTCCAATGGCGCGCTGGAGATTCTCTGGTCGAGTCCGATCACCTTCGGTTGCTGGATCCTCACCGCGATCATGCTGCTGATGCCGCTGATTCGCATCTGGCGCAAACGTTCGGCGGCACGGCGCGTCATCGCCGATGTCTGATCGCTTGTCCCTCAAAGCCTGGTGGGGTACCCCGCTGGTCGGTCTGCTTGGCGGTTTCATCGCCAGCCAGATCGGCTGGCCGCTACCGTGGATGGTCGGCTCGTTGCTGGCGATCATCCTGGTGCGCTGCCTGACGCCGTGGCAACTGGCGGAAATCCCTGGCGGGCGCAAATGCGGCCAGTGGATCGTCGGCATCGGTATCGGCCTGCACTTCACCCCGCTGGTGATGGAACAGGTGCTCAGTCATTTCGGTTTGATCTTCTTCGGTGCATTGGTCACCAGTCTGTCGGCGGTAGTCGGCGTGTGGCTGATGCGCCGCACCGGCGAGGACCGTGCCACGGCATTTTTCTCGAGCATGCCCGGTGGTTCCGGGGAGATGGTCAACCTCGGCGCGCGCAACGGTGCACTGCTAAGCCATGTCGCGGCCGGGCAGAGCTTGCGGGTGTTGGTGGTGGTGTTGTGCGTGCCGGCGGCGTTCAAGTATCTGCTCGGTGACGGCACGCCGATTTCTCACGCCGGCAGTGTCGATTGGCGCTGGCTGGCGATTCTGTTTCCGGCGGGCGCCCTGCTCGCCTGGATCTGGCAGCGTTTGCGCCAACCCAATCCATGGTTGTTCGGGCCGTTGCTGGTCAGTGCGGCGGTGAGCATTACTTGGGATCTGCACATCGGTTTGCCCAATGGCGGCAGTCAGATCGGCCAATGGCTGATCGGCAGCGGTCTGGGCTGTCACTTCAATCGGCAGTTCTTCCGCCGCGCGCCGTCGTTCATGGGCCGGACGTTGATCGGCACGGCGCTGACCATGTTGATCGCGTCGCTGGCGGCGCTGGGCTTGAGTGCGCTGACCCATCTGGATCTGCGTTCGCTGACCCTGGGCATGATGCCGGGCGGGATTGCCGAAATGAGTCTGACGGCGGAGACCCTGCAATTGTCGGTGCCGCTGGTGACGGCGATGCAGGTGATGCGGCTGTTGTTTGTGCTGTTTCTGGCAGAGCCGTTGTTCAGGTATTGGAATCGTCATCCCGCCTGAGTCTGCGAGATCGAGTTGCTCTTTTCGCGAGCAGGCTCGCTCCCACAGGGGGTTTGTGGCTTGCACACATTTCCTGTGGGAGCGAGCCTGCTCGCGAAGAAGCCAACCCGGTCGACACATCAAATCGGTGGCAAGCGCCAGTCGATCGGGGTTTCGCCATTCTGTTCGAGAAACTTGTTGGTCCGGCTGAAATGCCCACAGCCCAAAAACCCGCGATAGGCCGACAACGGCGACGGATGCACCGAGGTCAGCACCAGGTGCTTGGTCGCGTCTATCAGTTTCTGCTTACTCTGCGCATGGGCGCCCCAGAGCATGAACACCAGATGCGGCTGCCGTTCGCTGACCACCTCAATGATGCGGTCGGTGAAGTGTTGCCAGCCCTTGTCCTTGTGCGCGTTGGCGTTGGCGCGCTCGACGGTCATGGTGGTGTTGAGCAGCAGCACGCCCTGTTCGGCCCAGCTCTGCAGGTAGCCGTGGTTGGGAATGTCGATATTGAGGTCGCGTTTCAACTCTTTATAGATGTTGACCAGCGACGGCGGCGCCGGCACGCCCGGTTGCACCGAGAAGCACAAACCGTGGGCCTGGCCCGGACCGTGGTACGGGTCCTGGCCGAGGATCACCACTTTCACCTGGTCCAGCGGTGTCGAATTCAGCGCATTGAAAATCATCGGTCCCGGCGGATAGATCTCCTTGCCGGCCGCCCGCTCCTGCTGCAGAAAGCTGCGCAACTCTGCCATGTAAGGCTGGTCGAACTCAGCACGCAGTGCCTCCTTCCAGCTCGGTTCGAGTTTGATACGGTCGTCAGCAGTCATGGTCATTTCCGGCAAAAACAATGGGGCGAACCCTAGGAAAGCCGACCACGCTTGTCAATTGATCTGACGCAGATCCGGCACTTTCCCCCACAGCGATCATACTGATCGCTCAAATTCCTGATCGAGGTCACGATGAATCTGCACTTCGAAGAACTCACCGGCACCGACGGCGCCCGCATCGGCATCGCCAGCCTGGATGCCGAAAAATCGCTGAACGCACTCTCCCTACCGATGATCAATGCGCTCAGCGACAAATTGAACGCCTGGGCCAATGACCCGCAAATCGTCTGCGTACTGCTACGCGGCAACGGCGGCAAAGCCTTCTGCGCCGGTGGCGAGGTGCGCAGCCTGGTCGAAGCCTGCCGCGCTCACCCCGGCGAAGTGCCGCCGTTGGCCGCGCAATTTTTCAGCGCGGAATATCGCCTCGATTACAGTCTGCATACCTATCCGAAACCGCTGATCTGCTGGGGTCACGGTTACGTGCTTGGCGGCGGCATGGGCCTGTTGCAGGGCGCGAGCACGCGGATCGTCACGCCGAGTAGCCGTCTGGCGATGCCGGAAATCACTATTGGACTGTATCCGGACGTCGGCGCCAGTTGGTTTCTCGCCCGATTGCCGGGCAAGCTTGGCTTGTTTCTCGGCCTGACCGGCGCGCACATCAACGGCCGGGATGCGCTGGATCTGGATCTGGCCGACCGTTTCCTGCTCGACGAACAGCAACCGCAATTGATCGAAGGCCTGATGCAATTGAACTGGCAGGAACAGACCGCGATGCAGCTCAACAGCTTGCTCAAGGCCCTGCAGCAGGAGGCTCTTGAACAAATGCCCGAAGCGCAGTGGCTGCCGCGTCGCCAGCAGATCGACGAATTGCTCGACGTCAGCGACGTCACCTGTGCGTGGAAAGCCATCAGCCTGCACCGCGACAGCAGCGATCCGTTGATTGCCCGTGCGGCGAAAACCATGACCGAGGGCTCGCCGCTGACCGCGCATCTGGTCTGGGAACAGATCAGCCGCGCGCGGCACATGTCGCTGGCCGAAGTATTCCAGATGGAATACACCCTGAGCCTCAATTGCTGCCGCCACCCGGAATTCAGCGAAGGCGTGCGCGCGCGTTTGATCGACAAGGATCAGAAGCCGCACTGGCACTGGCCGGATATCAATAACGTGCCGGATGCGGTGGTCGAGGCGCACTTTCATAAAGTCTGGGAGGGGCGGCATCCCTTGGCGGATCTGACCCAGTATTGAGGTGACGCGTGGCCCGCGATGGCAACAGGATTTCCATCGCGGGCCGGCTCAATCGGTCGTCTTGTTACTCAGACATTCAGTTCGTAGAACTCGATTATTTCCATCATCGCCCGCTGCGCTTCATCGTCGCCCTTTATCAAAATATCCTCGACATCCCTCAGTGGCGGAAGCGGGTGCAGACGTTCGGCAATTTGCGTCGCGCTGTAGTCTTGAGTGGTTGTTCCTTCGCTGACTCTTATGAAGCCGATAGCGTTTTTGCCTGCGGCAAAATGCCTGGAAACCCTGATTTTCGGTGCCATGCCGTAATCGACCACGATCACCAGATCATCGCGCTCACGATGAAACTTGAGGTTGTCGATCGTCAGCATGCGCTCGGAAAAATCGATCCCGTCCAGGCCGCCTCCGTTGTTGATGATCACGTCTCTGCCGAGGCCCTCGTATCGGTAGAGATCATTTCCATCCCCGCCCGCCAGCGTGTCATTGCCTGGCCCACCCAGCAGCAGATCATCACCGGGGCCGCCCATGAGCACGTCGTCGCCGTGCATGCCTCGGATCTCCCCCGCGCCGCTTATGGTGTCGTTGCCACGACCGCCTACGATTGGCAGCGCTCGTCCGTCTCGCGAGGAAGTTGAACGGATGGGATGGTTGACGATGACACCCGTACGAAAAGTCTCGGGCGCAGGTCCCAACTGACTCGATTCCAGGAGCTGCTTCAAACTTGCGACCGACCCATCGGCGAACTTTACGAGCTCAATACCTGCGCCCGCAAGTTCACCGTTATGGGGCAAGACGATGCGGACTTTCTGCGTCCCACCCCATTGGATATCGAGCGTCGAATGGAGCATTTTCGCTCTCGGCGGATTGCGGTAAGCCCCGCGATCCGGGTTGGGCTCCAGCTCGACATGGGTGGTCTCTATCAGCGCAGCACCCCAGCTCAATTGCAGTGCATCGCGCCGCGCGCCTGCTGGAAGGACGACCGTGTCCTGATCAATCAATCCGTACTCATCTTTCCAACCCGCTACGCCAATTTCTGCTCGGTGGAAAACAGGATTCAGCACGTCCGCAATCGTGGTGGTTGCTCCGGCATGCGCTTGCACGATGTAGGTGTCGGCGCCGTCTTCGCCGTAGAGCCAGTCATCACCCGAGCCGCTGAGCAGATAGTCGGCGCCCTCGGAGCCCAGCAAGGTATCGTCACCCGCACCTGCGGATAAAAACGCGCCCGGCGTTCTGTCACCGACAGTACCGTAGTCAAGTGGGGAGCCTGCATAAGCGACGATCAGATCGTCTCCCGCGCCGCCGTGGAAAACGTTTTCCACTTCAACGTTGACTCGCCCGCCGGCATCATTGCCATGGACGATTTTGCGTTTGATCGTTTCAGTTGTGACATCCCAGCGAAACGCCTTGGGCACTGTTGCGCCCGAACTGAAGCTTGCCGCCGGATAGACGTACCAGCCTTCAAGCGCGCCGGATTCCTTTCGGTCTTCAACCAATACATCGCTCGTATTGAATGAAAACCCGTTGGCCGAGCCGGATCGATAATAGCGAGGCGCCAAGCCTGAGGAGGCTATCGCTCCCTGGGCTTTCACCTGTTTGTGTTCGACACGGGTTGTGGTGTTCGACTGCCTTTCACTGAACACGGCTTGCCCTGCATCCGCCTTCATCCATGGCGGCGTTTCAAACAGTGCTCCCGCTCCGACGCTGTCCTCGCTCAGCTCGGTGTGAGTGGTGTAACCGGTGTCGGTGGTAGTGATATGACTGCGAACCCAGACGCCTTGCTCATTCAAGGTAAAACCTGTGGCGTGTCTGCGGGCGGAGCGCTTTGACTTGATTTGCGCGAGGAATTCACCGGTCCAGTCGTGCGCTTGAACAGATGCCAACGGGCCTTGCGCCGCAGCGGTTACCTCGTCTGGTTTAACCGGATCCTCAACTTTGCTTTCAGGGGTTGCCGGGGCGGTGACACGTTCTGGTACGGGCGACTCGGGCATCTCTATCAGTGGCAGAGTTTTGCGCAGGACATCTGCGTAATCCAGTACCCCGCCGTCGCTGAAACTGAATGTGGAGTCCTTCCACTTCTCGTGATTCTTTATGAGTATCGCGTCGCCCGTGCCATTGGCCAGTCGCAACACCGTGCCGACGGTAACTTCGATGACGTCGGCCTTCAGGCTTTGCGCGGAAAACCCTGCACCGAACCTGATGATGTTGCGGCCGCCGGCATCGGTGACGATATCCAGGCCGTCGCCAGCGCCGAAATAGTAGATGTCGGCGCCATCCATGCCATCCAGCACGTCAGCACCGGGACCGCCATCAAACACGTTGTCACCGGAATCGCCGCGCAGGTAGTCCGTTCCCTCTCCACCCAGCAATGTGTCGTTGCCGACGCCACCGAGCAACGTGTCGTTACCTGAGCCACCGTCCAGATAATCGGCATTCTGCTCGGCCTCAGCGCTGTTTTCGTAATCGCCGGCCAATATGTCGTCACCCGCGCCGCCGTACAGTGTGTCGGCACCGAAGCCACCCTGTAGCGTATCGTTTCCTTCACCGCCCTGTAGCACGTCATTGTTGCTTCCGCCCGGTTGCAGGTCAGATACGTCGCCATCCAGGAAATCAGCGCCTGCACCCCCCAACAGCGTATCCGCGCCACCCATGCCTCGCAGGGTGTCATCCCCCGCACCGCCATCAAGGAAGTCGTTACCGTGATAGCGAACCGGATGCTCAGAGCTATCGCCAATCAGATCGTCATGGCCTTCGCCGCCGAAGAGCAAGTCATCGCCACCGCCGCCCCGGAGCGTGTCATCGCCGAGGCCACCGTCCAGCAGATCATCGCCAAAAAAATGCGCGGCATCGCCTTCGACGCCGTCCAGTACGCCGTCATCACCCTGCAAAATGTCGTTGCCAGGGCCGCCATACAAAGCGTCGCTGCCACCGTTACCGGCGAGTGAATCATCACCAGTGCCGCCGTCCAGCACATCGTTGCCATGGTGTCTGCTGGGCAGGCCACCGCCCCAATCGAGGTTGTCACCAAGTATCACGTCGTCGCCGCTGCCACCGGCCAGGGTGTCGTTACCTTGATCGCCTTTGAGAAAATCGTCGTCAGCGCCGCCGTCAAGCAGGTCCTCACCCCAGCCGCCGTTGATAATGTCCTTGCCGCCCTGCCCATACAGCACGTCACTACCGCCCTCGGGCGCACTGTTTATCGAGGCCTTTGAATAGACCGCTCGGTGACTGGTCACACCGCGAGCAATCGTGACGGCAGCGCGCTTGACCGACCAACCTTGTTCCAGCGCACCGGTGGTTTCGTCTCCTGACAAGACATCGTCACCAGCACCGCCGATCAAGATATCCCGGTCATTGCCACCGAGCAGAACGTCTCGCGATGCCGTACCGATAAGCAAATCGTCACCTTGTCCGCCGTCGAGCCAGTCTCCGCGATTTGCCTTGCCTTTGGCGTCACCGTCGGCCATGGCCTTTTCGATTGTCGTCTGCTTGTCGCCGAATAACCGATCGTCTCCAGCCTTGCCGAACAATCGATCAGAACCGCCCATGCCAAGAATGACGTCGTCTGCGGCGGAACCGTAAAGTACGTCGGCCTTGTTGCGCTGTTTGACCTTGGGCAGCAGCACCACGTTGCCCAGCTCATCAAAGGAGGGCTGATCACCGGGGACAGTGGGATCGGCGTCTTTCGCTTTCCAGTCGCCCTGAAGCGTCAAATCCGCAGCAGTGAGCGGCTGCCCCTCATATTCAGGGAGGCGGATGCCAAGCATCCCGGGCTGAAAGTTCTTGATGACCACCAGATCGCTCTGGCCATATTTGATGTTGAGGGTGTGTTCAACAAGCGTCAGGGTGATGGACCGATCCTCGGTAGACCAGATATTGCTCAGAGGCGCGCGGCGTTTGAGTTGGGGAATCGGCGCGCCGTTGATCCACAGTTGCCCATCGGCGTTGGCATCAAGAATCTCGTCGAGGCCATCGCCGCTGGCGAATTCATAACGGTCGTTGCCTTCGCCCCCGATCAAGGAATCGTTACCCTTTCCTCCGATCAGAACATCATCACCGGCCATTCCGTACAGCGCATCATTGCCGTCGCCTCCGGTAAGCGAGTCATTGCCGCGACCACCTTCAATGACATCGTGACCGGCCATCCCATCGATGGAGTCATTGCCCTCGCCGCCATACAGATGATCGGCATTTGCGCCACCGGCGAAAGATCGCCCGCCGTCGTCACCGAACATGGCCAGCGGGTTCAGCACTCCGGTGGTCATCGGCGCCTGTTTGCCTGATGCGAGGTCGGAGTAGGAATACTTCTGCAGCGAATGCTCTGCGAACGAGCCCTGGGTTCGGGCAATCAACCGCGCCAGCATCTGCGCACGATCCGCCAGCCACTGTGCGCTGATAAAGCCTTCACCAGTGTGCGGATCGTAAAGCTCGAGGTTGCGGTCGGGATATCCATCGGCTCGTTCTATGACGACTTCACTGAGTTGCTGCAAAGAGTTGCGCAACGCCAGACCGAGCGGCGTCGCCTCGCCTGCCAGTTTTGCCCATGCATTGGCATTGCCGAACTCGCCTATTGTCCGGGTGACGATGCTTTGTGACTGCTCTGGGGAGAATGCCGAGAAGAATGCGTAAGCGTTGCTGACGAAGGTTTCGTTAGTGGTGGGTGTGGCAGCAGAATCGCCAGCGTAAGTGCGCGTGAACATGTCGAGAAATTCGTTCTGGCCGTAGCGCAAGATCAGCTCGACCACGGCGGCAACAGGCGTGCCTTTGACTACATGCTGAATCAGCGGACTCACACTGCCACTGGCCAGCGCAATGTTGATTTGCTCGGGTACGACCGAGAGCAGACTTTGCAGTGGATTGATGCCGAAATTGCTGATCGCCGCTCGCAGGCCGACACTGTAGGAATCGATGGCGAAGAGAATGTTTTTATAGTCGTCGAGCCGGTTGGCTTTTGCCTGAGTCGGTGGGCCGTCATCTTCCGCATCCGGGTCGCCCGCAGAGATCAGTCTCCACGTTTCATAGGGAGGTTTACCGCCCAGCAGGCTGAATCCGACTGTTCCAGACCAACCGGCATTGCGTTTCACGGCGGTATCGTCTTCCCCGCAAACCTCCTTGAACAGTGCCTCGCCAATCGCGCTGGCGTCGATTTCAGCGATCTGGCTGATTGACGGAACCGTCCACGGCGCCAATTGACCGGCAAGAGATCCGTTGATCAGGGTATTGATGAAATTGACGGCAACCTGGTTGGATGAAAGCTGCATCAGGTCTTCGCTGAAGATCCTGTTCAATCTGAGTTCACCTTGCCGCGAGGTGTAACCACGAATCAGGGCCGAGTAGGCACCGTTTCCACCGTTGGCATCAATGGCCACGGCAAGCCAGAGTCTGGCGTTTTTTAGTACTTTTCCAGCCTCTTTATCGGCAGCTGCAACGTCAGAAACTTTTTCACCAATAATGTCGAATAGCTTTTGGTACAGGGGGGCGCAGCTTGCCCCTGCTAATTCCAATGCAATGTACTCCACACCCTCAGAATTTAACGTCATTCCTTTGCAACTATTGGCCGCATTGAAAATTTCCGATTTTTCCATATCGCTGAAAACATAACTCATTGTTACTTCCTTGTAATCACAGAGCGTGAAAGATAATCACTGAGATACTTGAGCATCTCAGGTGCTTCGCGTAATGACGACAGACCAAGACCTACACTACCGTGCCCTCCAGCGAAGTCGAAGTTATCCAGATTGACCATGCAGAAGAAATTCAGCTTGCCGAAATCCAGATTCTCCAATTCAGCCCTACCAAAACTTGCCAGCTTTTTGTCAGTCAGTTGCTCTTCGGAAGCCGGGCGAATCAAGCCGTCACACTTGATCAGCCGAGGGGTTCCGTCTCGCCGCGGCCAACCTGCAATGACAAAATTTCGTACGGATGACACATTTTTGAAGTGCGGTGGCGGAGCGTTAAGCCAAACTTCCAGCCCCGGATAATTCTTTAGTTTCACAATCAACTCATCCGGCCAGTTGACGTGCCGATAACCCCGCTCATGGGGTTCGGTGGTTTCTTTTCTGGTAAAAAGTCCGGCGTTCAATTTATAGAGCCGCCAACTTTTGGGGATCGACTCTGTGCGCTGATCCTGGTACCGGTGCAGCCCCGTCCCGGTCCACCAGAAAAGCCCCTTCAGAGCAATCGCCAGACACGCTTTCTTGTTCACCATCTCAGGCATGCCAACGTAAAACTCAGGGACCAGCGTCTTATCCACATAGGCGCCGCCTAATATCGGCACTTGCTTCATGCTCGCCAGCTTGTTCTGACAAGCTTTCTCGTCTGCCTGGTGAATAGCCGCCGACTCGGCGGATTGCTCTTTGCGGATATAAAATTCAGCTACGCAATAACAGACATAAACAAACAGACCATACTTCAATAACCTTTTAAACCACTTGATCGCCTGCTTACGCGACTTCCTGGACATTTCAAACCTCCCGCTCAAACTGCGGAACGGTTGGTATGTCGCCATGCCCGGACATTGCCCTTTCAAAAATCTCAAAGTACTGGGTCACCCCGGCTTTCACACTGAACCGACCTGCCGTTAACTTCGCAGCCCTGGCAAGAAATTCGTACTCGCCAGACGATTTCAAAACCTTGCTTACACTTCTGGCAATTCCTTGATGGTCAAAGAAATCCACCAATATGCCATTAGCCCCCTCGACAATGACTTCCCTTACCGGAGCCGTATCCGACGCAACAACCACACAACCAGACGCCATCGCCTCCAGTAACGACCACGACAAGACAAACGGATACGTCAAATAGACATGAACTTTCGAACACTGCAGAACCGCTCGATAAGTCTGGTAGGGAAGTTTCCCTGTGAAATGTACGCTGGAGTGATCGAAGCTGACCTCCGCCTCCATCCTGCTGCGCCAATCTGGATACCCGACCGGCTTACTCCCATAACTGACACCATCACCGCCAACCACGATGATCTGCGCATCGGGGCACTCAGCCTGAATAAGCGGGATCGCTCGCATGAAACTGTGAAAGCCGCGATAAGGCTCAAGGTTCCTGGCGACATAGGTAACGATCGGCTGTCCGGCGCTCAGCTCGATTCCATTGGGCAATCTGACTGCTCCCACTTTCGCCAGGTCAGCACGTTGAATCACACCTTCGTGAATGACCCGAATCGCCGACCGGTAAGCGCCCGGAAACAGGCTGCGCTGCCACTGCGTAGGCGCGATTGCGATATCACATTGTTGAAGATTCAACAGATGCAGCGAGTTGAGCACTCGCAGCCGTGACGACTCCCTCGTGGCTCGGCGGAATTCAGGGTCGAACCCGCAGTCGGCGCCCTGCGCTCGATAGTAATACTCGCAATAGTGAATCAGCGGCGTATCCGGATAGACGTCCTTGACGAACAGCGTTTCTCCCCATCCGGGATGAGCCAGAATTACGTCCGGCCGATAACCCGATCGGTTCAGCCTGCTCAGAATTTCAAAAACCTTCTGCCCGTCAATGACCGCTTGTTCGTAGCGGATCAGATAGGGGTGAATATTGCCGGGCGCTCGGCTGATCGCTCGATATCGATGGGTGTTCACCCCGACGACACCCGGCGCCGTGTCCCGGCCTATCGCGACAACCTCATCACCGCGATCCAGCGCCGCCAGCACCACATGACGGAACTGACCGGGACAATTTTGATGAATAACCAGAAGCTTCATAGCGCTGAACGTCCATTTTTCGCCGCTATGAAGCTGAGAATTTCTCGCCTCGTTCGGCATCCACGAACGCTAACAAATGCGACGAAATGAAACTGTAGGACGCTTCCGGGAATGTCTTAGGAGATGGCAAACGTAACCACTTTTGGCCGGGCAAAAAAAGCGGCGCTTGATGCGCCGCTTGTTCGTTGCAGTGATTTACCAGCGATTGCCACGGCCGTTGTAGTCACGGCGACCGCTATGGCGGTCATAGTTGCCGCGACCCCGGTGGTCGTTGTCCCAGCCGCCGCGACGGTGGCCGTCCCAGCGTCCGCGATCATTGCCGTGCCAGCGACGGCTTTCATAGTAACGCGGGGCCGGTTGATAGTGCCGGGGCGCCTGGTAATAACGCGGTTGCTGGTAGTAACGCGGCGCTGGCTGGTAGTAGCGCGGCTGGGTGTAATAGGTGCCGCCGCTGCGGTAATAGGAGCCGCCACCGCTGTAATAGGCCGGTGCGGGTGATGTGTAGACCTCTGACCTGTAGTAGCTGTCTCCATAGGAATAAGGAACGCATCCGCCAAGGGAAAAAAGCATCACGGCAAGCAGTACGATTCGGCGATACATGGCGGCCTCCTGGACCGCGGGTTGGCCACACCAGCGACGCTGGCAGGCGACCGTCATCAATTGAGTGACTGTCGAAGAATCAGACAGCGGTTTCGGAATCTGGTGCGTTCCTGCAACAAGTTGAAACAAGTGATCATGAAATCTCGTTCATCTGCAAATCAGCGACCAGTGAACCGTAAAAGCGCTGCATGACGGTGCAACCGCGCACCACCAAGATGCGCTATCGATCACCACGCCCACCTCGACTCTCCAGCAGATCCCCGCGCCAGAGGCCTCGCCCCGACTTGGCACGTCTCTCGCTTTAGCAAACCCGTGCAGGAGTCATCACAGGTTCGCGGCACCACAATTTGCAATGGCTGACTAGGGTTCCGGCTCGCAATCGCGAGTGGCTGGTCCGAGAGTTGGCGACCTCCAGTTGAGGTTACACGGCGGGACAAAAGCCCGGGAGACAAGCCACCGTTCGCGGTGCCGCGTTGCCTTCCTGTCCGCCCTCGATCAACTGGAGAATCCGCAATGATCCGACTACGTTTCCCCGCCTTGCTCGCCGCCGCGTTCGCCGCGCTCATCAGCACGCAATCTTCCGCTGCCCAGAAAGACCACTTCAGCGTGTGCTGGACGATCTACGCCGGCTGGATGCCATGGGAATACGCCGGCAGCCAGGGCATCGTCGACAAATGGGCGAAGAAATACGGGATCAAGATCGACGTCGTGCAGCTCAACGACTACGTCGAATCGATCAACCAGTACACCGCCGGCCAGTTCGACGGCTGCACCATGACCAACATGGATGCGCTGACCATTCCTGCTGCCGGCGGCGTCGACAGCACCGCGCTGATCGTCAGCGATTTCTCCAACGGCAACGACGGCATTGTGCTCAAAGGCGAAGGTAAAAAAGTCGCCGATCTGAAAGGCATGGACGTCAATCTGGTCGAGCTGTCGGTCTCTCACTACCTGCTGGCTCGCGCGCTGGATTCGGTGGACCTGACCGAGAAAGACCTGAAAGTGGTCAACACCTCCGACGCCGATATTTCTGCTGCCTTCAACACTGATGAAGTCAAAGCAGTGACCACCTGGAACCCGATGCTCTCGGATATCAAGGCCAAACCCGGCGTCACCGAAGTGTTCAATTCCAGCCAGGTCCCCGGCGAGATCATGGACATGATGGTGGTCAACAGCGCCACCCTCAAAGACAACCCGGCACTGGGCAAAGCGCTGACCGGGGCGTGGTTCGAAGTCGTCGCCTTGATGAACGCGAAAACCGCCGCGAGCAAAGCCGCACTGGAACATATGGCCAAGGCCTCGGGTACTGATCTCGCCGGCTTCCAGGCGCAACTGGACACCACAAAACTGTTCGCCACGCCGAGCGAAGCGCTGAATTTCGCCACCAGCAAACAACTGCCGGACACCATGCGCAAGGTCGCCGAATTCTCCTTCGAGCATGGCCTGCTCGGCGAAGGCGCGAAGGATCCGAGCGCGGTCGGCATGTCGTTCGCCAACGGCGTGACCAGCGGCGACACCGCCAACCTCAAGCTGCGTTTCGATCCGACCTACGTGCAGATGGCCGCCGACGCCAAGCTGTAAGCCACGGAGGATTTGGCCATGCGCCTGATCAATCGCCACCCCGATCGCCCGAGTCGCCTGTTGCTGGTGATCCTGCCGTTCGCGCTGGTGCTGTTCGCCTACTTCACAGGCTCGGCCGAGCGCCTGACGGACAACCCCAACGACAAACTACTGCCCAGTGCCGTGCAGATGAGCGACGCGGTAAAACGCCTGGCCTTCAACGCCGACAGCCGCACCGGTGAGTACCTGTTGTGGCAAGACACCGCGTCGAGTCTGCGGCGCTTGGCCATCGGCCTCGGCATCGCGGCGCTGGCGGGTCTTTGCCTCGGTATCGCGGCGGGCACCCTGCCGCTCTTCGGCGCGCCGTTGTCGCCGCTGCTGACGGTGCTATCGATGGTGCCGCCGCTGGCGATCCTGCCGATTCTGTTCATCGTCTTCGGTCTGGGCGAGTTGACGAAAGTCATGCTGATTGTTATCGGCATCACCCCGGCGCTGGCCCGCGATCTGGAACAGCGTGCCCGCGACATTCCGGTCGAACTGCTGATCAAGGCGCAGACCCTCGGCGCCTCGACCTGGACGCTGATGCTGCGCGTGGTCTTGCCGCAGCTGTTGCCACGCTTGCTGATCTCGCTGCGTTTGATGCTCGGTTCGGCGTGGCTGTTCCTGATTGCCGCCGAAGCGATCGCCTCCACCGATGGCCTCGGCTACCGGATCTTTCTGGTGCGGCGCTACCTGGCCATGGATGTGATCCTGCCCTACGTGGTGTGGATCACCCTGCTCGCCTGGCTGATGGACTGGGGCTTGAAACAGCTGACCCAGCGCGCCTTCCCTTGGTACGAGGGGGCGGCGAAATGAGCTTCATCACAGTAAAAAACGTCTGGCAGCAATACGCCGATCAAGTGGTGCTGGAAGGCTTGAACCTGAGCGTCAACGAAGGCGAGTTCTGCACGCTGGTCGGCGCCTCCGGTTGCGGCAAATCGACCTTCCTGCGCCTGCTGCTCGGCCAGGAAACCGCCAGTCGCGGGGAGATTCTGCTCGACGGCCAGCCCTTGGCCAGCGAGCCGGATGCCAGCCGTGGCGTGGTCTTTCAACGCTACTCGGTGTTCCCGCACCTGAGCGTGCTCGACAACGTCGCTCTCGGTCTCGAATTGCCGCGCGCGCCCTTGCTTGGCCGGCTGTTTGGCGGCGCCAAACGCGAGGCGCGCGAGCAGGCTGCTGCGCTGCTGACAAAAGTCGGCCTCGGCCATGCGCTGGACAAATACCCGGCGCAGCTGTCCGGCGGCATGCAGCAACGCTTGGCTATCGCCCAGGCGCTGATCATGAAGCCACGCGTGTTGTTGCTCGACGAGCCGTTCGGCGCGCTCGATCCGGGTATTCGCAAAGACATGCACGCGCTGCTGCTGGAGCTGTGGCGCGAGACGCAACTGACGGTGTTCATGGTCACTCACGACCTGTCCGAAGGTTTCAGCCTTGGCACGCGTCTGCTGGTGTTCGACAAGGTGCGCCTCGACCCGCACGCCCCCGGCGCCTATGGCGCACGCATCACCTACGACATCCCGTTGAACAGCGACCGCCGCGCCCAGCGCGCCGCCGTCGAGGCCCTGCCGCTGCCGCTGGCGGGCACCCTTCGCACTGCTTGAGAGGACTGCTCCAATGACTGATTCAAACCAACTCTTCCCACCCTTCGCTGAAGAACTGCTGCCGGGCGGCGGCCACCGCTCCTTCGTGCTCAAGCGCGGCCAACTACTGCGCATGACCGACTTGCGCGGCGGTGCCAATGTCAGCCTGACCTTGCTCAATGCCAACGAAAAAACCGAGCGGCTGAACCTGCCCGACAGCCTCAAATGCCAGCACACTGCCAAGCTCACCGCCGGCCACTGCCTGTACTCGGACATGGGCCGCGTACTCGCCGCGATCACCGCCGACACCTGCGGTTGGAGCGACAGCCTCGGCGGTGTGCTTTGCGCACAGGAAGTCGCCGAAAAGTACGGTCAGGGCCGCTACCAGGAACTGCGCAACGGCTTCTTTCGCAATGGCACCGACAACCTGCTGGTGGAACTCGGCAAGTGGGGCCTGGGCCTGTCCGATCTGCTGATGACCCTGAATCTGTTCAGTCGCGTGAACGTCGATGAGGCCGGGCGTTTCCACTTCGTCGAAGGCAACTCGAAGGCCGGTGACTACATCGAGTTGTATGCGCCGATGGACACCCTGGTGGTGCTCACCGCCCTGCAACATCCGATGGACCCGTCACCCGAATACGCCCCGAAACCCTTGAAGCTGAGCTGGATGAACGCCGACGCCAGCGTCGCCGAACACTGCCGCACTTCGCGCCCGGAAAACGAGCGCGGCTTCATCAACACCGACCGTTTGTTCGCCTGAGGATCGCAGCCATGTCACTCGCAATCGCCACTTCGCACAAGCAAGCCGACAGCGCGATTTACCGCGCGACCATTCCCGCCGGCGAGCCCTGGCTGATGGAGGTCAAGGCCGGGCAGACCCTGCGCATCCTCGATCTGGAAGGCAATCAGGCGGTCGACACCTTGTTCTACAGCCTCGCCAACCCCAAGGAACGCTACGACGTGCAACGCACCTTGCGCCGGCAGAACAGCGTCTACCTGAGCACCGGCAGTGTGCTGTATTCCAACCTCGGCCAGCCGATGCTGACCATCGTTGCCGACACCTGCGGGCGCCACGACACCCTCGGCGGCGCCTGTGCGCAAGAGAGCAATACCGTGCGCTACGCCCTGGAAAAACGCTACATGCACAGCTGCCGCGACAACTACCTGCGCGCCTGTGCCCACGACGGTCGTCTGGGCAAAAGCGACATCGGGCCGAACATCAATTTCTTCATGAACGTGCCGGTAACGGCGGATGGCGGGCTGACTTTCGAGGACGGTATTTCCGCGCCGGGCAAGTACGTAGATTTGCGCGCGGAGATGGACGTTATTGTGCTGATTTCCAACTGCCCGCAGTTGAACAACCCGTGCAACGCCTACAACCCGACCCCGGCGGAGTTGCTGGTATGGAACTGACCATCAGCCGCTTACGTCGTTGGTTTTTTGCCCTGTGCCAGGCACGTTCCGGGCAGTGCCTGAAATCCACCAGACAACACTGAACCCTGTGGGAGCGAGCCTGCTCGCGAATGCGCCGTGTCATTCAGCATTGATGTGGCTGATCCACCGCCTTCGCGAGCAGGCTCGCTCCCACAGGGGGGTTGTGGTGGGTTTGAGTGAAGTGTGTTTTTTCCATCCGGGACGGCCCGGATGTCTGTCGAAAAACAGCGGGACGGCCCGCTCCCCCTTCAGGGGTTATGCCATGTTCGAAAAAATCCTGATCGCCAACCGTGGCGCGATTGCCTGTCGCATCCTGCGCACGATCAACGTGCTGAAGGCCCAAGGCGTCGCCGTGTATTCCGAAGCCGATGCCGCCAGCCTGCACATCTCCCAGGCCGCTGAAGCGTACAGCCTAGGCGAAGGCGCGGCGTCCGCGACCTATCTGGCGGTCGACAAAATCCTCGCTATTGCCAAACAAAGCGGAGCGACGGCGATTCATCCCGGCTACGGATTTCTCTCTGAGAACGCAGCGTTCGCCGAAGCCTGCGAAGCGCAGGGTATCGCCTTCATCGGGCCGACGGCGGAGCAATTGCGGGTGTTCGGCCTCAAGCACACTGCTCGCGCGTTGGCCAGACAGCACGGCGTACCCATGCTCGAAGGCACCGATCTGCTCGACAGCCTCGATTGCGCGCTGAGCGCCGCCGAAGAGGTCGGCTACCCGGTGATGCTGAAAAGCACCGCTGGCGGCGGTGGCATCGGTATGCGCGTGTGCCGCAGCGCCAGTGAATTGAGCGAGTCGTTCGAAGCCGTGAAACGCCTCGGCCAGAACAACTTCAGCGATGCCGGGGTGTTCATCGAAAAGTACATCGAACGCGCGCGGCATCTGGAAGTGCAGGTATTCGGCGACGGCGGCGGTGAAGTCATCGCTCTCGGCGTGCGCGACTGTTCGGTGCAGCGGCGCAACCAGAAAGTCCTCGAAGAAACCCCGGCGCCGAATCTGCCCGAAGGTATGGCCGATGAGCTGTGCGCAGCGGCGATCAAACTGGCGCAAGCAGTGAATTACCGCAGTGCCGGCACCGTCGAATTCGTCTTCGACAGCGAGGCCCAGCGTTTTTATTTCCTTGAAGTGAACACGCGGTTGCAGGTCGAGCACGGCGTCACCGAACAGGTGTGGGATGTGGATCTGGTGCGCTGGATGATCGAACTGGCCGCTGGTGATCTGCCACCGTTGCGCGAGTTGTATCAGGGTCTGGAACCGCAGGGCCATGCAATTCAGGCACGTCTGTACGCGGAAGATCCGGGGCGTGATTTCCAGCCGAGCCCCGGCCTGCTGACCCCTGTGCAATTCCCGCCAGCCAACGGCGCTGAGTTGCGCATCGACACCTGGGTCGAGGCCGGTGTGGAAATCCCGCCGTATTTCGATCCGATGATTGCCAAGCTCATCGCTTGGGCGCCGAGTCGCGAGCAGGCTCGCGCCCAATTGCATCAGGCGCTGGGCGATAGCCTGCTGTATGGCGTAGAAACCAACCGCGACTACCTGCGGCAGGTTCTGCTCGATACTCCATTCGCCAGCGGTCAGCCGTGGACCCGTTGCCTGGAAAATCTGCTCTATCGCGCCAACACTTTCGAAGTGCTCAGCGCCGGCACGCAGACCAGCGTGCAGGACTATCCCGGCCGCCTCGGTTACTGGGCGGTCGGCGTGCCACCCTCCGGGCCTATGGACAGCCGAGCGCTGCGTTTGGGCAATCGTCTGCTCGGCAATGAACAAGGCGCCGCCGCGCTGGAAATCACCATGAGCGGGCCGATCCTGCGTTTCAATTGTGATGCCGTGGTCGCGGTCACTGGCGCGCCGATTGTCCTGACGCTTGACGCTGAACCGGTGCCGATGAACACCGCGCTGCTGATTCCGGCCGGCGCGACATTGCAGTTGGGCAGTATCAGTGGCGCCGGCGCGCGCAGTTATCTGTGCCTGCGCGGCGGCGTGCAGGTGCCGGATTATCTGGGCAGCAAAAGTACCTTCACCCTCGGCCAGTTCGGCGGCCATGGCGGTCGCGCGTTGAGGGCCGGGGATGTCTTGCATGTGCCGGCATTGACCGAGCGCAGCGCCGGCCAGCAACTGGCCGAACAGCACATCACTGCGCTGCCGAGCGTGCGCCAGATCCGGGTGATCTATGGCCCGCACGGCGCGCCGGAATACTTCAGCGAAAACTACATCGCCACGTTCTTCACGACCCAGTGGGAAGTGCACTTCAACTCCAGCCGCACCGGCGTGCGCCTGATCGGGCCGAAGCCTGAGTGGGTGCGTGAGGATGGCGGTGAAGCGGGTCTGCATCCGTCGAACATTCATGACAATCCGTATGCGATTGGCGCGGTGGATTTCACTGGCGACATGCCGGTGATCCTCGGCCCGGATGGCCCGAGCCTGGGTGGGTTTGTCTGCCCGGTGACGGTGATCGAAGCGGATCTGTGGCAGCTGGGGCAGCTCAAGGCGGGCGATAAGATTCAGTTCATTCCCGTCGACCTCGGCACCGCCCGCGATCTCGCCCTGAAATGGGATCTCCCCTGTGGGAGCGAGCCTGCTCGCGAAAGCGTCGGCCCGGACAAATCGCTATTGACTGACACGGCCTCTTCGCGAGCAGGCTCGCTCCCACAGGGTTTGATGTCGCCTGTGGTGTTGGCGTTGGGTCAAGGCGATCAGCGACTGGTTGCACGGGTTTCTGGCGACACTCATTTACTGCTGGAAATCGGCGAGCCCGAGCTTGATCTGGTCCTGCGCTTTCGCGCCCACGCGCTGATGCAGGCGCTGGAAAGCCAAGCCCTGCAAGGCGTGATCGACCTCACCCCGGGCATTCGCTCGCTGCAAGTGCACTACCAGCCGGAGCAACTGCCGCTGGCCGATCTGCTCGGCATCGTCGCTGGCGAATGGGACGCGGTGTGCGCCGCCAAGGACTTGCAGGTGCCGTCGCGCATCGTGCACTTGCCGCTGTCGTGGGACGACCCGGCGTGCCAGTTGGCGATCGAGAAATACATGACCACCGTGCGCAAGGACGCGCCGTGGTGCCCGAGCAATCTGGAGTTCATCCGGCGCATCAACGACCTGCCGAACCTCGACGAAGTGCAGCGCACGGTGTTCGATGCGAGCTATCTGGTGATGGGCCTTGGCGACGTTTACCTCGGCGCACCGGTGGCCACGCCGCTCGACCCGCGTCATCGTCTGGTGACCACCAAGTACAACCCGGCACGCACCTGGACCGCCGAGAATTCGGTGGGCATCGGTGGCGCCTACCTGTGCGTGTACGGCATGGAAGGCCCGGGCGGTTATCAGTTTGTCGGGCGCACCCTGCAGATGTGGAACCGCTATCGCGAAGTCGCCGCGTTCGACGGCAAACCGTGGCTGCTGCGCTTCTTCGATCAGATCCGTTTCTACCCGGTCAGCGCCGAAGAACTGCTGCGCATCCGCCGCGATTTCCCCCTGGGGCGCTTCGATCTGAACATCGAACACAGCCAGCTCAACCTCGCCGACTATCAGGCATTTCTCAGTCAGGAAGCCGAGGGCATCAGCGCTTTCCGTGCGCAGCAACACGGCGCGTTCAAGGCTGAACGCGAGCGCTGGATCGCCAGCGGCCAGGCGCATTTCGACAGCGAAGAAGCCGTGCCTGATGCCAGCGAAGAAGCACCGCTGCAAAGCGGTGAACACAGCGTCGACAGCCACATCGCCGGCAATCTCTGGCAGGTGCAGGTCGCGGCCGGCCAGCGCGTCGCGGCGGGCGATGTGCTGGTGATTCTCGAGTCGATGAAGATGGAAATCCCTGTGCTCGCGCCGCTGGCCGGCGTGGTGCGAGAGATCCGCGTGCAACCCGGTTCGGCGGTGCGCGCCGGACAACGGGTGGTGGTGCTGGAACTCGACTGAAGCCATTTTTTATAAGGATCAACCGATGAATCTGCAACTCGATGCTCTGCGCCAGGCCTATCGCAATGGCGACACCACACCGCGCCAACTGCTGCTGCAATTGCGCGAAAAAGCCGCTGCGCTGAATCCCGACTATCACTTGTTCATTCACTTGCTCAGCGTCGATGAACTGGAGCCGTACCTGGCCGCCCTCGACAGTCGTGACCTCGACAGTTTGCCGCTGTATGGCGTGCCATTCGCGATCAAAGACAACATCGATCTGGCCGGCATTCCCACCACCGCTGCGTGCCCGGCGTTTGCCTATGTGCCGCAACAGTCGGCGACCATCGTCGAGCAGCTATTGGCGCTAGGGGCGATTCCGCTGGGCAAGACCAATCTTGATCAGTTTGCCACCGGTCTCAATGGCAGCCGCTCGCCTTATGGTGCGTGCCCGAACAGCGTTCTGCCCGAATATCCGTCCGGGGGTTCCAGCGCGGGTTCATCCTTGGCAGTAGCGTTGGGTGTGGCCAGTTTCGCGTTAGGCACCGACACCGCCGGCTCGGGGCGGGTGCCGGCGGCGTTGAACAATCTGGTCGGTCTGAAGGCGAGCAAGGGCCTGATTTCCACCGCTGGCGTGCTGCCCGCGTGCCGCACGCTGGATTGCGTGACCACTTTCACCGCCACTGCGCGCGAGGCCAGCCAGTTGTTGGCGTTGACAGCCAAACATGATCCTCGCGATGAATACAGCCGACGCAACCCGGCATGGAACGACGGCTCGGCATTCGGCGCGCCACGGCCGTTTCGCTTCGGCGTGCCACGGGCGCAGGACCTTGAATTTTTCGGCTGCAACGAGGGACCACAGTTGTTCGCAGCGGCCATTGAACGGCTCAAGGCTTTGGGGGGCGAGGCAGTCGAATTCGATCTGTCGCCGTTTCTCGAAGCAGCGCGTCTGCTCTACGACGGGCCGTGGGTCGCCGAGCGTTACAGCGTCGCCGGTGAGCTGATGGAGCAGAACCCCGAAGCAGTGCTGCCAGTGATCCGAGCGGTGCTGGCCAAGGCTCCGGCAGTGACCGGCGTGCAGACCTTTCGCGCGCAATATCGATTGCAGGCGCTGAAGGCCCTCTGCGACGAGGCCCTGGAAAATCTCGACTGCGTACTGACACCGACCATCGGCCGTCCAGTGACCCTGGCCGAGCTTGAGGCCGAGCCGGTGCTGCGCAATTCTGAACTCGGCTATTACACCAATTTCATGAACCTGCTCGACTACGCCGCCGTCGCCGTGCCGACCGCGTTCATGAGCAACGGTTTGCCGTGGGGCGTGACGCTGTTCGGGCGGGTGTTTACCGATCAATATCTGTTGAGCGTGGCCGATGCCTTGCAGCGCCAACAAGACAGCACCCTGCCAGCTTCGACGAACGCTGCGCGCAATGACCGCGCTCGATTGGTGGTCTGTGGTGCGCATCTGCAAGGGCTGGCGCTGAACTGGCAACTGACCCAGCGCGGCGGGCGCTGGCTGGAAACCACGTTCAGCTCGCCGGACTATCGATTGCACGCCCTCGCTGGCGGCCCGCCAGTTCGGCCGGGGATGGTGCGGGTCAAAGACGGCGGCGTGGCGATTGCCGTAGAGGTGTGGGAATTGCCGAGCAGCGAATTGGGCTCGTTTCTGACCGGAATTCCGGCGCCGCTGGGTTTGGGCAAGGTGCAACTGGCGGATGGGCGCTGGGAGAGCGGGTTTATTTGCGAAGCGTATGGGCTGGAGGGTGCGGTGGATATCAGCCATTTGGGGGGATGGCGGGCATACCTCAAAACCCTGGCCTGAATCTGTCGCCCTGTGGGAGCGAGCCTGCTCGCGAATGCGGTATGTCATTCAACATTGATGTGGCTGACTCACCGCCTTCGCGAGCAGGCTCGCTCCCACAGGTTCTGGCGCACCACTCCCGAATAAAAGAACGACCATTCACGCCGCACAGGGAGCAGTTATTTGCGCGCAGTGCCACTAGAATGCATCCCATCGGGCCACTGCCAACGGATCTGCCATGCCGCTTCGTTCTCCCTTGTACTCGCAACGTTCACTGGTGCTCACCCTCGTCGCCCTGCTTGGCGCAGGCTTCCTCGCCACCTCGCTGTTGAGCTATTTCGCCTCCCGCGCGTCGATCCGCGACAACATCGTCAACACCGAACTGCCGCTGACGTCCGACACGGTCTATTCGGAAATCCAGAAAGACCTGGTCCGGCCGATCCTGATTTCCTCGATGATGTCCCGTGACACGTTCATGCGCGACTGGGTGGTCAATGGCGAGCAGAATCCCGAGCAGATGACCCGTTACCTCGATGAGGTCATGACCCATTACGGCGCCTACACGGCGTTTTTCGTCTCCAATGCCACGCTCACCTACTACCACGCCAAAGGCGTGCTCAAGCAGGTCAAGGTCGATGAGCCGCGCGACACCTGGTACTTCCGCGTGCGCGACATGCAGGACCCGTACGAGATCAACGTCGACCCGGATCTGGCCAACAAGGACAACCTGACGTTCTTCATCAACTACAAGGTCTACGACTACCACAACCGCTTCATCGGGGCGGCGGGCGTGGGCCTGACCGTGGACGCAGTGATCAAGCTGATCGACAAGTATCAACAGCGCTATCAGCGCAGCGTGTACTTCGTCGACACCTTCGGCCGCCTCGTATTGACCGGTGCCGAGGGTGGCCCGGAAGGCGCGCACATCGGCCAGAGCCTTGGCGAACTGGAAAGCATGAAAAGTCTGGTCAGCCAGTTGCCCAAGCCACACAGCGGCAGCTACGAATATTCCACCCACGGCCAGGGGCATTTTCTCAACGTGCGGTTTATCCCCGAGCTGAACTGGTACCTGTTCGTCGATAAACGCGAGGACGGCGCGCTGAGTGAGATCCGCCAATCGCTGTATCTCAATCTGCTGATCTGCCTGCTGGTGACGTTGATCGTGCTGGCGCTGCTCAATCGGGTGATCAAACGCTTCCAGGCAAAAATTCAGGCGCACGCCACCCTCGACAGCCTCACCGAACTGCCGAACCGACGCGGCTTCGACATTCTCGCCGCGCAAGCGCTGCACGAGGCCCAACGGGAAACCAAGCCGCTGACCGCGTTGTTGCTCGACCTCGACCACTTCAAAGCGTTGAACGACACTTACGGCCACATGGCCGGCGATCAGGTGTTGATCGGTTTCGCCCGCGACCTGCAAAGTTGCCTGCGTCACGCCGATATCGTCTGCCGCTGGGGCGGTGAAGAGTTCATCGTTCTGTTGAAAGACACCGACGGCGAGACCGGGCAGAAAATCGCCGAGAAAATCCGTCAACACGTCGAGCAACACGAATATGCCTACGACGGCCACAGCCTGCATCTGACCGTGAGCATCGGCGCCACCACCGTGCAACGCGATGACACCTTGCACACTCTGCTGTCGCGGGCCGATCATGCGATGTACCGCGCCAAGCAATCCGGGCGCAACCGCACCTGCATGGAAATGCCGCACTCGACTTATGCCTGATCTCGACGTCAAACCCGACCACTGCCCGGCCTGCGGTGCCCGCAACGATTGCAGCCTCGCCGACCCGCGCACCGCCGACCGCGAATGCTGGTGCTACGGCGTGAGCATCGACCCGGCGGTGCTCGACGCGCTGCCAGCCGAGTTGCGCAATCAAGCCTGCCTGTGCCCGCGTTGCGCGCAGGTTGAAACGCAACTGCAAGCAGCCCGGCGGCCGATCCCGTAAGATGCGCGCCCCTTTGTCTGTTGAATCCTGAGCATGCGCGTCGACCGTTTCCTCAGCAATCTGCCTCGTTACAACCGCCAGCAGGTGCGCCTGTTGCTGGTGGAAAAGCGCGTGCGGATTGACGGAGAAGTCGTCAGCGACCCGCACAGTGAGGTGCTGGAATTCAGCCGGGTCGAAGTCGACGATGAGGTGCTGCAAAGCGGCAAACCGGCGCGCTATTTCATGCTGCACAAACCGCCGGGCTGCGTCAGCGCCACCCGCGATCCGCAGCATGCGACCGTGCTCGACCTGCTCGACGAACCGCACAAGGACGATCTGCACATCGCCGGGCGTCTGGATTTCAACACCACCGGGCTGCTGCTGATCACCAATGACGGCGCCTGGTCGCGGCGCCTGACGCAGCCGCAAACCAAACTGGCGAAGGTCTATTACGTCGAAACCGAACAGGACATCGACCCGAGCTACGCGCTGAAATTTGCCGAGGGCATCTACTTCGCCTTCGAAGATCTGACCACGCAACCGGCACAGCTTGAGCTGCTCGGCCCACGCTCGGCGCGGCTGAGCATCGTTGAAGGCCGCTACCATCAGGTCAAGCGCATGTTTGGCTTTTTCAACAACAAAGTCCTGCGCCTGCACCGCGAATCCATCGGCGAACTGGCTCTCGATCACGCGCTAAAACCGGGCGAGTACCGCGCTTTGCGCACCGAAGAGATTCATTTGTTCTAAGCCGCCGACCGCTCAGCCGAAGTTGTCGAACAATTCGCCGACGGCACTTGCGTGATCCTGAGTCCCCTGCTTGAATCAGGACGTCGGCCGAAATGTGACCGATGAGTCACCACATACTTCCAAGAAACTTTTTGTCGGTCGTCTGCCCTCAAGGGCCGCGCCTCAGCCGGCAATCTGCCCGCCAATAACAACACCCGTCGACCTGCCGTACCGGATCGACATGGGCCAGCAAATTCCAGGCGTATGCCTACCTGTCACAAAGCTCGTGCAATCTCGATTGCGCGCATACCCGCTTGCTTGCCAGGAGTCTTATGACATGAGGCCAGAAATCGCTGTGCTGGATATACAGGGTCAGTATCGGGTTTACACGGAGTTCTATCGCGCAGACGCCGCAGAAAAGACCATCATTCTGGTCAACGGCTCGATGGCCACGACTGCGTCGTTTGCACAGACCGTGAAAAACCTGCATCCGCAATTCAACGTGGTCTGCTACGACCAGCCCTACGCGGGCCGGTCAAAAGCCCACAACCGGCATGAGAAACCTCTGACGAAGGAAGTCGAAGGGCAGATTCTGCTGGAGCTGATCGATCACTTCGCCGCCGAACACGTGCTGTCGTTCTCCTGGGGCGGCGCCGCCACCCTCGTCGCCCTCGCCCAGCAACCGCGGCGCATCGAAAAAGCCGTGATCAGCTCGTTCTCACCGGTGATCAATGCGCACATGCTCGATTATCTCGAGCGTGGTGTCGATTACCTCGGCAGCCGCGACGGCGACCGGGTCGGCCATCTGGTCAACAACACCATCGGCAAACACCTGCCGTCGCTGTTCAAGCGTTTCAACTATCGCCACGTCAGCAGCCTCGCCGAGCATGAATACGGACAGATGCATTTTCATATCAACGACGTGCTGCACAGCGACCGGCAGTGCTATCTGAATGCGGCGAAAAAGATCAACGTGCCGGTGCTGTTTCTGAACGGCGAATGGGACGAATACACCGCCGCCGAGGATGCGCGACTGTTCGGCAACCACGTTGCCCACAGCAGCTTCACCACCCTGCAAGCCACCGGACACTTTCTCGACATGGAGCACAAGGCCGCCTGCCGCGACAGCCAGAACGCCCTGCTCGGCTTTCTGAAACCTGCGCCGCAAGCCAGCCGAACGCGCTACTCGTTTGTGCAGGATCAACATGCCCTGGCCATTTGAAACAGCGTCATCGCGGGCAAGGCTGCAAGCTTGAAGTGCCTTTCACACCGGCGCAGTCCTTGTTCGCGATCGACCGATCTCTGCGTGGCAAAGCCCTCCCAGAGAAAAGAAAACTTCAAATCCGTGGCCGAGTCTGGTACAAAGTCAGCCGCTCTGAGCGGGTATAGTTTAGTGGTAGAACGAAAGCTTCCCAAGCTTTAGATGAGGGTTCGATTCCCTCTACCCGCTCCACCGAATATTGATCTCGCGTTGTGTTGTCTGACGGGGGATGCAGAAATGAAAAACCGGCCTTGATAGCCGGTTTTTTTGTGTCTGGAAGTTGAAGCGTGCTGGCGGTGAAGACTTCCGGAAAATTGCTGATCCCCTCCTCCCCGGATTACTTCTCGAAATCCTGATGCAGCCTCGCCAGTACATTGAAGATCGGCTCCCCGGCTTTATGCGGGACATTCAATCGAGTGAATACCTTGTGCCAGTCGGCGAGCGCAGCGAGAGTACGCTCGATGTATTCCTCGGCCTTGAGGTATTTGTAATCCTTGCAGATCTCCATGATTCGCTTGCGCGTAGGCGTGCCGGGAGTGCGGCCACCGAAGTCAGTGGTGTGCTCGCCCATGGCGTTTGCGAAGGTCAGGTCGTATGCCGGGGACAGCGTCCAGGTTTCTTTCTCGCCTTTTTTTTCAGGATTGTGGCAGAGAAAGGCAAAGTTCTTCGCATGGTCGTCATGGTTGTGAGACAGCGCATTGAAGATCATCAACCTGGCCATCTTTTCCACTTCGACGGAGCTTCTGGTCAACACCTGAGTGAGCTTGAGCAGGTTCGGGTAGTCGATGGATGACAATGCGCGGTAGTCCGCGTACATGAGCGCCGAGACGGTCATCATGTGAATCTTGCGCTCGCCGTCGCGGTCGAAGCGCTTGGTTGCGAAGAAACGCTCAACCTCGCCGCCAGGCATCTGCACATCCAGAAGATTCGATTCAGCCATGGTCACTCCGGCGGCACGAGCCATCTCGGCATAGGCGAGTTCGATGCCGCCGGTTTCAATCGGTTCGTACAATGCCCTGAACTTCACGATCCAATGTGCATAGCCCTCGGGCAGGGCATCGAAGGCCGACATTGCGTGTTTTTTGTCGGCAGACAGCGCCACGATTGCCTTCGGACGTGCGCCCCCCGGTGAGCCACCGGCCAGTCGCAATTTGGTAAGCACCGCAGGGGTCTCACCCTCTTGAACTTCGATTGAAGCTTCGTAGAGTTGGCAAATATCCAAAGGGCCTGTGAGCTCTGTTTTTTCCGCCTTCGGCTGATATTCAAACGCACCCATACTGCGCTCGCCCATATAAGCAAGGCGATCAAGCGCTGTGAGGGTAAGGTGAGTTCCGTCACCGAAGGTGCTGTCGAAATATCGATCCATCAGCAGCATGCCCCAGCCGTCAGGCAGTGAATCGGCGAACGGTCCGTGTAGCCCTTCGAAGAGGCTGGTGTTCCTGGCCAACTGGGGCTTTTCGTCCCAAGCCATTGTCAGCGGCGAAAGATTGTAGCCAGTGGCAAGCCAACCCGGATCGTAAGCGAAGTAAATCCCCCGGCCCGCGACTCTGACCAGCTCACCAACCTTGGCGCCCTCTTTCAAAACATTCAGCGCTTCTGTGTGTTTGAAAGGCTTGATCATCAGCGCATCCCTCTCTTGCGCCTGGCATTCTTCAGCTCATCCAGCGAGCTCGGTTGCTCTGGTTTGAACAGCTTGGTCACAGCGTTGAGTTCATCAAGCGCAGTGGCTATCAGGATCAAAGCCTCCAACGTCACGAGCCCGGTCGCTTCGAATCGCTTGATGGTGGATTCGGAAACCCCCGCCTTTTCTGCGAGCGTCTTGCGGGAAAGGTTTTTGGAGAGCCGCAGGATTTTGGCGTTTTCTCCGACATTTCTGGCGATCTCAGCCGGCGAGTGAAGCAAATGCATGAATGACATGGCAAACCCTTCAAGGCTTAATTGGTCTCTATGGAGCCATTGTAGATCGTTATGCCGGATTACGGATCATTTATGAACCATTGTGAGAAAATTCATATGACCCATACATGCTTTGCAATTCAATGTTGAACGCCCGCTCGCAAAGCACATTCATGATTGCCCCTCCACTCAGTAACGACCAGTATCTCCCATATCGGGAGGAGGTATGGATGCGGATAATTGCAAGAGCGACGCTAAGACAATTTTGGGAAAGCACACCAGCTCATGCTGCCGTCGAGCAAGGCGGCTTCGTGGAGTTTTTTCGAATCGAGGGACCGACCGGGTTGCGTTCTAGAGATGCGCCGACCTGAGAGAACGTGGCGAACTCAAGACTCTTGGAGGCGTCACTCAGCGGGTCGCAACAATGAACAAACGTGGAAACGGCAACAGCACTGAGCCGTCAGCCAAGGCCGGATAAGCCTTGGCAACTTCCGCCAGATACTGCTGCAGATACTGCGCCCGCTCCTCCTCGGTCAACGGGCTCAGAAACGGAATCAAACCACTGCCCTTGAACCACTCAACTACACCCGCAGCCCCATCCCGAAGCTGGTGGTGATAGGTGGTACGCCACACATCGACCCGCGTGCAGTGCGGACGGAGGATCGAGAAATACTCGCTGGCAGTTGCCATGTCAGTACGCTGTCCCGCAGCGCCTGCAAGCTTGCTTGCCCACGGACCGTGCGCGGCGACTTCACGCATCAAGCGGTGGGACGGTTCGTTGAGGTTGTCCGGCATCTGGATCGCCAGGCTGCCACCACCTGAAAGCTTGCTCGCCAAGGCTGGCAGCAACGAAGCGTGATCAGGCACCCATTGCAAAACCGCGTTGGCGAAGATCACATCGAACGGGCCTTCGTCGGCCCACTTGTCGATCTCGGCCACCTCGAACTGCACGTCGGGCAAGCGCTTGCGCGCGGCGGCAATCATGTCCGCCGAACTGTCGAGGCCACTGACGCTCGCATCGGGAAACCGCTGCACCAGCAATTCGGTGGAATTGCCCGGTCCGCAACCAATGTCCACCACCGTCCGGGCCTGCGCCGTGGGTATCGCCGACAACAGATCACGGGCCGGGCGGGTGCGTTCATCTTCGAAAGCGACGTATTGCTTGGCAGACCAACTCATTGCGTTCTCCTGTCGGGGGGTTCTGGCGACTGCGGCACGATACCGCGATCCGCGCGGCACGCCTTCCCTACCAAAGTACTGCGCCAAACTTGTAAAAAGAATTTTCAGCCCAGCGCCGATGTCTGAATTTCAAGCTCCCAAAACAAGGACTCCATCATGAAATTCGCAAAAATTGCCCAAAAACTCGCCCTGTGGGCCGGTAGCCCGAAGACGTTCATGGGGGCGTTGATCCTGATCGGGTTGTGGGGGTTGAGCGGGCCGATTTTTGGTTACAACGACACCTGGCAGCTGATCATCAATACCTCGACGACGATCATCACGTTCCTCATGGTGTTCCTGATTCAGAACACACAGAACCGCGATACCGACATTCTGCACTTGAAACTGGATGAACTGCTGCGAGTGAACAAGGAAGCGCAGAACGCGATGCTCGGGCTGGAGGCGCTGGACTTGAAGCAGCTTGAAGCGCTGCGCCGGCATTACCGCGCGCTGGGTGAAAATCAGGTGTTCGATCTAGAGGGGCTCGGTGACAAGAGCAAGCCTAAGCAGGATTTGAATGAGTGCTGAGCAAGTAAACACACCCTGTGGGAGCGAGCCTGCTCGCGAAGACGGAGGCTCAGTCAAACATCATTGACTGACACACCGCTTTCGCGAGCAGGCTCGCTCCCACAAAGGAAACATCGCATTTCAACTACAGGCTTCGGCCGCGCTGCAACAATAAGGCGAAGTTAGCGACTGGCCTGCAACGCGCGGGCCTTCTCCAGATGGCTTTGCAGCTTCGGCAAAGTCTCATCGGCAAACGCTTTGATTTCCGGCACGTCGGTGGTCTGTGCCTGTTGCTCGATCTGGGTGATGGCCTCTTCGGTCGCCTTGACCTGACTGGCGGCGTAGGCCTGATCAAAAGTCGCGCCGTCCTTCACTTCCGGCATCAACTCTTTGGCCTTGTCAGCGAGCTCTTCGCGAGGTGCGACCGGCAGGTCGAGCTTCTTGGCGATCTTCGCCAAATGCTGGTTGGCTGTGGTGCGGTCGTTGATGACGACGATGGTGTAATCCTTGACCTCTTTGGATTCGGTCTTGCCGTGGGCCAGACGGCTGGCTTCGATGTCGGCCATGCCTTTGGCGGAGGCATCGTTGATAAATTCGGCAGGCGACTGGGCGAACGCAGTGCTGGCGCACAGGCCCAGCAGAGTCGCAAAACTGGCATTACGTAAACGGGTGGCCATCCGGCTCATGGTCGCGCCCTCCTTCGTTGAAAATTCAAGCGGGCCGTGATTCGCCCGCTGCTCAAATAGTCGCGGCGGACAATTGTCCGCCTCAGTTAGGAATGCTTTGGCGTTCAAAGGTTTAGAAAATCTGCCGGGACCGCGACGAACGGTTCGCTCGCCTCAGATGCCCAAGGCCCGATGATTCAGGCGTTTGGCCGCATACATCGCTTGATCGGCATGCCGGAACAGTTGCTGTTCTTCTTCACCGTGTTCAGGAAAACGCGCCACGCCGATGCTCGGTTCGATACGCAGGTCATGGCCGTCGAGGCGCATCGGCTGCGCCAGCACCTGACGGATTTTTCCCGCGACGCTGTCGGCATCTTCGGCGGCATGCACGCTATGCAACAGCACGACAAATTCATCGCCACCGATACGCGCCACGGTGTCGGTTTCACGCACGCAGCCCTTCAGTCGGTTGGCCACGGTTTGCAGGAGCATGTCACCGACAGCATGGCCATGGGTGTCGTTGACCTGTTTGAAGCGATCCAGATCGACATACAGCAGCGCCATGTGTCCGTGCACGGTTCGCGCATGGACCAGCGCAGCCCTGAGCCGATCACGCAGCAGTTCGCGGTTGGGCAGTTGCGTCAGTTGATCGTATTGCGCCATGCGCTTGAGCCGCGCATGCAGTTGCTGTCGTTCGATGGCCGTGGCGACTTGTGCGCAGACGTATTGCAGCAGTTCCTTGTCCTGCTCGGTGTAGCGTTCGCCGCCAGCGAGGCTTTTGACGATCAAGGCGCCGATGGTGCCGTTTTTTGAGCTCAGCGGTACGCCGAGCCAGCAAGGCGCATTCTGCTCCGCCACCAGCGCAGCGAAGTCGGGCGTGGCATCGGCGCTGTCCGGGGTCAGCAACATTGGCTGGCCGCTGCGGATCACTTGCGCGCAAAGCCGTCCGATGACGGAGCCGGGCTGCTCGGGCTGCAGTTCGTGATCGTCGACGTGATAGGGAAAGTTCAGCTGCGCGCAGTGTTCGTCGTACAGCGCCACGGAAAAATTCAGCGCCGGCAGCCACTCGCCAATGAGCAAATGGACGCGTTTGAACAGCGCCAGCAAATCTTCCGCCGCGTGCGCCGCTTCGGAAATCGCGTACAACGCCGCTTGCCGCGACTCAGCCTGCTTGCGGTCGGTGATATCGCGGGCGACGGCGATGCGCAGTTGGTCGACTTCCGACCAGCGCGCCGACCAGGAAATATGCGCGACGCTGCCGTCCTTGCGCAGGTAGCGGTTCTCGAAATTGTGCTTCGGGTCGCCGCCCATTATTTCGCCCGCGGCCGCGAGGGTGCGCTGGCGATCGGCCGGGTGCACCAGCTCGATCATCGAGCGGCCGATCAGTTCGTCAGGCGTGTAGCCGAAAATCCGCTCGCAGGCAGCGCTGACAAAAACGAAACGACCCTGCTTGTCGACCGCGCAAACGGCGTCCAGCAACAGGTCCATGTAGCTCGCCAGCGGCGCAGGGTTGGGGCTTTCCATGGTTCTACGGGGTGTCCGCGCAGTGCAGCGGTTTCAATCGTCCATGATCGTGGATTGCGAGTCTCTGCTCACAGCCTCAGGCCTTGTTCGGCAACAGCCCCGGCAACGCGTGCATCAACGCGTTGATGGCGAAGCCGATAAACATCACGCCGCATAAACGCGTGATGAGCAGCTCATGCCGCTGATACACCATGCGCACTCGCTGTGCGCCGACCACGCCGATGAGGATAGCGTAGGCCAGGGCGCCGCCGATGAAACTCAGGGCGATCAGTGCAGGTAGCATCGACCAGTTGAGCAGTTCGGCGCGGCTCGACAACAGCGCCGTAAAGGTCGCCACCGCCACCGGATAGGCCTTGGGATTGGTCAGGCCGAAGACGATGCCGTGCCAGAACGGCTGCCGCGCCGCCCCCTGCGCCTCGTCGCCGCTGCGGCGCTGGGCACGCACCGCACGCCAGCCGAGCCAGAACAGGTAAACCGCGCTGAGCACGCCGAGTACATCGAACGCGGTGCTACCGATTTCCCGCGCACCGACAATCGCCACCAGCGCGGTGCTGCACCAGATCACATCGCCGAGCAGATGCCCACACAGAAAACCCGCCCCGGCGCGCCGACCATGGGCCGCGCCAATCCCGAACACCGCCAGCACGCCCGGCCCGGGCGTGATCCCGTAGATGAAACCCGAAGCCAGAACGGCCAACAGCAATGATGGAGTCATGAGAAACCTGCAAGCGCCAGAACACGTGGCGGCCAGTCTATATCAGAGGATCACGGCGGATCACTGCGCGTCGTGAAAACGCATGCAGGGGTACGGTTTCTGGCGACATGCGTCTAGCCGCGATTGCAAATCGCCGACATGGACCTCGAGCTTGTGCCCGTCAGGATCGAGAAAGTAGAACGACGCGCCTTCAATAGCCTCTCAGATTTGCGGGCACGAAATATTGCTGTCCGTCATAGCGCAACGTAGTCAGCACCGGCTTTTCGTGGGTGGTCTTCGACTCGCAGGTGTCGGGTGAACCTTCACCGACCAGGCCCGTGGTGACTGAGCGGACAATGATATCGGCGTAACCATGGGAACTGGTTTTGCCCATCTCAAGCGTACGCACCGTCTCCGAGCGCTCTCCGGCGCAATTGCCGTCCCACTCGCCACTGAAGCTGTAGGCGACCAAACGATCCAGCACCGGGCGCAGTTTGTCGCCCTCTTTCACGTAGAGCGACAGCAGGTTTTCATCCAGCGGATTGACGCGCGACGAACCTTTGAAATGGGCGCGTACGCCGAAGGCACGCAGGTCTGGCGTGAGTTTATAACGCGCCGTATCCAGCTCCAGACTCTCCAGCGCGATGGCATCGGAGAGAAACGCCGACCGCTGATGATAGGTCGCCAGCGGGTTGGAGTTGCCGGCCGTGACGACGGCCAGATCCAGATCGTATGAACCCACCCTGCCGTCCTGGCCATAGACCGGATCGGGCACGAACGTCGATAGCGCGGTAATCGTCAGCGACGAATAAGCCGGCCATTCCTTGCACAAAGAAAAGTCCGCTTCGCCACTGACCGCAGGCGGCGTGCAATCGGCCCACGCCTGCCCAGCCATCACCCCCCCGCAGAGCGCTACTGCGCTGATCCAAATGGACTTCATTGTCAATTCCCGCTCCTTGATGACATTTGCAGTCGCGCACTATCCCTTTCTGCATCGGAGGATTCAACAGATCTGGCCAGCGAATCTTCTCATGTGTCTGAAGTCGGAATTCGCGAGCAGGCTCGCTCCCACAGGAAAGCCGCATTCCAAATGTGGGAGCGAGCCTGCTCGCGAAGGCGTCATCGCCGACGCCGCAGATCTCAATACTTGTCCAGCGTTCGCAATTTCTGCGGCAAGCCCCACAGCAACAACGCTGCCGCAATCAGCGCGGCGACGCCGATGACGTACAGCGCCGGCGTGGTGCTGCCGGTGAGGTCCTTGATGCGTCCGACCATGACCGGGCTGACGATCCCGCCGAACTGCCCCAGGGTATTGATCACCGCGATCCCGCCTGCCGCCCCGGCACCGGCGCCTGCCAGCAACTTCGGTGGCAGGGTCCAGAAGCTCGGAATCGAAGCGATGATGCCCGCGCCGAGCAGGCCGAGCGCGACGATCAGGAAGGTCGTGTGGCTGGCGAAGATTCCCGCGCTGAAAAAGCCGATCGCGCCGACGATCACCAGCCCGGCGACAAACTTGCGCCGTTCACCGGTGGCGTCCGACAAACGCCCGATCACCACCATGCTGATCGCCCCGCAGATGTACGGAATGGCGGTCAGCAGGCCAATCATCACCGGGCTTTCGGTGCCGGCGCTGCGGATCAATTGCGGCGCCCAGAAATTCAGACCGTAGGACGCGACCTGAATCAGGAAGTAGATCAAACCCAACGTCAGGAACCCCGGTATTTTCAGCGCCGCGAGCAATGAGCCGCCGCTCTTGTGTGGCTCGTGATGGGCGATGCGGCTGGAGAGCAACTTCTTCTCGTCAGCAGTCAGCCAGTGCGCATCCTCGATGCGGTCCTTGAGCTGCGTCAGCACCAGAAAACCCAGCGCGATGCACGGCACGCCTCCGAGCAGGAACAACCAGTGCCAGCCGCGCATCTGCAACACGCCATCGAGGTGTTGCAACACCAGCCCCGAGAACGGCGCGCCGACCAGCCCGGCAAACGCCGAGGCAAGAAACAGCATCGAGGTGATGCGGCCACGGAAGTGCTGCGGAAACCACAGGGTCAAGTAATACAGCACGCCCGGAGCAAAGCCGGCTTCCATCGCGCCGATGACGAAGCGCAGCGCATAGAACTGCCATTCGCTGTTGACGAAGACCATCGCCGCCGTCGCCACGCCCCAGGACATCATGATCCGCGCAATCCAGCGCCGTGCGCCGACCTTGTACAGCATCATGTTGCTCGGCACTTCGAACAGCACGTAACCGACTACGAACAGCCCGGCGCCCAAGCCATACGCGGTATCGCTCAGGCTCAGGTCGGTCTGCAGCTGGAATTTGGCAAAGCTGATGTTGATGCGGTCGAAAAAGGCGAACAGGTAGCAGACCATGATCAGCGGCATCAGGCGCCAGGCGACTTTGCTGACCAGGGCTTTTTCGGCGTCGTGATCGACGGACGGACTTACGCCCGCCTCCATTACGTTGAGGCTCATAGATTTTCTCCAGGCGGACTGCCGGGGGCGTCCGATTGTTTTTGTTGTCTGGTGGTACTGCTGAATGCTTTTGAACTGTGGGAGCGAGCCTGCTCGCGAATGCGCCAGATCAGTCGATACCGATGTTGAATGACACACCGCGTTCGCGAGCAGGCTCGCTCCCACAAGGGTTTTGTATCTTCAGGTGGGCATCGGATGCAGATCGCAGTTGCGCCCGGCCTTGGCCAGTTGGCCGGGGACGTCGTGGCCTAACAGCGTCGGCAAGCCGCGCGAGAGTTTCAACAACAGCGGCAAATCGATCCCGGTGGGAATGCCGACTTCAGCGCACAGGTTCACCAGGTCTTCAGTGCAGATGTTGCCCGACGCACCCGGCGCAAACGGACAGCCACCGAGGCCACCCAACGCCGCATCGAAGCGCCGCGCACCGGCCTCGTAAGCGGCCAGCACATTGCACAGCCCAAGGCCTCGGGTGTTATGGAAATGCAGGGTCAGATCGGCCGGCGAAACCCGCTGTAAAACGCGCCGCACCAAGCGATCGACCTGACGCGGATTGGCCATGCCGGTGGTGTCGGCGAGGCTGATGCCCTGGATGCCGAGTTCCTGATAGGCGTCAACGATCTGCAGCACACGATCCTCATCGATCCGGCCTTCGAACGGACAACCGAACGTGGTGGCGATGCTGCCGTTGAGGCGCACGCCCGATCCGCTGACAAACGCGACGATGTCAGCGAACGCGGCCAGCGACTCCTCGCAACGCATGCGCATATTGGCCAGGTTGTGCGTCTGGCTGGCGGACATCACCAGGTTCAACTCATCGGCATTCGCCGCCAGTGCCCGTTGTGCGCCTTTGAGGTTGGGGATCAACGCCACGTAAATCACCCCTGGCTGACGCTGAATGCCGTTGAACACCTGCTCGCCGTCACGCAGGGCCGGAATGGCTTTGGGCGAGACGAACGAGCCGGCCTCGATGCGGCTGAATCCGGCCTGTGACAATTGATTGATCAGGGCGATCTTGTCAGCGGTCTCCACCCACGTCGGCTCGATCTGCAAACCGTCGCGGGGCGAAACTTCCTGGACGACCAGGGTTTGCGAATAGTCTGTGATCATTGCACCACCCCCTGGCCTTTCAGGCGTTCGATGTCGAGTTCAGTCAGGCCAAGATTGGCGAGAATCGCGTCGGTGTGCTGGCCCAGTTTCGGCCCGGACCAATTCACCCCGCCGGGGGTTTCCGAGAGTTTGGGAACGATGCCGGGCATTTTCACCGTTGCGCCGCCGGGCAACTCGGCATTGAGCAGCATGTCCCGCGCCTGATAGTGCGGATCGGCGACGATGTCAGCCACCGAGTAGATGCGCCCGGCCGGCACTTCGGCAGCTTCGAGAGCAGCCAGGACTTCGTCGATCGGCAGGCTGCTGGTCCAGTGCGTAATGGCGGCATCAAGCAAGCCGCTCTTCGCCGCGCGGCCGTCGTTGTGGGCGAATTCTTCTGCGTCGGCCAAATCAGCGCGGCCAATGGTGTGCATCAGGCGCTTGTAGATCGGGTCGCTGTTACCGGCGATCACCACGTAGGCGCCGTCGGCGGTGAGGTAGGTATTGGAGGGTGCGATGCCCGGCAAGGCGCCGCCGCTGCGTTCGCGGACATGGCCGAGCATGTCGTATTCCGGTACCAGACTTTCCATGACGTTGAACACACTTTCGGCCAGCGACACATCGACAATCTGCCCGCCGCCCTGCCCGGTCTTGACCCGCAGCAGCGACATCAATGCGCCGATCACCGCGTGCAGCGAGGCCAGCGAATCGCCAAGGCTGACGCCAACCCGCGCCGGCGGCGAACCGGGGCTGCCGGTGGTGTAGCGAATGCCGCCCATGGCTTCGCCAATCGCGCCGAAACCGGGACGGTCGCGGTAAGGGCCGGTCTGGCCGTAGCCAGAGATACGCACCAGGGTCAGGTTCGGATTCAGTGCATGTAGCACGTCCCAACCCAGGCCGAGTTTTTCCAGCGCACCTGGGCGCAGGTTTTCGATGATCACGTCGGCGTCACCGGCCAGTTGCTTGACCAGTTCGATGCCTTCAGCGGATTTGAGGTTGAGTGCCAGGGATTTCTTGTTGCGCGATTGCAGGTACCACCACAGCGAAGTGCCCTCGTGCAGCTTGCGCCATTTGCGCAGCGGGTCGCCCTGGCCCATGGCTTCGATCTTGATCACTTCGGCGCCGAACTCGGCGAGCATGCGCGCGGCAAACGGCGCGGCGATCAGGGTGCCGATCTCGATCACTTTGATCGCACTCAAAGGGGCAGTCATCGCGGGGTACCTCTTGTTCTTGGAATATGCCGCCAAGGCTAGAGGAACGATGATTGGCGAATCCAGCCGTCTCTCGGCAACGGGCGTTCGCGAAATGCGAATGCTCCACTGTGATTGCGTGGTGAATTCAGGCCCGCCTTCGCGAGCAGGCTCGCTCCCACAAGGTTCTGTAGTGGTTTCAGATTCTGTGTCCACACAAGTTCAATGTGGGAGCGAGCCTGCTCGCGAAGAGGCCATCAGCTGCAACGCAGATCTACCGCCCGCGCAAATGCTCAAACAACATCCGGCTCACCGGCGACAACCCCGCTTCATCGCGCACCACCACAATCAGCGCGCGATCCGACCACGCATCGGTGAGCGGCACCGCGCGCAACCCCAGTGCCTGACCAAATAACTCATAGGCTCGCTGCGGCAGAATGCCGATGCCCATGTTCGCCTGGACCATCCGGCAGACCGCATCAAATCCCGGCACATGAATGCGAATGCGCAAGACTTTGCCCGCCTGCCGCGCCGCCGCATGGGTACGCATGTTGATCGAACTGGCTGCGTGCAAGCCGACGTAGTCGCTGTCCAGGGTTTCACTGAAAGCCACCGATCCGCACATCGCCAACGGATGCTCGGGCAGCATCACCACCACCAGTTTGTCCTGCCGGTACAGCACGCTGTGCAGACCTTTGGTGTCGCTGTCGTCGGAACAAATGCCGAGGTCCGCAACGCCGTCGAGCACGCCTTGAATCACCCCGGCGCTGGGCCGTTCTTCAAGGTCGGTCTTGACCTGCGGATGCTGCGCGGAGAAGTCGCGCAAGTCTTCGGGCAGGAACTGAATGATCGCCGACAGATTGGCCAGCATGCGCACGTAACCGCGCACACCGTGGCTGTGCTCACCGAGTTCCAAGCCCATTTTTTCCACGTTGAAGAGCATCTGCCGCGCATGGTGCAGCAGGGTTTCACCGGCCGGGGTGAGGATCATGCCTTTGGCCTGACGCACGAACAGAGCAATGCCCAGCGCCTCCTCCAATTCCATCAGGCGCTTGCTCGCCGCCGACACCGCGATGGCTTCGCGCGCAGCCGCACGGGTCAGCGTGCCTTCCTCGTGGACGGCGACGAACAGTTGCAGAGTGATCAGGTCGAGACGGCGGATCAGGCTTTTTTGCAGCATGGTGGGCTCGAAGACAAGGTTCATCCGAGCCGGCAGGATAGCCCGGTTTTACCTCTGGCTGCTCAGTTGCCCATGCTGGCGCGCCGTTTTGTGACAGGTGCGGTCAGCAAGCGGACCAATTGTGCGCTGTCGTCTCTGCGCCCCAATACCAGGACTGAAGAGCCTTGCAGGCAGGCGTCGATGGCTGACCATGAAACGTCTCTCGCGCCCTCGACATCAAACGAATCATCCACTGCGCCATCGACCAGGAAGCCTCCCGTCAACAAGCCTCGTGCGCTGCCCGAGGTCTGTCCGACCGCAACGATCCGTTTACCGGCGATGTCATCCAGCGCCAACCCTGCTTGCCAACCTCTCAGGTCGAGTTCATGCGCCGCCGGGGTGATGACAGGATTATTGAACGCATCATCCATTTGGCCGGCGTAGGTAATCCCACTGATGAACGCATGTTGCAGTTTCCTGCCTTGCGTTGACTCGACTGCCGAACCGAGCAGAAGCAGGCGCTGCGCCGTTTGCACAGCGATGTCGGTCACGTTGCTTTCGAGCGGCTTGCCATCACGCTGAAGATTCAATAACAGTACCCCCTTGTCGCCGAACGCTTCTGCAACTTTCCCGCTGTGGTCGAACGCCATGACCAATCCCTGATTGGTGATTTCGGTTTTGCCATGCAGCAGAATCAGTCCATCGTCGAGCTGGATGATCCCGGACAGCGAAATGGCCACCCCTGGCAGCGCCACGGGCAGCCAACCGTCGCTGGCGAAAGACAAATCGTCCGAGCCATCGAGATTGAACCGCGTCAACAAGCCACTACCCTTTTGCGCGGTCATGAACAGCAGCCTGTCCGGCTGCACAAGCTGCGGATCGGATTTCGCCAGCAGCAGTCGCCCATGTGTGGCACCGAACAGGGAAGGAATACGCATGGGCACAATCCGGTAGCCATTCCTGTCGCCGCCGAACTCGATGTCCGGCGAGCCATCGGGCAAAAACCGCGCGATGACTTGCTGGTATTCAAGCGTCTTGTCTTTGACGACGCCAATCACGGCGCACATCCAGATCCGCCCTGGCGCATCCACGATCAACTGCCCGCCTTGCGTGAGCGAGCCTGTGCCGAACTGGCCGCTGAGATATCCGCCTTCGCCGAAAGCCGGATCCGGATTTCCATCGGCATCCAGCCGCGCCAGGCCGTAGTACGAATGGCCCGATTGCTCGACGGTAGCGCTGACCATGATCTGCCCCGAAGGAGTGATCGCCACGCCTTTGGCAATGGTCTTGCCCGCTCCGGGAAATTTCAGCGCTCGCATACCAAAGAGAGCATCCAGCTCCCCGGCTGACTGCGCATCTGTGGGCAATGGCGCGGTGGGTTCCGACATGTTCGCATTCTCCTCAAGAGATCGCCGTCGATCCCCTCGTTGCGAGCATTCGACCCGAAGAATTCGCGCCGGACAACTGACATAAATGACAGTCTTTTAGAACAAAACGAAATTATCCGCTGTGTAAAAAAGACTGAATGACTGGTAGTTCTTACAGGTTCGAATTCAGGCCCGTCATGCCAACCTCAGCGTTCAAATCAGCCATGGACGAGAAGCATGATGAGCACTCGCGACGAGCAAATTTCACAACCGGGCCCGACCATCACTTATCCCGAGGAAGCCAGTGCGACAGGACCTGCGACTCTGTTGCTCGGCAGCGGCATACCCAATGCTCAGGTGCAAGTGTGGAATACGGAAAACACCCATTTGCTCGGTGCAGGACAGGTCAGCACAAACGGACGATGGGCGTTCAGCATCAACGGCGTCCAGGCCCCAGGCCAACACAGGATTCACGCCCACCAGACGTATGCAGGCATCACGTCCGAATGGAGCGACGTGCGCGGATATGAGGTGCGACTGCGGCCCGAGATCGACGTCCCGGTCGTTGTCGAACCGATTGAGGACGCGCAGGTCGATACGCCTCTGATGTTTTCAGGAGATGTCACACGAGCCGAGGGTTTCGTCAGTATTTTCGATCTGGACACTGGCCTGGAGATTGCCAGAGCAGCGGTCGAAAGTGACCGGCAATGGCAAACCCCGGCAGCACACTCCTTGGCGGTCGGGCAGTACCGTATATCCGCCGTCCACAACATCGCCGGCCAGATTTCAGATTGGGGCCGTGTGCGCACCTTTACCGTGCTCGCAGTAGCAAGCGAAGGCTTGTTCGACTTCGCTCGCCTGCGCACCTTCATTCAAAACGCGTTGCGGAAAATTTCCTCGATCTGGCGCTGATCCGCCGCCCGTGGATTGGTCAGTCCGCAGGCGTCCTTCAAGGCGTTGGCGGCGAGTACCGGGATGTCGCTGAGCCTGGCGCCCAGCTCGCGCAGTCCGCCGGGAATCTCGACATCTTTAGCCAGACTGCGAATGGCATTGATCGCCGCTTGCGCGCCTTCTTCCGCGCTGAAGCCGCGAATATCCGCGCCCATGGCGTGGGCGACGTCCCTGAGTCGATCAGCACAGACCTGCGCATTGAAACTCTGCACATGCGGCAACAGCACGGCATTGCAGACGCCGTGAGGCAAGTCGTAGTAGCCGCCGAGTTGATGCGCCATGGCGTGGACAAATCCGAGCGAGGCGTTGTTGAACGCCATGCCGGCGAGAAACTGCGCGTAAGCCATGTTCTCCCGCGCCACCAGGTCGCTGCCGTCGCGCACCGCCAGACGCAGGTTGCTGCTGATCAGGCTCATCGCCTTCAACGCGCAGGCATCGGTGATCGGGTTCGCGGCGGTCGAGACGTAGGCTTCGATGGCGTGGGTCAGCGCGTCCATGCCGGTGGCGGCGGTCAGGCCTTTGGGCATCGCGACCATCAGTTCCGGATCGTTGACCGACAGCAGCGGCGTGACGTTGCGGTCGACGATGGCCATTTTCACATGGCGCGATTCGTCGGTGATGATGCAGAAGCGAGTCATCTCGCTGGCAGTACCGGCGGTGGTATTGATCGCGACCAGAGGCAATTGCGGCTTGCTCGAGCGGTCGACGCCCTCGTAGTCGCCGATCCGCCCGCCATTGGTCGCGCACAGGGCGATGCCTTTGGCGCAATCGTGCGGCGAGCCGCCGCCCAGCGACACGATGAAATCGCAACGGCTCTCCTTCAACAACCCCAGACCTGATTCGACATTGGCTGTGCTGGGGTTGGGTTTGGCGCCATCGAAGATCACCGAATCGATGTCCTGCATCGCCAGTTTCTCGGCGATCATCGCCGCCACGCCAGCCTTGGCCAGCCCGCTGTCGGTGACAATCAATGCCTTGTGAAAACCGTAATTGCGAATGGCGAGCATGGCTTCGTCGAGGCAGCCGCTGCCCATGATATTGACCGCCGGAATAAAGAAGGTGCTGCTCATCGTGTGTCTCCTGACTGGAGCCGGATCGACTGCCTCGATTCGGCGGTGCACACAGGATCGACCGATCGGTCACGAGTAATGTTGATCTGGCTCAATGTCCGCTCGTGATAAAGTCGCCGTCCATCTGCCCTTTGTTTTGAGACCGCCCACGCAATGACCGATTTTCTCAATGTCGACGCCACCCTCGAAGACTGGAACGCCTTGCGCGCCGCGAACGATTTCCAGGGTTTGCTGGTGGGCAATGGCGCCAGCCGCGCGGTATGGGATGACTTCGGCTACGACTCGCTGTTCGAAAACGCTCGTACGGTCGAAGAGAAACCGTTGAGCCCATCGGAACTGGCGGTATTCGACGCGCTGCAAACCCGCAGCTTCGAGCAAGTGCTGGGCGCCCTGAAAACCACCAGCCGGGTCAACAAGGCTTTGGCGGTCAGTTCGGCCGCGCCGCGCAATCGCTATTACGCGGTCAAGGAAGCGCTGATCAACACCGTGCACGCGGTGCACATTCCGTGGCGGCTGGTGCAGCCTTCGACACTGACGGTGCTCAATGCAGAACTGGCGCGCTATCACACGGTGTTCACCACCAACTACGACCTGCTCAATTACTGGGCGCTGCAACACCCGGGCGAGGCCATCGACGACCTGTTCAACGGTGCGGACGCGAGTTTCGATCTGAGCCAGAGCACCACCGACAAACCGCGCCTGCTGTATCTGCACGGTGGTCTGCATCTGGTGCGCAATCAGGACGGCACCGCACGCAAACTGACCTCGACCGAGGGCACCCTGCTCGGCAGCTTCGCCATCAACAACACGATCAAGACCCTGGACGACGTGCCGCTGTTCGTCACCGAAGGGCCTAGCGCCGACAAGCTCAAGACCATTCGCAGCTCGGATTATCTGTCGTTCTGCTACGAGCAGTTACTGGCTCATGGCGGCAGCCTGTGCATCTTCGGCCACGCGCTGGGCGAGCAGGATGCGCACCTGGTGCGCGCGTTGCGCCTGGCCCGACCGAAATGCGTGGCGATCTCGATCTACCCACGCAGCGCCGCGTTCATCCAGCATCAGAAACGTCACTACGCCAAGGTGTTTGAAGGCACCGGGGTTGAGTTGCGGTTCTTTGATGCCAAGAGCCATGCGCTGGGTGATCCGAAATTGTCGGTACCGGTTGAGGTTTGAAGCAAGATCAAAAGATCGCAGCCTTCGGCAGCTCCTACATGGAGATGCATTCCAGGTGTAGGAGCTGCCGAAGGCTGCGATCTTTTGATTTCAAAGGCTCATGCCCTGAGCTCAGAGGACAGGCAGGGTCTTGTCCTTGATGGTTTTCGTTGGGCCGTTGGCCTTGACGCTGGCGATGCCCTTGTCACACGCGCCATCCGATGAGTACGACTCGCTGCTGCCGATGACCTGGTGATTGGCCGCCTTGAGATTGAAGTAGGGATGGCCATCCTTGGTCGATTTTTTCTCGTAGCGCTCGTCCAGCGGGCTGTTGGCCTGCACCGAAGCGATGCCGCCGTCGGCGCCGGCGCGGGTGCTGTAGAGCTCGCTGGTCAGAATCGTTTCGGCGTTAGCCGCTTTCAGCACGAACCTGAATTGGCCGTTGCTGCTTTTGCTCACTTCGTACCATCCGGACATGTCTGTTTCTCCTGGGGGCGATTGAGAGATTTCGCGCTTCAGAGTAAAGACCAGCACCCCCGGTCTGTCGCCTGCCCCGACTACAAAGTGATTTTCGTACCGAGCAGACCGAGGAACCCGGCCAGCCATTTCGGATGCGCCGGCCAGGCCGGAGCGCTGGCCAGATTGCCCTGAACATGGCCGTCGGTCACCGGAATGTCGATGTAGGTGCCGCCCGCCAAACGAACTTCCGGAGCGCAGGCCGGATACGCGCTGCACTCGCGCCCCTCGAGCACACCCGCCGCCGCGAGCAGTTGCGCGCCATGGCAGACCGCTGCGATGGGCTTGCCGGCGTTGTCGAACGCGCGCACCAGTTCGAGGACTTTTTCGTTCAGCCGCAGGTATTCCGGAGCACGACCGCCGGGGATCAGCAGCGCGTCGTAATCGGCTTCACTGGCCTTGGCGAAGTCGAAATTGAGCGCGAACAAATGACCGGGTTTTTCGCTGTAGGTCTGATCGCCTTCGAAATCATGAATCGCCGTGCGCACGGTGCTGCCGGCGGACTTGTCCGGGCACACGGCGTGAACCGTGTGGCCGACCATCTGCAGGGCCTGGAACGGCACCATCACTTCGTAGTCTTCGACGTAATCGCCGACCAGCATCAGGATTTTTTTCGCGGCCATGGGAAAACTCCTCGGGGAAAGGTCTGGGAGTATTCAAGGTAGACCGTATCCAAGGGTTGCGGTAATTCCAGGCTTACTACGCTCGATCGCGATAAATGTAGGAGCCGCCGAAGGCTGCGATCTTTTGATCTTGCATTTAAATAACCAGGATCAAAAGATCGCAGCCTTCGGCAGCTCCTACAGGGGTGTATTTCTGGCTATCAGGCGAGGAAACCGTCGGCGCGCAGCAGGGTTTCCAGGCAATGTTCGCTGATGTGGTAGAAGGCCTTGAGCTCTGCGATCTTCGTCAACAATTGCGCTGGGTTAACCGGCTCGGCGCGTTTCACCGCGAGAATCATCTTGTTCTTGTTGGTGTGTTCCAGCGAGATGAACTCGAAGACCTTGGTCTCGTAACCACAGGCTTCGAGGAACAGTGCACGCAAGCTGTCGGTGACCATTTCCGCCTGCTGGCCAAGGTGCAAGCCATATTGCAGCATCGGCTTGAGCAGCGCCGGGCTCTGGATCTGCAGGCGGATCTGTTTGTGGCAGCACGGCGAGCACATGATGATCGACGCACCCGAGCGGATGCCGGTGTGGATCGCGTAATCGGTGGCGATGTCACAGGCATGCAGGGCGATCATCACGTCCAGTTCGCTCGGCGCCACTGTGCGCACGTCACCGCACTTGAACACCAGCCCCGGATGCTCGAGCTTCGTCGCAGCGGCGTTGCACAGGCTGACCATTTCTTCGCGCAGCTCGACGCCGGTGACTTCGCCCTCGGCCTTCAGCGTGTTGCGCAGGTAGTCGTGAATGGCGAACGTCAGGTAGCCCTTGCCCGAACCGAAATCGGCGACCCGCACCGGTTTGTCCAGCGCCAGCGGCGACGACGTCAGGGCATGGCTGAACACTTCGATGAACTTGTTGATCTGCTTCCACTTGCGCGACATCGCCGGGATCAGCTCGTGTTGCGCATTGGTCACGCCGAGGTCTTTGAGGAACGGGCGGCTCAACTCCAGGAAACGGTTTTTCTCGCGGTTATGCTCGGCAGACGGCGCTTCGCGCAATTGCTGAGGCTTGCTCTTGAACAGCGAACTCTTGCCCTTTTTGCTGTATTCCAGCTGAGCTTCGTCAGTCAGCGCCAGTAAATGTGCATTTTTGAACGAGGTCGGCAGCAGACCGCCGATCAGCGCCACGCCCTCGTCAAGCGGCAGGTTCTTGGTGATGTCGCGGGTCTTGTAGCGATAAACGAAGGACAGGCACGGCTGCGCCTTGACCGTCACCGGTTTGATGATGACCCTTTGCAGATCCGCCTCTTCACCGACGTACTTGGCCAGCACCAGTTTGATGAAACCGCTGTCGTCGAGGCTGGTTTGCAGCAGCTCGATGAACTGGGCGTGGTGATCGGCGGCCGGTTTGGCGGACGGCGCGGAAGAAGCGGAAACGGACATGGACAAGCGGCCTCGGACGGGCGGAATCGGGAATGGCGGGTATTTTAGGGGGGATGGGGTTTGGGGACACGTGCTTATTTACCGAACGGCGAAAATCAAAAGATCGCAGCCTTCGGCAGCTCCTACAATTGGAATGCATTCTCCTGTAGGAGCTGCCGAAGGCTGCGAGCTTTAGATCTACCCCAACACCACCAACCGATTCGGCAACTCGTTCCTCACCTGCGTCACCGGCACATGCACCTTCAACAACTCACCACACGCCTCCACGCACGTGACAAACCCTTCAAGCGTGCGGCCTTCGCGGACCTGTTCGGTAAACGCCGCGACAATCGCGTCCCAGTTGCTGTTGTCCAGCCGTTTGGAAATCCCCTCGTCCACAAGAATCTCCACATAGCGCTCAGCCTCGCAGACAAAAATCAGCATGCCGGTGCTGCCCACGGTGTGGTGCAGGTTCTGTTCGAGAAACTGCCGCCGCGCCAGGTTGGAGGCGCGCCAGTGGCGCACGCGGCGCGGGACCAGATGCGTGGTGATTTTCGGCAGACGAAACAGCAGACACAGGACGATGAACATGCCCCATTGCACCAGCAGCAGGCTGCGCAGCGTCAGCCAGCCGGTGAGGTAGTGGACGATGCCCGGTAACACCAGCGCCAGCAGGCTGGCCCAGAGCAGCGGGATGTACGCGTAATCGTCGGCGCGGGCAGCGAGCACCGTGACCAGTTCGGCGTCGGTGTCGCGTTCGACCCGGGCGATGGCCTCGGCGACTTTGCGTTGTTCGTGTTCAGTCAGTAATGCCATGTCGAAAAGTGCCTGCTCATTATTCTTTTGATCTCACCAGCCGCCGGACGAACCGCCGCCGCCGAAACTGCCCCCGCCACCGCTGAAGCCGCCACCGCCACCGCCGCCGAATCCGCCGCCACCGCCAAAGCCGCCCCCTCCTCCGGAGCCGCCCCGGCCGGCAGGCAGGATACCGAGCATCTGGCAGACAAACACCGTCAGGATGAACAACATCACCAGAAACATGAACAGCGCCGGGTGCCGCGAGATGAAATCATCCGCCGGGTCGCCGCTGGATTCGTACACGGTGGACGGTTCGTCCAGCGGATTGCCACCGAGCACTACCAGCATCGCCGCGACGCCGTCGCTGATGCCTTTGCTGAAGTTGCCGGCCTTGAACGCCGGCGTAATGACCTGATGAATGATCACCGACGACTGCGCATCGGTCAGGCGATCTTCCAGGCCATAGCCGACCTCAATGCGCAGTTTGCGCTCGTCACGGGCGACGATCAGCAAGGCGCCGTTGTTCTTGTCCTTCTGACCGATGCCCCAGTGCCGACCGAGCTGAACGCCGAAATCCTCGATGGTGGTGCCCTGCAGATCCGGCAGCGTGACCACCACCAACTGCTCGCCGGTGGCCTGTTCGTGGGCCTGCAATTGCTGGCTCAGTTGCGCGCGAATCGATGGCTCGAGCATCTGCGCCTGATCGACCACGCGCCCGCTCAGCGGCGGAAACGACAGTTCGGCCCGGGCGCTGACGGCGAACAGCCACAGCATCAGCACCAGGCCCAGTTTCAACACACGCATGGACGACCTCGAGTCAGAATTTCACTTCCGGGGCTTTTTCCGCGCCGGGCGTGGTGGCTTCGAAGGTCTCGCGCATCGGCAGATCGCTGTACATCACGCTGTGCCACAGGCGACCGGGGAAGGTACGGATCTCGGTGTTGTACTTTTGCACCGCCAGAATGAAATCGCGACGGGCCACGGCAATGCGGTTTTCCGTGCCTTCGAGTTGCGATTGCAGAGCGAGGAAGTTCTGGTTGGCCTTCAGATCCGGGTAGCGCTCGGAGACCACCATCAAACGGCTCAACGCGCCGGTCAGTTGATCCTGCGCCTGCTGGAACTGCTTGAGCTTCTCGGGATTGTCGAGGGTGCTGGCATCGACCTGAATCGAGGTCGCCTTGGCTCGCGCCTCAATCACTGCGGTCAGGGTTTCCTGTTCGTGGGCCGCGTAGCCCTTCACTGTTTCCACCAGATTGGGGATCAGGTCAGCACGGCGCTGGTACTGGTTCTGCACCTGGCCCCAGGCGGCTTTGGCCTGTTCGTCGAGGGTCGGGATATTGTTGATGCCGCACGCGGTCAACAGCGTGGCGAACACCAGCAACGTGGCGATCTGTAGCCGTGAACGGGAGGTTGAGCTGATATTCATTACAGTGATGCTCCATGACACATTTGATTTAAAAACCGAGCGCTGGGCATTCCCGGCCAGCGGTTGGGGCATAATCGGCGCCGCCACTGGCATGCGACGGGTTAATCGGCTAAAAAGTGCCCTTCGCGTTCACGTTGCCGATGTCGGCTGCGGTTTTCCGGCTCAGGTTTTGCGCCGGCACCCGAACAACAATAGTCGCTCCCTACATTTTGGCTGGCCGGTGTTGCATCACCGTTTGGGCCCTTGAGAAAAAATTCATGAAGAAGCTGTGTTTGCTGGGTCTGTTCGTCAGCCTGGCCAGTCATCAGGTACTGGCCGCCACGACCCCAGTACCTCTGGAGAACAAGGACGCTTTCATCAGCAACCTGATGAAACAAATGACCCTCGACGAGAAGATCGGCCAGTTGCGCCTGATCAGCATCGGCCCGGAAATGCCCCGCGAGCTGATCCGCAAGGAAATCGCCGGCGGCAACATCGGCGGCACGTTCAACTCGATCACCCGCGCGGAAAACCGTCCGATGCAGGACGCGGCCATGCGCAGTCGCCTGAAGATTCCGATGTTTTTCGCGTACGACGTGATCCACGGTCACCGTACGATTTTCCCGATTCCGCTGGCCCTCGCGTCGAGCTGGGACATGGACGCCATCGGCCAGTCCGGGCGCGTTGCGGCTAAAGAAGCCGCTGCCGACAGCCTCGACATCACCTTCGCGCCAATGGTGGATATCTCCCGCGATCCACGCTGGGGCCGTAGCTCCGAAGGCTTCGGTGAAGATACCTACCTGACCTCGCGCATCGCCAAAGTCATGGTCAAGGCCTATCAGGGCGAGACTCCGAGCGCCGCCGACAGCATCATGGCCAGCGTCAAGCACTTCGCCCTGTACGGTGCGGTCGAGGGCGGTCGCGACTACAACACCGTCGACATGAGCCCGGTGAAGATGTACCAGGATTACCTGCCGCCCTACCGCGCCGCGATCGATGCCGGCGCTGGCGGTGTGATGGTGGCGTTGAACTCGATCAACGGCATTCCGGCCACGGCCAACACCTGGTTGATGAATGATCTGCTGCGCAAGGACTGGGGCTTCAAAGGCCTGGCAGTCAGCGATCACGGCGCGATTTTCGAACTGATCAAGCACGGCGTCGCCCGCGACGGTCGCGAAGCGGCGAAGCTGGCGATCAAGGCCGGCATCGACATGAGCATGAACGACACCCTCTACGGCAAAGAGCTGCCGGGGCTGCTCAAGTCCGGCGAGATCGAGCAGAAAGACATCGATAACGCCGTGCGCGAAGTGCTCGCAGCCAAGTACGACATGGGCCTGTTCAAGGACCCGTACCTGCGCATCGGCAAGGCCGAGGATGACCCGGCCGACACCTACGCCGAGAGCCGCCTGCACCGTGCCGAGGCCCGCGAAGTGGCGCGGCGCAGTCTGGTGCTGCTGAAGAACCACGACGAAACCCTGCCGCTGAACAAAGACGCGAAAATTGCGCTGGTCGGCCCGCTGGCCAAGGCGCCGATCGACATGATGGGCAGTTGGGCCGCCGCCGGGCGCCCGGCACAATCGGTCACCCTGTTCGACGGCATGAGTTCGGTAATCGGCGACAAGGCCAACCTGATCTACGCCCGTGGCGCCAACATTACGGGCGACAAGAAGGTCCTCGACTACCTGAACTTCCTCAACTTCGATGCCCCGGAAGTGGTCGATGACCCGCGCCCGGCCAGCGTGCTGATCGACGAAGCGGTGAAAGCGGCGAAGGATGCAGATGTGATCGTCGCGGCTGTCGGCGAGTCCCGTGGCATGTCCCACGAATCCTCTAGCCGCACTGACCTGAACATCCCGGAAACCCAGCGCGAGCTGATCCGCGCGTTGAAAGCCACCGGCAAACCGCTGGTACTGGTGTTGATGAACGGCCGTCCGCTGACCATCCTTGAAGAGAACCAGTCGGCTGACGCGATTCTGGAAACCTGGTTCAGCGGCACCGAGGGCGGCAACGCCATTGCCGACGTGCTGTTCGGCGACTACAACCCGTCGGGCAAACTGCCGGTGACCTTCCCGCGTTCCGTGGGCCAGATCCCGACGTACTACAACCACCTGAGCATTGGCCGGCCGTTCACGCCGGGCAAACCGGGCAACTACACCTCGCAGTATTTCGATGACACCACCGGCCCGCTGTTTCCGTTCGGTTATGGCCTGAGCTACACCACCTTCGCCCTGAGCGATATGGCGCTGTCATCGACCACCCTGAACGCCAGCGGCAAGCTCGACGCCAGTGTCATGGTCAAGAACACCGGCAAGCGTGACGGCGAAACCGTGGTGCAGTTGTACATCCAGGACGTCACCGGTTCGATGATCCGCCCGGTGAAAGAGCTGAAGAACTTCCAGAAGATCATGCTCAAGGCCGGCGAACAGAAAGTCGTGCACTTCACCATCACCGAGGAAGACCTGAAGTTCTACAACGCCCAGCTCAAATACGCAGCCGAGCCCGGCAAATTCAACGTGCAGATCGGCCTGGATTCGCAGGCGGTGACGCAGCAGAGCTTTGAACTGCTGTAACAGCAGCAACACTGCAAAACACTGTGGGAGCGAGCCTGCTCGCGAAAGCGATCATTCAGACAAAAAATTGCTGAATGACACACCGCTTTCGCGAGCAGGCTCGCTCCCACATTGGATTCAGGGTGTATTCAAAATCGTGGTTATCCGCGTCGATCGAGAATATTCACCACCAACCGGTCCACCCAGCCCCACACCCGCTGCTTGACCCGCCGCCACAAAGGCCGGCGCTGCCATTCCTCCAGACTCACCAGTTGACTCAAGCCGAAATCCTTCACAAAACTCGCCTCCACCGCTGCCGTCAACGTCGGGTCCAGCGCTTCCAGATTCGCCTCCAGATTGAAACGCAGATTCCAGTGATCGAAGTTGCACGAACCGATGCTTACCCATTCGTCGACCAGAACCATTTTCAGGTGCAGGAAGCACGGCTGGTATTCGAAGATCTGCACGCCGGCCTTGAGCAGGCGCGGGTAGTAGCGATGCCCGGCGTAGCGCACTGACGGGTGATCGGTGCGCGGCCCGGTCAGCAGCAGCCGCACATCGACCCCGCGTGCGGCGGCTTTGCGCAGCGAGCGGCGGATTTGCCAGGTGGGCAGAAAGTACGGCGTGGCCATCCAGATGCGTTGCTGGCCGCTGCTCAAGGCGCGGAACAGTGACTGCAGAATGTCACGGTGCTGGCGGGCGTCGGCGTAAGCCACGCGGCCCATGCCCTCGCCCTTGTCTGGTACGCGGGGCAGACGCGGCAAACCGAAATGCGCGGCCGGGCGCCAGGCGCGGCGGTAACGGTTGGCGATCCACTGGCGATCAAACAGCAATTGCCAATCGATCACCAATGGGCCGCTGATCTCGACCATCACCTCGTGCCACTCGCTGACATCATGGCCCGGCGTCCAGAATTCATCGGTCACGCCGGTGCCGCCGACCACTGCCAGGCATTGGTCGACCAGCAGCAATTTACGGTGGTCGCGATAGAAGTTGCCGACCCAGCGCCGCCAGCTCAGGCGATTGTAGAAACGCAGCTCGACCCCGGCCTGCGTCAGGCGCTGGCGCAGATGCAGCGTGAACGCGAGGCTGCCGTAATCATCGAACAGGCAACGCACGCGCACGCCGCGCTCGGCTGCCGCGACCAGCGCCTGGACGATGGCTTCGGCGCAGGCGCCGGCCTCGACCAGATACAGCTCCAGTTCGATTTGCTCTTTTGCCCCGGCAATGTGCTCGAGCATGCGCGGAAAGAACTGCGGGCCGTCGATCAACAGTTCGAAACGGTTGCCGTCACGCCAGGGGAACACCGCACCGCGCATGTCAGCGCGCCGTGAAAATCAGCACCGCACCCACCGGCACCGACAGACTGATCGCCGACAGATCGGCGAGTTTGCGCAGGCTTTCCAGACCCGGCGCCAGATCGAAATCCTCGGCATTGATCACCAGCGGTTCCAGCGTGACGACTTGAAAGCGCCGATCATCCAGACGCGTGGCGAGCAACTCGGCCGGGTATTCGTGCTGCTTGCCGTGCAGGCTGACGGTCAGCGGCAGGCGCAATTCCAACTGCGCGCCGGGCGCCAGATCGTTGATCGGGCGCAAGTCGATCTGGGTGGTGATGGTCGCTGCAGGGAATTGCTCGATCTGGAACAGCTCCTTGCGCATGCGCTCATCACGCAGCGGAATGCCGCTGCTGATCGATTCGAGCTCGACTTCAACTTCGGCGCGACCGTTGGGATCGACTTTGCCGTGCAGTACCAGAAAGCGCTGCACTTCCGAAACGCTGGCATTTTTGGTGCTGACAAACGATAGCCGCGACGACTCGCCGTCCAGATACCAATTGGCCTGGGCCGGCAGTGCAGCGGCGGTCAACAGCAGACTGGCGAAGGTTGTATAGAGGGAGCGGTTGAACATTGAACACTCGTGGGGGCGATAAACCTGCACGAACCTTAACCGCCCTTGGGTTTATTGCAACATCAAGATCAAAAGATCGCAGCCTTCGGCAGCTCCTACAGGGGAACGCATTCCAAAGTAGGAGCTGCCGAAGGCTGCGATCTTTCAAGGCTGTAAGCGACAGCCCTGGCGTTCGCTCAGCCACTGCGCGCTGTTTCTGCGGCCCATGCCGCTGACGGTGATGGTTTTGCTCGATGGATCATCGGTAAAACCGCTGGTTGGCAGCCATTGTTTCACATAGCCACGGCAATACCCGGCGTCGTTGTTCATCACATAACTACACGAGCAATATTCCTTGGCGGTGTAGGCGCTGATGATGTCCGGGAAAGCCCAGAGGTTTTCCCGTTCATACCAACCCCAACCGAGCAGCACGGCCAACAGCAACAATACAAACCGCCTCATGGCCGCACCGCCTGCAACACGCGCTTGAGCAATTCGTTGTGCTTATAGCTGCCATCGCGATCATCGGCGTAACGCACGATCACCAGTTTCTCGCTGGGCATCACATACAGCGCCTGGCCCCAGTGGCCGAGGGCGGCAAAGGTGTCGGGTGGGGCGTCGGGCCAAGGTGATGGTGCGCCATCGACAGGGCGATTGAGCCACCAATGGCCGCCGGGTACAGCTTCGTCCTGCTGCGCCTTGTAGCCGGCAAACGGTGTGAGGTTGAACGCGAGCCAGTCCTCGGGCAGCAACTGTCGATCGTTCCAGCGCCCGCCGCGCGCCATCAGCAGACCGACCCGCGCCAGATCTCGCGCAGAGAGATAGGCATAGGACGAGGCGACGAAAGTGCCGCTGGCATCGCTTTCCCACACGGCGTGGCGAATGCCCAACGGCTCGAACAATGCTGTCCACGGATAATCGGCATAACGCTCTGCACCGACCATGGTTTTCAGGGCGGCGGCGAGCAGATTGCTGTCACCGCTGGAATAGCGGAATGCCTGACCCGCTGCGGCGTAGGCGTCGTGGTCTGCAGTGAACGCGGCCATGTCGCGATGGCCCCGCGTGTAGAGCATCGCCACCACCGAAGATTTCAGCGGCGCGTATTCGTAGTCCTCCTGCCAATCGAGACCGGAGGCCCAGTTGAGCAGATGGCCGAGGGTGATCGCCGGGTGTTTGTCCAGCGCCGGGTAGAACTTCAGCGCCGGATCGTCGAGTTTGAACCGGCCTTCGCCGTAGGCCACGCCGAGGAGCGTGGCCAGCAGACTTTTGCTGATCGACCAGGTCAGGTGCGGAGTCTGTGCAGTGGTCGGAGCGGCGTAGCGTTCGTAGACAATCTGGCCGTCGCGGATGATCAGCAACGCGTCGGTGCGGATGCCTTCGCGGTTCGTGTCGTTGCGGGGCGCGAAGGCGTAGTTTTCCAGTGCTTCGACAGCCGGGCCGGTGATCTGCGGGGCGATGGGCCATTGCTCGCCGGGCCATTGTTCGGCGCGGACGGTGAGGCTGATCAGCAGCAGGAACAGGGACAGGCCTTTGAACATGGTGGGCGCTCTGGGAATGAACCTGTCGAGACTAGTCGGGGTTTATGACAGATGTATGGTGATTTTGAGGCCGCCTTCGCGAGCAGGCTCGCTCCCACAGTTTGATCGCATTTCAATTGAAGAATACCGTCCCTGTGGGAGCGAGCCTGCTCGCGAAGGGGCCGCTCAGGTCGTCGCCAAAGCCTTGGCCAACCGCTTGGCCCTCGCCCCCGCAGCCAACTGCATCACGCCCTTGTCCCGCTGCCACATCTGCGCCCACTCCGCCGGGCCATTGCCCAGCGCCTCATCAACCTCCCGCGCCAGCGCTTCAAATTGCGCAAACAACCCGCCCAGCACTACATGCCCCGCCGGATTGTTCGGCGCTTGCCGGCTGGCCTCGGCACACCCGGCCAACAGCGCCAGCAAACGCAATTGCAAGGTCTGCGGCCAGTCGCTTTCCTGGCCGACGCCGTACAACCACGCGGTCATGGCGCTGAGCACGTAGACATCCTCAAGACTGCGAAACGGTTTGACATAGGCGTCCCAGCCGTCGCCGGCGAGCAGTTCGCACAGGGCGCCGTCAAGGTGCAGGCGGCCGTGGCTAATGTCCGGCATCAGCGGCAACGCCGGCAGCTTTTCCACCTTCACCCCGGGCTCGCCGGGATAAACCACCGCCAGACTCAGGCGCGGTGTTGCGCCGGGCTCTTCACTGCGCGCAGCCACCAGCAGCCAATCCGCCGCGTCGCCTGCGGTGACGAAATCCTTGCGTCCGCTCAGGCGCAAATCTTTCAGCCGCGTTTGCATGTCGGCCGGGCGCAGGCTGCGCTGTTCCGTCGCGCATAAGGCGCCGAGGCTCAGCGGCGCGCTCGGCCACAACATGCGCAGCGCCGCCTGATAACCGACCAGAAACGCCAGCCCCGGCGTCGCCATCCGCCGCCCGCCGGCCACCGCCAATTCGAACGGCGTGACGTTGCCCAGCGTCTGCAACAGCGTCGCAAAGCCCTCGGCCAAATCGGCAACGGCGGGCAGGCGTTCACGGTGGTGCAGCAGATCTGGCCAGGGCATGGGCGCCTCCTTGTGGGCTGTCATATAAGCATCACCGAACGTTCATGGCGATGACACCGGGGCTACATAGCCTGACTTTGCACAACACGGCTGCATAAAGAAAGTCGATCGGCTGCAACCCACGACGGGTTAAAGGCCCGTACGGAGATTCACATGACGCAAATCGCCCGCATCAGCGACACCGGCAATGAACGCCGCCTGCAAGCCGAACGCCTGATCGGCGCCGAAGCCTTGCAGCAAGCCCAGGCCCTGCGCTTCGCCGTCTTCAGCGGCGAATTCAACGCCAAACTCAAAGGCGCCGAACTGGGTCTGGACATGGATGATTATGATGTTCACTGCAGCCACATCGGCGTGCGTGATCTGAACACCGGGCGTCTGGTCGCCACCACGCGTCTGCTCGATCACACCGCTGCCAGCAGCCTCGGCAAGTTCTACAGCGAAGAAGAATTCAGCTTGCATGGTTTGGCGCATCTGCAAGGCCCGATCCTGGAAATCGGCCGCACCTGCGTCGATCCGGCGTACCGCAACGGCGGCACCATCGCCGTGCTCTGGGGCGAATTGGCCGAAGTGCTCAATCAGGGCGGCTACAGCTACCTGATGGGCTGCGCGAGCATCCCGATGCAGGACGGCGGCATTCAGGCCCACGCGATCATGCAGCGTTTGCGCGAACGTTATCTGTGCACCGAACACTTGCGCGCCGAGCCGAAAAACCCGTTGCCGACGCTGGATATCCCGTCCAACGTCATCGCCGAAATGCCACCGCTGCTCAAGGCCTACATGCGCCTCGGTGCGAAGATCTGCGGCGAGCCGTGCTGGGACGAAGACTTCCAGGTCGCCGACGTGTTCATCCTGCTCAAGCGCGACGAACTCTGCCCGCGCTACGCCAAGCACTTCAAGGCGGCCGTGTAATGAGCCGGTTGCGGGTGTACGCGCGAATCGCGCGAGTGCTGCTGGTGGTGACGCTCGGGCTGACCATGGCCAGCGTCTTCGGCGTGTTCGAACGCCTCGGTCTGGCCCACTCGATGGAGCGGCGGCAGCGCTGGTCGCGTTTTTTCATGGCGCGGCTGAGCAATGCCCTGCCCTTTCGCGTGAGCGTCCATGGCGAGCTGCCGAAACAGCCGATGCTGTGGGTCAGCAATCACGTGTCGTGGACCGATATTCCGTTGCTGGGCATGCTCACGCCGCTGTCGTTTCTGTCCAAGGCCGAAGTGCGCACCTGGCCGGTGGCCGGCTGGCTCGCAGCCAAGGCCGGCAGCCTGTTCATCCGCCGTGGGTCGGGCGACAGCCAGTTGATCCGCAAACAGATGACCCGCCATCTGCAAACCGAACATGCGCTATTGATGTTCCCCGAAGGCACCACCACCGATGGCCGTTCGCTGCGCACCTTCCATGGTCGGCTGCTGTCGGCGGCGATCGATTCCGAGGTGATGCTGCAACCGGTGGCGATCCGTTATCTGCGTGACGGCGAAATCGACACGCTCGCACCGTTCATTGGCGACGATGATTTGCTCTCGCACCTGATGCGCCTGTTCAGCCATGACTGCGGCGACGTCGAAGTGCATCTGCTCAAGCCGATCGCCTGTCAGGGCCGCGAGCGCGCGGCGCTGGCGTTCGAAGCGCAGCAGGCGGTGCAGAAGGTGTTGTTTGGCGAGGTCGCAAAACCTGCAGAACCGCGCCGCACAGGCAACCTGATAGCCGCCTGAACCAATACAGATCCCCTGTGGGAGCGAGCCTGCTCGCGAAGGCGGCATGTCATTCAGCATCTATATTGGCTGATACACCGCATTCGCGAGCAGGCTCGCTCCCACATTCAGATCTTCAGGGGTTCGGAGTTTTGGGCAAAATCCTGCAATTGCGGGTAGAACAGGCTGAAGTCTTCACTCAACGGTTCATACAAGCGTCGCAACTCCCGCATCGCTCCCGCCAATTCCTCAGGCCTGGTCAGCCGTCGTGAGATCCCGCGCAACACCTGCTCCAGCACCTCAAACTCGCGATACGAGCCCAGCCAGTCGTTGGCGACCATGTGCGGGGCGATCTTCGCCAGCCGTTCCGGCAATTGCCGTTCGCGGGACAGCACCTGATAGACGTCTGCGGTGAACTGCTCCAGCGGTCGGTCGGCGTACAGCGTCCAGTCCCGCGCCAGGCAGTGATCGAAAAACACATCGAGGACGATTCCGGCATACCGTCGCCGCGTTTCGCTGAAGCGCCCCAAAGCAATGTCGACCAGTGGATGGCGATCGGTGAAGGCGTCGATCCGCCGATGCAGCGTAATCGCCGCCTCCACTTCCGGGTCGAACTGGCCTTGCAGCCGACCTTTGACGAAGTCGCCATACAGGCTGCCGAGTAACTGACCGGGGCGCTGGCCGCCGAGATGCAAATGCGCGAGATAGTTCATGGGCGCAGCTTAGCACTGCGGCGACTGATCCATCACGCTCATATCGTTATAACCCGATATAGCGATTTATGCGCTCGTCAGACCGAATTCATATTGGTATATCGCGATCCAACGATTTAAAGTTCGCTCCATCGCGATATATCGCCACTGCCCCCACGAGCCCAAGCCATGAACCTCGACCTCGACGAAATAATAAAAGCCCTGGCGCACCCAGTACGGCGAGACATCCTCAACTGGCTGAAAGACCCGAAAGGCGAATTCCCCGAGCAGTTGCACAACCACGAATACGGTATTTGCGCCGGGCAGATCGATCAGCGTTGCGGCCTGTCGCAATCGACCGTGTCGGCGCACCTGGCGACGTTGCAACGGGCCGGGCTGATCAGCAGCCAGAAGGCCGGGCAGTGGCATTTTTTCAAACGTAACGAGGACGTCATCCAGGCGTTTCTCAGCACCCTCAGTAAAGAGCTCTGACCCTTAACGTCAGCCAGCCGACAAGGAAACCTGCATGCCCCTTTCGCTTCTCATCCTCGCCCTGAGCGCCTTCGCCATCGGCACCACCGAATTCGTCATCATGGGCCTGCTGCCCGACGTGGCGGCGGATCTCGGTGTGTCGATTCCCGGCGCCGGCTGGCTGGTCACCGGTTACGCCCTGGGCGTGGCCATCGGTGCACCGTTCATGGCGCTGGCCACCGCCAGGTTGCCGCGCAAGGCAGCGCTGGTGGCGTTGATGGGCATCTTCATTGTCGGCAACCTGCTCTGCGCCATCGCCAGCGACTACAACGTGCTGATGTTTGCCCGGGTGGTCACCGCACTGTGTCACGGTGCGTTCTTCGGCATCGGTTCGGTGGTGGCGGCCAATCTGGTCGCGCCAAACAAACGTGCCTCGGCGGTCGCCTTGATGTTCACCGGTCTGACTCTGGCCAACGTTCTGGGCGTGCCGCTGGGCACCGCATTGGGTCAGGAAGCCGGCTGGCGTTCGACCTTCTGGGCGGTGACCGTAATTGGTGTGATTGCGCTGATCGGCCTGATCCGCTTCCTGCCGGCCAAGCGTGACGAAGAGAAACTCGACATGCGCGCCGAACTGGCCGCCCTAAAAGGTGCCGGCATCTGGCTGTCGCTGAGCATGACCGCGCTGTTCGCCGCGTCGGTGTTCACCCTGTTCACCTATGTTGCGCCGCTGCTCGGTGAAATCACCGGCGTGTCGCCGCGTGGCGTGACCTGGACGCTGATGCTCATCGGCCTCGGTCTGACCGTCGGCAACATCATCGGCGGCAAACTCGCCGACAAAGGCATGGCCGCCACGCTGATTGGCGTGTTCATCGCCATGGCGGTGGTGTCCACGGTGTTGAGCTGGACCAGCGTTGCGCTGATCCCGACTGAAATCACCCTGTTCCTCTGGGCCACCGCGTGTTTCGCCGCTGTGCCGGCGCTGCAGGTCAACGTGGTGACCTTCGGCAAGGCTGCACCGAACCTGGTATCGACCCTGAACATCGGCGCCTTCAACGTTGGCAACGCCCTCGGCGCCTGGGTCGGCGGCAGCGTCATCGCCCACGGCTACGGCCTGACCAGCGTGCCTCTGGCCGCCGCCGCGCTGGCTGTGCTCGCCCTGCTGGTGACCCTGATTACTTTCCGCCAGAACGGCAATGCCGAGCTGGCGCCTGCTTCCAACTGATCAACTTCCTTAATTAAAGAGAGGCTTTTAGACATGGCGACTATTTTCGACCCGATCAAACTCGGCGACATCGAGCTGAACAACCGAATCATCATGGCTCCGCTGACTCGCTGCCGCGCCGACGAAGGCCGTGTGCCGAACGCGCTGATGGCCGAGTACTACGTACAACGCGCCTCGGCCGGCCTGATCCTCAGCGAAGCCACTTCGGTAACGCCGATGGGCGTCGGCTACCCGGACACCCCGGGCATCTGGTCCAACGATCAAGTGCGTGGCTGGGCCAACGTAACCAAGGCGATTCACGGCGCTGGCGGCAAGATCTTCCTGCAACTGTGGCACGTTGGCCGCATTTCTCACCCTTCGTACCTGAACGGTGAAGCACCGGTCGCGCCAAGCGCCATCCAGCCAAAGGGCCACGTCAGCCTGGTTCGCCCACTGGCCGACTACCCAACGCCGCGCGCTCTGGAAACCGCTGAAATCGCCGACATCGTCGACGCCTACCGCACCGGTGCCGAGAACGCCAAAGCCGCCGGTTTCGACGGCGTGGAAATCCACGGCGCCAACGGTTACCTGCTCGACCAGTTCCTGCAAAGCAGCACCAACCAACGCACTGACCAGTACGGCGGCTCGCTGGAAAACCGTGCGCGCCTGCTGCTGGAAGTGACCGATGCCGCAATCGAAGTCTGGGGCGCTGGTCGCGTCGGTGTGCACCTGGCTCCACGTGCCGATTCCCACGACATGGGCGATGACAACCTCGCCGAAACCTTCACCTACGTCGCCCGTGAGCTGGGCAAGCGTGGCATCGCGTTCATCTGCTCGCGTGAAAAAGAAGGCGCCGACAGCCTTGGCCCGCAATTGAAAGAAGCCTTCGGTGGCCCCTACATCGCCAACGAGAAATTCACCAAGGAAAGTGCCAACGAATGGCTGGCCAGCGGTAAGGCAGACGCCGTAGCGTTCGGCGTGCCGTTCATTGCCAACCCGGATCTGCCGGCACGTTTGCAGGCTGATGCGCCGTTGAACGAGCCGCATCCGGAGACGTTCTACGGTAAAGGTCCGGTCGGTTACATCGACTATCCGACCTTGTAATCACGCTGTAGCGCAGAAACAAGAAAGCCCCTGACTCGTGAGAGTCAGGGGCTTTTTGCTATGGGCGCAGGACAAGCGCAAGCAAACACCGTTTAACAACAGCGACACAATTTCCCTACAAAATCCGCGACTGGCTACGTTTAAACTCTCCGCCGCGATGATCAGCCATGAGGGCTGATTGACATCTCACCAGACAATTGCGCATTTTGTTTCATTTGCGCAGGCTTGGGCTCAGGCGCAGCATGTCCAGCCCGGTGTCGACCCAGCGTTCAGCCTCGGCATGCAGTTCAAAGCTGTCCGGAGCCAGCAGCCAGCCGTACAGCAGGCCGTCGATGTAGGCATGAATGCTGATCGCCGCACGGGCAGTGTCGAGATCTTCCGGCAACTGGCCGCGGTTCACTGCATTACGCAAGGTCAGGCCGATGCGCAGGTTGCAATCGAGACTGGCCGTCCGGCGCTGCTGGCGCAGATCGCACATTTCATCGGTGAATTCGCACTTATGAAACAGAATTTCGTTGATGCGCCGGGTTTTCGGGTCCAGTGCAACTTGATGAAACAAATGAATCAGCAACTGCCGCATGCAGCCCAGCGGGTCAGGTTCGTCCTCGCTTTCGCTGGCCTTGGCCAGTTCATCCAGCGGTTCGTGCAGGCTGTCGAGCATCGCCTGGACCAGGTCAGCCTTGTTGCTGAAATGCCAGTAGATGGCGCCACGCGTCACGCCGGCGAGGGTCGCGATGTCCGCCAGGGTGGTGCGGGCAACCCCCCTTTCATAGAAGGCTTTCTCGGCCGCTTCCAGGATCTGGCTGCGGGTTTCCTGAGCTTCCTCTTTGGTACGACGGACCATGGCAGTAAAACCTCAAACAGGATGTTTCAGGGATGGCTGAATATCCGCTGAATAAAGAGGGGGCGATCTCTCGTGAATCGACTCCCCGGCCTACAATTTCAAACCTTGCGACGACTTTTGTATCAGGGTGGGTACGCGGCGCAGGTGTTTACAAACAACCATGAACGTAAGTATATTACTTAGCAAGCTACTTATCCACCCGGTGCCCGATTTTTACTCTTTCACACTTCTTGTGCGCTTCTTGCGCGCCTGACCCGAGGATCTTCATGCAATTCAAGCCAGCTGTTACCGCTCTGGTCACTGCCGTCGCCCTGGCATCGCTGCTCAGCGGATGTAAAAAGGAAGAAGCGGCCCCTGCCGCTCCGCCTCCTCAGGTCGGCGTCGTCACCCTGCAACCACAAGCCTTTACCCTCACCTCCGAGCTGCCGGGTCGCACCAGTGCGTTCCGCATCGCTGAAGTTCGCCCGCAGGTCAACGGCATCATCCTCAAGCGTCTGTTCAAGGAAGGCGCCGACGTCAAAGCCGGCCAGCAGCTGTATCAGATCGATCCGTCGGTCTACGAAGCGACCTTGAAAAGCGCCGAAGCCAACCTGCGTTCGACCAAGTCGATCTCCGACCGCTACAAGCAACTGGTTGATGAGCAAGCGGTGAGCCGTCAGGAATACGACACCGCGCTGGCCAACCGTCTGCAATCGGAAGCGTCGCTGCAGACTGCGCAGATCAACGTGCGTTACACCAAGGTCTACGCGCCGATCTCAGGCCGTATCGGCCGTTCTTCGGTCACCGAAGGCGCTCTGGTCAGCAATGGTCAGGCCGATGCGATGGCCGTGATTCAGCAGCTCGACCCGATCTACGTCGACGTCACCCAGTCGTCGGTGGAACTGCTGGAACTGCGCCGTGAACTGGAAAGCGGCCGTCTGCAGAAGGCTGGCGACAACGCCGCAGCGGTCAAGCTGACCCTGGAAGACGGCAGCCAGTACAAGCTCGACGGCAAGCTGGAATTCTCCGAAGTCTCGGTTGACCAGACCACTGGCTCGGTGACCCTGCGCGCGGTGTTCCCGAACCCCGATCACACCCTGCTGCCAGGCATGTTTGTCCACGCCCAGCTGCAGGCCGGCGTCAACAGCGCAGCAATTCTCGCACCGCAGCAAGGCGTGACCCGCGACCTCAAAGGCACCCCGACCGCACTGGTGGTCGGCGCCGACAACAAAGTCGAGCTGCGTCAGCTCAAGGCCAGCCGCACCGTCGGTAGCCAATGGCTGATCGAAGACGGCCTGAAAGCCGGCGATCGTCTGATCACCGAAGGGCTGCAGTACGTCAAACCGGGCGTCGAGGTCAAAGCGACCGAAGCGACTAACGTCGGCACCAAGAACCCGGCCCCCGCACAGGCAGCTGACAAAGCCGCCGGCGGCAAAGGGGAGTAACCCATGTCAAAATTCTTCATCGACCGTCCGATTTTCGCCTGGGTAATCGCCCTGGTGATCATGCTGGTCGGGGCACTTTCGATCCTGAAATTGCCGATCAACCAATACCCGAGCATTGCGCCACCGGCCATTGCGATCCAGGTGACCTACCCAGGTGCGTCCGCACAAACCGTGCAGGACACCGTGGTTCAGGTCATCGAGCAACAGCTCAACGGTATCGACAACCTGCGTTATGTGTCGTCGGAAAGTAACTCCGACGGCAGCATGACCATCACCGCGACCTTCGAGCAAGGCACCAACTCCGACACCGCGCAGGTCCAGGTCCAGAACAAGCTGAACCTGGCCACCCCGCTGCTGCCGCAGGAAGTGCAGCAACAGGGTATCCGCGTGACCAAGGCAGTGAAGAACTTCCTGCTGGTGATCGGCGTGGTGTCGCGTGACGGCAGCATGACCAAGGACGACCTGTCCAACTACATCGTGTCGAACATGCAGGACCCGATCTCGCGGACCGCCGGTGTCGGTGACTTCCAGGTCTTCGGTGCGCAGTACGCGATGCGTATCTGGCTTGACCCGGCCAAGTTGAACAACTTCAACCTGACCCCGGTCGACGTGAAAAACGCCATTGCTGCGCAGAACGTCCAGGTGTCGTCCGGTCAGCTCGGTGGGTTGCCTGCCGTACAGGGCCAGCAACTGAACGCGACGATCATCGGCAAGACCCGTCTGCAGACCGCCGAGCAGTTCAAGGAAATCCTCCTCAAGGTCAACAAGGACGGTTCGCAGGTTCGCCTCAAAGACGTGGCTGAAGTCGGCCTCGGCGGTGAGAACTACGCGATCAGCGCCCAGTTCAACGGCAGCCCGGCGTCCGGTCTGGCGGTGAAACTGGCCAACGGCGCCAACGCCCTCGATACCGCCAAAGCGCTGCGCAACACCATCGACAGCCTCAAGCCGTTCTTCCCGCAAGGCATGGAAGTGGTGTTCCCGTATGACACCACCCCAGTGGTGACCGAGTCGATCAAAGGCGTGGTGCACACCCTGGTCGAAGCGATCGCGCTGGTGTTCCTGGTGATGTTCCTGTTCCTGCAGAACTTCCGCGCCACCGTCATCACCACGATGACCGTGCCGGTGGTACTGCTCGGTACGTTCGGCATCCTCGCCGCCGCCGGCTTCAGCATCAACACCCTGACCATGTTCGGCATGGTGCTGGCCATCGGTCTGCTGGTGGACGACGCCATCGTCGTGGTGGAAAACGTCGAGCGGGTGATGAGCGAAGAAGGCTTGTCACCGAAGGAAGCGACGAAGAAATCCATGGGCCAGATCCAGGGTGCACTGGTCGGTATCGCCCTCGTGCTCTCGGCGGTACTGCTGCCGATGGCGTTCTTCAGTGGCTCCACCGGTGTGATCTACAAGCAATTCTCGATCACCATCGTGTCGGCCATGGCCCTGTCGGTACTGGTTGCCCTGATCTTCACCCCGGCGCTGTGCGCAACCATGCTCAAGCCGATTCCGAAAGGCGAGCACGGAACCCCGAAGAAAGGTTTCTTCGGCTGGTTCAACCGCAACTTCGACCGTGGCGTACGCAGCTACGAGCGTGGCGTCGGCAACATGCTGACCCGCAAGGCGCCGTACCTGCTGGCGTATCTGCTGATCGTCGTGGGCATGATCTGGCTGTTCACCCGCATCCCGACCGCGTTCCTCCCGGAAGAAGACCAGGGCGTTCTGTTCGCTCAGGTGCAGACCCCGGCCGGTTCCAGTGCCCAGCGCACGCAGGTGGTGGTGGATGAAATGCGTGAGTACCTGCTGCGTCCGAACAAGGACGGCGGTGAAGCGGACGCGGTGGCTTCGGTGTTCACCGTGACCGGTTTCAACTTCGCCGGCCGTGGCCAGAGCTCGGGTATGGCGTTCATCATGCTCAAACCGTGGGGCGAACGTAACGCCGACAACAGCGTGTTCAACCTCGCTGCGCGTGCCCAGCAACACTTCTTCAGCTTCCGCGACGCGATGGTATTCGCCTTCGCCCCGCCAGCGGTTCTGGAATTGGGTAACGCCACCGGTTTCGACGTGTTCCTGCAAGACCGCGCCGGCATCGGTCACGAAAAACTGATGGAAGCGCGTAACCAGTTCCTCGGCATGGCGGCGCAAAGCAAGGTGCTGACCCAGGTGCGTCCGAACGGCCTGAACGATGAGCCGCAGTTCCAGCTGGAAATCGATGACGAGAAGGCCAGTGCCCTCGGCATCACCATCAGCGACATCAACAACACCTTGTCGATCGCGCTGGGCAGTAGCTACGTCAACGACTTCATCGACCGTGGTCGGGTGAAGAAAGTCTACGTGCAGGGCCAGCCGGACTCGCGCATGAGCCCGGAAGACCTGAAGAAGTGGTACGTGCGTAACGCCGAAGGCACCATGGTTCCGTTCTCGGCATTTGCCAAAGGCGAGTGGGTCTACGGTTCGCCGAAACTGGCGCGCTACAACGGTGTGGAAGCGGTCGAGGTCCTCGGGGCTCCGGCGCCTGGCTACTCCACCGGTGAAGCGATGGCCGAAGTCGAAGCGATTGCCAAGAAACTGCCGTCCGGTGTCGGTATCTCCTGGACCGGTCTGTCCTACGAGGAGCGTCTTTCTGGCTCGCAAGCGCCAGCGCTGTACGCCCTGTCGCTGCTGATGGTGTTCCTGTGTCTGGCGGCGCTGTATGAAAGCTGGTCGATTCCGATCGCGGTCATGCTCGTGGTACCGCTGGGGATCATCGGTGCACTGATGGCGACCAGTCTGCGCGGTCTGTCCAACGACGTGTACTTCCAGGTAGGCCTGTTGACGACCATCGGTCTGGCGGCTAAAAACGCCATTCTGATCGTCGAATTCGCCAAGGAACTGCATGAACAGGGACGCACCCTGCGTGAAGCGGCAATCGAAGCCTGCCGCATGCGTCTGCGCCCGATCATCATGACCTCGCTGGCCTTCGTCCTCGGTGTGGTACCGCTGGCGATCTCCACCGGCGCCGGTTCAGGCAGTCAACATGCGATCGGTACCGGCGTGATTGGCGGTATGCTCACGGCCACGATCCTGGCGATCTTCTGGGTCCCACTGTTCTTCGTTACTGTGTCGTCGATCGGTCAGCGCAAAAAGACCGACGCGGATGAGACTACTGAAACTCCTAAAGAGGCTGGCCAATGAGCAAGTCGCTACTCTCCATCGCAGTCGCCGCCTTCGTGCTGAGCGGTTGCTCGCTGATACCTGACTATCAGCAGCCTGAGGCTCCGGTCGCAGGCCAGTACCCGCAGGGGCCGGCATATTCGCCGGCCCAGGCTCCGGCGCAAGCCGCTGCCGAACAGGGCTGGAAGCAGTTTTTCCATGATCCTGCCCTGCAACAGCTGATCCAGGTCGCCCTGGAAAACAACCGCGACCTGCGGGTCGCGGCGCTGAACATCGACGCTTATGCAGCGCAGTACCGCATCCAGCGCGCCGATCTGTTCCCGGCGGTGTCGGCCAACGCCGCCGGCAGCCGTCAGCGGGTTCCGGCCCGTGCCTCGCAGACTGGCGAGTCGGGGATCACCAGCTCCTACTCGGCGACCGTCGGCGTCAGCGCCTACGAACTCGACCTGTTCGGTCGGGTGCGCAGCCTGAGCGAGCAAGCGTTGCAACAGTACTTCGCTACTGAAGAAGCACGCCGCAGCACACAGATCAGTCTGGTGGCCAACGTCGCCAATGCCTACCTGACCTGGCAAGCGGACAAGGAACTGCTCAAGCTAACTCAGGACACCCTCGGTGCCTTCGAAGAAAGCTACAAGCTGACCAGCCGCAGCAACGAAGTCGGTGTGGCTTCGGCGCTGGACCTGGCGCAGTCGCGCACTTCCGTGGAAAACGCCCGGGCACAACTGGCGCGTTACACCCGCCAGGTCGCGCAGGACGAAAACAGTCTGACCCTGCTGCTTGGCACCGGTATTCCGGCCAATCTGCAAGCGGCCAAACCGCTGTCTGATGACTTGCTCAGCGACGTGCCCGCCGGTCTGCCTTCGGATCTGCTGCAACGTCGTCCGGACATTCTGCAGGCCGAGTACAACCTGAAGGCGGCCAACGCCAACATCGGCGCGGCCCGTGCAGCGTTTTTCCCGAGCATCAGCCTGACCGCCAACGCGGGCAGCCTGAGCCCGGATCTGTCCGGCTTGTTCAAGGGCGGTTCGGGGACGTGGCTGTTCCAGCCGCAGATCAACCTGCCGATCTTCAATGCCGGCAGCCTGCGCGCCAGCCTCGACTACGCCAAGATCCAGAAAGACATTGGCGTGGCGAACTATGAGAAGTCCATTCAAACAGCCTTCCAGGAAGTCGCCGACGGCCTCGCTGCCCGCCAGACCTACACCGAGCAGTTGCAAGCGCAGCGTGACTTCGTTCAGGCCAACCAGGATTACTACCGCCTGGCCGAACGTCGCTACCGCATCGGCGTCGACAGCAACCTGACCTTCCTCGATGCCCAGCGTCAGCTGTTCAGCGCGCAACAGGCACTGATCACCGACCGCCTCGCGCAGCTGAACAGCGCGGTCAACCTGTACAAGGCACTGGGCGGTGGCTGGAACGCGCAAACTGCGCAGAACGAACCGCTGAAAGAAGAAGCGCCGAAGATGAAGTTGTTCTGATCATCGGCTGAAAGCCCACCAATTGGTGGGCTTCTTTTGGCATCAAACTACTTCTCGATGATTTTTGCGCTGAACTCTTTAACCACGACCCTGGTTTTACCAGGACTGCCGAATTCTTTGAATTCAAACCAGCAATTTCCCGACACAGAAAAAAGATTTGGTTCAACACTGGTAATCTCATTCAGCGTCATCTCTCCTGTTCCTTGTTCGTGGAACCCGCCCCCTCCAATTGTTCCTTCTCCCATAGAAGCACTGGTGACAGTTTCGCTAGGGCCCGGTGCTATCTCATACTCCCCCGCCTTATGTGACTTCATAAAAGAAAGTGCAATTATCGGACCTTTAACACCCGGCTCTCCGAAATGAGCGCCGACAAACCAAAGATCACTGGACTCTTTATGGCTAATGTTTACTTCGTTGGTTTCCAAAGAGGAAACGCTTCCGTCTTTATAAACTTCCAGACTAAAAAAACCTTTTACTATTTCGCTGTTCATCTTGACTCTCCAATACGTTAAGAAAGCAGACCTGCATCAGCAGACTATTACAGAGCTGAAAAGCTGCATACTGTCAAACCTGACAGGTGTAATCTGCTCAAAGATAAATTATAAAGGTGATTTAATAGCGCACAGAGATTACCACCCCTTAGTAAAAAAAACATTTCTCGCAGATTCCAATCTTGAGAACATGATTATTTATATGGATCGCACAGTTGAACATAACGAAGCTCCCGTATGAAACTTGCTGCCTGTCAGCCCGAAAAGAGACGAAAACAGTCTGACCCTGCTGCTTGGCACCGGTATTCCGGCCAATCTGCAAGCGGCCAAACCGCTGGCCGACGACCTGCTCAGCGACGTGCCCGCCGGTCTGCCTTCGGATCTGCTGCAACGTCGTCCGGACATTCTGCAGGCCGAGTACAACCTGAAGGCGGCCAACGCCAACATCGGCGCGGCCCGTGCAGCGTTTTTCCCGAGCATCAGCCTGGAATGCGCAGACCGCGCAGAACGAAGCTCTGAAAGAAGAAGCGCCGAAGATGAAGTTGTTCTGATCATTGTTCGAAATGAAAAGCCCACCATTGACTACCAATTGGTGGGCTTTTTAATTGCCAGTTTTTTCGCAAAAATATAAGCACGCGCGGCACGCACTCACCTTCAAAAAGTTTGTTCATCCAACATTTTTCGCCCAAAAAGCCACGCCTTTAACATTAACTGCAAGACCATAACGATCAATATAATTAAAATCAAATGAACCTCGGATCGACTTAGAAGTCGGCGAGTAAAAGAACTCATCTACTACAAACTCTCCCTCGCCAAACGCGTCTCCTCCAATACCAGTTGGACGGCCGAAGCCATATATCGCCGTAACCTCACCCGAGGATTGAATCGGGTACTTACCGACTCCAATTCCACGCATAGTGATAAAAACCGACGGAACGTTCTGTCCTGTGTCCTCTCCAAACAACGCCCGAATACTCCCTTTGGCATATTGGTCATTCTCAGAATAACCAAAAATAACCCAGTTAGTTTTTAATCTTGAAACAAGCCCGGCTCTTGTGACTTCGAGTTCAACATCCCCCGAACTGGTCCCGGCGACAAAATCTCTTTCCGGCAGAATATCAGCCGTAGAAAACTCAATTTCGTGCTTCATCTTAAATACCTCTTTCACTTGAGATTTATTAAACTTCCAATGAAACACTAGCCGCAAAACAAAACCTAGTACACTGTCAGGTCTGACAGTGGACATACCTTCCTTTATTATTCAAAAATGATAAGTTTTCATCAGCTTTTTCCAAGCAATCCTCCCCCATTAACCGACCTGCTCGCGTACAGGCTCAATCTTCACCACAAAACGCAGCTACATCTAGCGTTCGATAACCGCCCAAAACCCGCTACGACCAATTGAATCCCACCATTGCGCCCCGCACCATTCGCCTCAGAAAACCAATAACAACAAGGTTCGACAACATGCTCCAGCGCCCTGCCCCCCCCGGCTGACCGCCACCGTTCCATCTCAAACCTGCACTTCCCGCCTGCGCCGCACCCGCCGCGACAGCGCAGCCGTTCGCCTTACAAAAACAAGAGAGACCCAGTCATGACAGTTTTCCCTGTGCCCTACGCATTGCCCGGTGTGATCGCCCTGGCCATCGCCGGTCTGGCCCTGCCAGCCAGCGCCGAAGAAGGTGGCTTCGTTGAAGGCGCCAAGGTCAACCTCAACCTGCGCAACTTTTACATCAACCGCAATTTCACCAATCCGACCAAGGCCCAGGGCAAGGCTGAAGAGTGGACGCAGAGTTTCATCCTCGACGCGAAATCCGGCTTCACCCAAGGCACCGTCGGTTTCGGCATGGACGTGCTCGGGCTGTATTCGGTCAAGCTCGATGGCGGTAAGGGCACGGGCGGTACGCAGTTGTTGCCGCTGGACCATGACGGTCGCCCGGCGGACAACTTCGGTCGCACCAACGTCGCGTTCAAGGCCAGATTTTCGCAGACCGAAGTCAAGGTCGGTGAGTGGATGCCGGTGCTGCCGATTCTGCGTTCGGACGACGGGCGTTCGCTGCCGCAGACCTTCCGTGGCGGCCAGATCACTTCGAAGGAAATCGCTGGCCTGACCCTCTATGGCGGCCAGTTCCGCGCCAACAGCCCGCGCGATGACAGCAGCATGAGCGACATGTCGATGACCGGCAAAGCCGCGTTCACCTCTGATCGTTTCAACTTCCAGGGCGGCGAATACCTGTTCAACGACAAGCGCACGCAGATCGGCCTGTGGAACGCGCAGCTCAAGGACATCTACAGCCAGCAGTACCTCAACGTGCTGCACAGCCAGCCGCTCGGCGACTGGACGCTGGGCGCCAACCTCGGTTTTTTCTATGGCAAGGAAGATGGCAGCGCGCGTGCCGGCGATCTGGACAACAAGACCTGGTACGGCATGTTTTCGGCCAAGTACGGCGGCAACACGTTCTACCTCGGCCTGCAGAAACTCACCGGCGACAGCGCCTGGATGCGCGTCAACGGCACCAGTGGCGGGACTCTGGCCAACGACAGCTACAACGCCAGTTATGACAACGCTCAGGAACGCTCGTGGCAGTTGCGCCACGACTACAACTTCGCCGCCATGGGCATCCCTGGCCTGACCCTGATGAACCGCTACATCAGCGGCGACAACGTGCACACCGGGACGATCACCGACGGCAAGGAATGGGGTCGCGAATCGGAACTCGGTTACACGGTGCAGAGCGGCACGTTGAAGGATTTGAACGTCAGATGGCGCAACTCGACCATGCGCCGGGATTTCAGCAATAACGAGTTTGATGAGAACCGCTTGATCGTCAGCTACCCGATCAGCCTCCTGTAACCACCGATTACGTGTAGGAGCTGCCTTCGGCAGCTCCTACACAGGAATGCATTCCAAGGTGGCAGCGAGCCTGCTCGCGAAGGCGATGGCTCAGGCAACATCAATCGCGGGATTCGATACCCAATTCATCCCACACCGATTCCGCCAGATGAAACGTCGCATTCGCCGCCGGGATGCCGCAGTAGATTGCGCTCTGCATGATCACTTCCTTGATCTCGCCACGGCTCACGCCGTTGTTGGCCGCGGCGCGCAGGTGCAGTTTCAGTTCGCCTTCGCGGTTCATGCCGATCAGCATGGCGATGGTGATCAGGCTGCGGGTATGGCGTGGCAGGCCCGGGCGGGTCCAGATGTCGCCCCAGGCGTGGCGGGTGATCATCTCTTGGAATTCCGAGTTGAACTCGGTCAGCGTGGTCAGACTGCGATCAACGTGGGCATCGCCCAGCACCGCGCGGCGCACTTGCATGCCTTCGTCGTAACGTTGTTTCTCGTCCACAAATTCTTCCTCACTGAGCCTGCAGAAACGTCAGCACCCGATCACTGAAATCGGCGCCAGCCTGCACGTTGGACAAATGCGCCGCATGGAACTCGGCGTACTCGGCGCCGCGCACATGGTCGCGAATGAAGTGCCCGCCGGACGGCGGCGTTACCGCATCTTCGCTGCCGGCAATCACCAGCAACGGCACGTTGATCGAAGCCAGTTGGTCACGGAAATCGGCATCGCGCACGGCTGCGCAGTTGGCCGCATAGCCTTGTGGATTGGTCGCGGCGAGCATGTCGGTAATCTTCTTCGCCGCGTCCGGGTGCGCCGCCGAAAAATCCGGGGTGAACCAGCGCGCGATCGAGGCATCACGCAGCGCGACCATCGCCGCCGGGCCGTCGCGCAATACGGTTTCGATGCGTGGATTCCACACCGACGGATCACCGATCTTCGCCGCTGTGTTGCAGACGATCAGTTTGTGCAGACGCTGCCCGGCATTGATCCCCAGCCACTGACCGATCAGCCCACCCATCGACAGTCCGCAAAAATGCGCGCGCTCGATGTGCAGCGCATCGAGCAGACCGAGCACGTCGCGACCGAGTTGTTCGATGCTGTACGGCCCTTCGGTAACCAGCGATTGCCCATGGCCGCGCGTGTCGAAACGCAGCACGCGGAAATGCTCGGTGAACGCCGGCATCTGCGCGTCCCACATGTGCAGGTCGGTGCCCAGCGAGTTGGACAGCACCAGCACCGGCGCATCGGCCGGGCCTTCTATTTGATAGTGCAGTTCGCCATCGGCGAGTTGAACGAAAGCCACAGCTCTCTCCTTCAGACAGTCAAAGCGTTGTGTTCGGCCACCGCGCGCTCGACCCAGACTTGCGCCTGACCAAGGTAATGCGCGGGGTTCAGAAGATCATCGAGTTCCGCGCCACTGAGTTCGGCGGTGACTTGCGGCTCGTCAGCGAGCACCGCACGCAAATGGCGTTGCTCGGCCACGGCGCGTTTGCAGCACTGCTCGAGCAGATGATGCGCGGTGTCGCGACCGACGCGTTGGGCGAGGACGATGCTCACCGCTTCGGCCAGCACCAGGCCTTGGGTCAGTTCGAGGTTGCGGGCCATGCGCGCCGCGTCGACCTCCAGACCGTCGGCCAGCAAGCGCGCCTGTTGCAGCGAACCGGACACCAGGCAGCAGATCTCCGGCAGGGTTTCCCATTCGGCGTGCCACAAACCGAGGCTGCGCTCGTGTTCCTGGGGCATGGCGCTAAACAGTGTCGACACCAGCCCCGGCACCCGCGTTGCCGCGCCGATCAGCACCGCCGCGCCGACCGGGTTGCGTTTGTGCGGCATGGTCGACGAGCCGCCCTTGCCCGGTGCCGCAGGCTCGAAAACCTCCGCTGCTTCGGTCTGCATCAACAGGCTAATGTCGCGGCCGAATTTGCCGAGGCTGCCGGCGATCAGGCCCAACACAGCGCCGAACTCGACAATGCGATCGCGCTGGGTGTGCCACGGTTGCTCGGGCAGGCTCAGTTGCAGTTCCTCGGCCAGCGCTTGAGCAATCGGCAACGCCTGCTCGCCCAGCGCCGCGAGCGTGCCCGACGCGCCACCGAATTGCAGCACCAGCAGCCGTGGCTTGAGTTCTCGCAGACGCTGGCGGCTGCGCGTCACAGCGCCCAGCCAACCGGCGATCTTCATGCCCAGCGTCACTGGCGTCGCGTGTTGCAGCCAGGTGCGCCCGGCCAGTGGCGTGGTGGCGAAACGTTGTGCCTGAGTGGCGAGCGAGTCGGCCAGTTGTGCCAGTTGGTTTTCGATCAGCGCCAGCGCCTGGCGCAATTGCACGACCAGTCCGGAATCCATCACGTCCTGACTGGTCGCGCCCAGATGCACATAGCGCTCGGCTTCGGCGTCGGTCGAGGCGATCTGCTTGCCCAACGCCTTGACCAGTGGAATCGCCGAATTGCCGGCCGTGGCAATCGCCTCGCCCAGCGCCGCGAAGTCATACAGGCCCGCGTCGCACGCTGCGGCAATCGGTGCCACGGCCGATGAAGGAATCAGCCCGACCCGCGCTTCGGCCCGGGCCAGCGCCGCTTCGAAATCGAGCATCGCCTGCACCCGGCCCTGATCGCAGAACACTTCGCGCATATCGCGGGCGGTGAAGTAGGCATCGAACAATTGATTGCCCGGTCGCTGAGTCATAAACAGTCCTTGCCGGCGCGGGCCTCGCAGCCCGCGCACATGGGTTTACAGATCGTGGTGCAGATACTTCGCCTGCTTGGGCAAACGCAGACTGAACAGGAAGGCCACCGCCATCATCGCCGTGACGTACCAGTAGAAGGCGTTTTCCATGCCGCCGGCCTTGAGGCTCAGGGCAACAAATTCCGCCGAACCGCCGAAGATCGCGTTGGCCACCGCGTAGGCCAGGCCGACACCGAGGGCGCGGACTTCCGGCGGGAACATCTCGGCTTTCACCAGACCGCTGATCGAGGTGTAGAAGCTCACAATCGCCAGCGCCAGGGTGATCAGTACGAAGGCGAGGAACGGGCTGCTGATGCTTTTCAGGCTGAGCAGAATCGGCACAGTGAACAGCGTGCCGAGGGCGCCGAACCAGAGCATCGAGTTCCGTCGGCCGATCTTGTCGGCGAGCATGCCGAACAACGGCTGCATGCACATATACAGGAACAGCGCGCCGGTCATGATGTAGCTGGCGGTCTTGGCGTGCATCCCGGCGGTGTTCACCAGGTATTTCTGCATGTAGGTGGTGAAGGTGTAGAAAATCAGCGAGCCGCCGGCGGTGTAACCGAGGACGGTGATGAACGCCGCTTTGTGATCGCGGAACAATGCAGTGATGCTGCCGGCGTCTTTATGCGCACGGGTTTCCTCGTTGGTGGTTTCCTTCAGCGAACGACGCAGGAACAGCGAAATCAGCGCCGCCACCGCACCGACCACGAACGGGATCCGCCAGCCGTAGGCACGCAGGTCTTCTTCAGTGAGGAACTGTTGCAGCACCACCACCAGCGACACCGCCAGCAGTTGTCCGCCGATCAGGGTCACGTACTGGAACGAGGCGAAGAATCCGCGCTGGCCCTTGAGCGCGACTTCGCTCATGTAAGTCGCGGTGGTGCCGTATTCGCCGCCCACCGACAGACCTTGCAGCAGACGCGCGAACAGCAACAGCAGTGGCGCCCAGACGCCGATGTCCTTGTAGGTCGGCAAACAGGCAATCAACAGCGAGCCGAAGCACATCATCAGAATCGAGATGAGCATCGAGTTCTTGCGCCCGTGCTTGTCAGCGACGCGGCCAAAGATCCAGCCACCAATCGGCCGCATCAGGAACCCGGCAGCGAACACGCCAGCGGTGTTGACCAGTTGCACAGTCGGGTTATCGGAGGGGAAAAACGCCGGGGCGAAATAGATCGCGCAGAAGGCGTAGACGTAGAAGTCGAACCATTCGACGAGGTTGCCGGACGAAGCGCCGACGATGGCGAAGATGCGCTTGCTGCGCTCTTCGCCGGTGTAGTGGGAGGTGGTGGTTGTCATTGTTTTTTCACTCGATAGGGACAGTCACAGTCTAGACATACTTTGCAACAGTCCCGTTCCACAAGGCGAAACATCAAAAGATCGCAGCCTTCGGCAGCTCCTACATGGGGATGGAGTACACCCTGTAGGAGCTGCCGGAGGCTGCGATCTTTTGATCTTAATAATCGAAGAATACCGTCTCGGCATCGGTGCCCTGCAGAACGACATTCCACTGGTACACACCCGACGCATCCGCCTTGGCCAGCAACGTCTGACGACGCTCCGCCGGCACACACTCGAGCAACGGATCAGCAACGTTCGCCGGTTCGCCTTCAAAATAAATCCGCGTCAGCAAGTGCTTGACCAGACCGCGAGCAAACACCAGCACCACCAGATGCGGCGCCTGGGTCGAGCCCTTCAAGCCTTGCACGGTCCCCGGTTTGATCGTGGTGAAACGAAACCGCCCTTCGGCATCCACCGGCACCCGGCCGAAGCCTTCGAAATTCGGGTCGAGCGGTTTGTCCTGCTGATCTTCCGGGTGGTCGTACTTGCCGGCGGCGTTGGCCTGCCAGACTTCGAGCATGGCGTCGTTGACGACATCGCCGTTGCCGTCCACCACCTGGCCGGTGATTGCCACGCGCTCGCCAAGGGTCAGCTCGTTGGCCAGGGTTTCGCGGTTCAGCCAGGTCAGGCCGATGTGGTAATACGGCCCGACGGTGTGGGACGTGGTCGCATAGAGCGTCATCTTATTTCTCCATCGGCGTGGCTTCACGGCCGCGCAGCACGATGTCCCAGCGGTAACCGAGGGCGTAGGACGGAATGGTTTTTTCCAGATCGAAAGCAGCGATCAGGCGTTCCTTGGCCGAAGTGTCCGGCACGCAGTTGTAGATCGGGTCATACGCCAGCAACGGGTCGCCGGGGAAGTACATTTGCGTGACCAGTCGGGTGAGGATGCTCGGCCCGAACAGGGAAAAGTGGATGTGCGCCGGGCGCCAGGCGTTGTGGTGGTTGCCCCACGGATAGGCGCCGGGCTTGATGGTCTGGAACTGATACCAGCCATCGGCATCGGTGACGGTGCGGCCGGTGCCGGTGAAGTTCGGGTCCAGCGGCGCGTCGTGCAGGTCGCGGGCATGGTTGTAGCGGCCGGCGGCGTTGGCCTGCCAGATCTCCACCAGAATCCCCGGTACCGGCAGACCGTCCTCGTCGAGCACACGGCCGTGAATGATGATGCGCTCGCCCAACGGCTCGCCGTCGTGCTGCGCGGTCAGGTCATTATCCTTCTCGGCAACATGCTCGGCACCGATGGTCGGCCCGGTGATTTCCGAGAGTGAATGGGGCAGGTACACCAAAGGCTTGGACGGCGAGCGCAGGTTGGTGGATTGATACGTCGGGTGCAGGTATTCAGGCTGAGTGCCTGCCTGTGGGCGACGGTAACCAGGCTTGTCAGTCATTTCGCTTTCCTCAGTTCTTGTAAGTGCCGCAGCGCGTCAGACGCGTTCGATGGCCAAGGCCAGACCCTGGCCGACACCGACGCACATGGTCGCCAGACCTTTCTTGCCAGCGGTCTTTTCCAGATGATGCAACGCGGTCAACACCAGCCGCGCACCGCTCATTCCCAACGGGTGACCGAGAGCGATCGCGCCGCCATTCGGGTTGACCTGCGGCGCGTCATCCGCCAGCCCCAGTTCACGCAGTACCGCCAGACCCTGGCTGGCAAACGCCTCGTTGAGTTCGATCACGTCGAAATCGCTGACCGCTACGCCAAGGCGCTCGGTGAGTTTGCGCACCGCTGGCACCGGGCCAATGCCCATCACCCGAGGTGCGACACCGGCGCTGGCCATGCCGAGCACTTTTGCGCGAGCGGTGAGGCCGTGTTTTTTCACCGCTTCGGCTGACGCCAGAATCAGCGCAGCAGCACCATCGTTGACCCCGGAGGCATTGCCGGCAGTAACGGTTTTGTCAGCGCCGTTGACCGGTTTCAGCTTGGCCAGTGCCTGGATCGTGGTGTCGGCGCGCGGATGTTCGTCCTGGCTGACCACGGTTTCGCCCTTTTTGTGGGCGATGCGCACTTCGACGATTTCTTCAGCGAAGTAACCGGCAGCCTGCGCGGCGGCGGTACGTTGCTGACTGCGCAGAGCAAAGGCGTCCTGATCTTCGCGCGAGACTTTGTAGTCGTCGGCAACGTTGTCAGCAGTCTGCGGCATGGCATCGACGCCGTACTGCGCCTTCATCAGCGGGTTGATGAAACGCCAGCCGATGGTGGTGTCTTCCAGTTTCATGTTGCGCGAGAACGCCGCGTCGGCCTTGCCCATCACGAACGGTGCGCGGGACATCGACTCGACGCCGCCGGCAATCGCCAGCTCCATCTCGCCGCTGGCAATCGCACGGAATGCGGTGCCGATCGCATCCATGCCCGAAGCGCATAGGCGGTTGAGCGTGACGCCGGGCACGCTGTCCGGCAGACCGGCGAGCAGCAATGCCATGCGCGCGACGTTGCGGTTGTCTTCGCCGGCCTGGTTGGCGCAGCCGAGGAACACTTCATCGACGGCATTCCAGTCCACCGAAGGATTGCGCTCCATCAGGGCCTTGATCGGCACGGCGGCCAGGTCGTCGGCGCGCACGGCAGACAATGCGCCACCGAAGCGGCCAATGGGGGTGCGAATCGCGTCGCAGATATACACGTCACGCATCATGCTTCTCCCGGCGCCTGACCATGAGCGGCGGCGGTGCGCGCTTCAAGATCACGCAGCGCCGTCAGCTCGACTTCGGTCGGCTCAGCGGTGGTTTCAACAGAGTCGGCAAAACGAATCGCCCAACCGGTGGCGGCGACCACTTGCTCGCGGGTCACGCCCGGATGCAACGCGGTAACCACGAACTCGTGAGTGCCCTCCTCCGGTTCCATGATGCACAGGTCGGTGATGATCCCCACCGGCCCGGCGCCCGGCAGACCCAGGCGTTTACGCGAATCACCGCCCTCGCCGTGACCGACGGAGGTGATGAAATCGAGTTTGTCGACAAACGACCGCGCCGACTGTTTAAGGATGATCAACACGCTTTTCGCCGAACCGGCAATCTCCGGCGCGCCACCGGCACCCGGCAGGCGCACTTTCGGCGCGTGGTAGTCGCCGACCACGGTGGTGTTGATGTTGCCGAAACGGTCGACCTGCGCGGCGCCGAGGAAACCGACGTCGATGCGCCCGCCTTGCAGCCAGTAGCGAAAAATCTCACCGGTCGGTACCACCGTGTCGGCGGTCTCGGCCAACTCGCCGTCACCGATGGACAGCGGCAGCACGCTCGGCTTGGCGCCAATCGGGCCGGATTCGTAGATCAATACCACGTCTGGCGATGAAGTCAGGCGCGCAAGGTTGGCGGCTTTCGACGGCAGGCCGATACCGACGAAACATACCGAGCCGTTCTTCAGGCGCCGGGCCGCAGCGACGGTCATCATTTCATTGGTGGTGTAAGTCATTACTTGGCCTCCGAAGCAGCGGCCAATTTGGCCTGGAATTCGCTGAAGTCAGCGCAGCCATGGATGTATTCGTTGATCCACGCGGTAAACGTCTCACGGTCGCGAGCGATCGGGTCCCACGCCTGATAGAAACGATTGTCACGCTCGGTGTAACCGTGGGCGTAGGACGGATGCGCGCCACCTGGCACATGGCAGACCGCACTCAAGGCCCAGGTCGGCAGTACGCAAGCGTTCATCGGTGCATTGAGGTCGTCGACGATTTCTTCTACGGTGACGATGCAACGCTTGGCGGCCAGCGCGGCTTCTTTCTGCACACCGAGAATGCCCCAGAGCAACACGTTGCCCTTGCGGTCGGCTTTCTGCGCGTGAATCACGGTAACGTCAGGACGCACCGATGGCACTGCCGCCAACACTTCGCCGGTGAACGGGCAGGTCACGGTTTTGATCAGCGGATTGACCTTCGGCAGGTCGGAGCCGGCGTAGGCACGCAGCACCGCGAACGGCAGGCCGGAAGCGCCGGCGACGTAAGCGTTGGCGAGGTCGGCGTGGCTGTGCTCTTCGATTTCCAGCGCGTGCGGCCATTGTTTCTCGACCGCGTCACGCAAGCGGTGCAGCGAGCCCACGCCCGGGTTACCGCCCCAGGAGAAAATCAGTTTGCGCGCGCAACCGGCGCCGATCAGTTGGTCGTAGATCAGGTCAGGCGTCATCCGCACCAGCGTCAGATCTTTCTTGCCTTGACGAATGATTTCATGACCCGCTGCCGTAGGGATCAGGTGAGTGAAGCCTTCGAGGGCGACGGTGTCGCCGTCGTTGACGAATTGCTTCACCGCGTCGTGCAGCGAAAGGATCTCAGCCATGGAGCGGGCTCCTGTTCTTGTAAGGAATCGCCAGTGATAAAAAGGCGCGAGGTTCAGCGCCGGAGTCACTGGAGATTAAGCTCGGGAAATTCACCAAACAATCCGATAATCGACTGAGTGTTCGTTTATCGAACGGATTGTTGCTTCCCTATCGTTTTGTGTTGCCAGCAAAAGATCGCAGCCTTCGGCAGCTCCTACATTTGAAATGCATTCCCCCTGTAGGAGCTGCCGAAGGCTGCGATCTTTTCGCTCTAAACGGAAATATCAGGTCGCATCCGCATGACTGACCATGCCCTTGATCAGCACCGCCGCCGTCGCCAACCCTGCCGGGATCACCAGTGCAGTCAGCACCTGCTCGAAATTCCAGCCCAGGCCAAGCAAGGTTGCGCCCATCCACGCGCCGAGAATCGCGCCAAAGCGGCCGATGCCGAGCATCCACGACACCCCGGTCGCGCGGCCTTGGGTCGGGTAGAAGCGTGCTGCCAGTGATGGCATCGCCGATTGCGCGCCGTTGACGCACATGCCCGCCACCAGTACCAGCGTTGCCAGCAAGGTGATGTTGCCCAGGCTCTGCCCTACCGCGTAGGCAAACACCCCGGCCAGCAGGTAGAAAATGCCGATGACCTTGTGCGGATTGAAGCGATCCATCGCCCAGCCCACCCCGACCGCGCTCAACACGCCGCCAAACTGGAACAACGCGCCGATGAACGCGGCCTGTTCCATGCTCGCACCGCTGTCGCGCATCAGCGTCGGCAGCCAACTGGTGAGCAGGTACACGATCACCAGGCCCATGAAATAGGTCAGCCACAGCAGCAAGGTGCCGGTGCTGTATGTGCCGGAGAAAATCACCGCAAAGACATTGCGCGCCTTGACGGTTTTCTGTTCCGGCACGCTGAAGCTCGAAGCCTGGGCGACGGTGACAGGATCGATCGGCGCGAGGGTCTTGCGTACTTTGTCGGTGCCACGATTGCGTACCACCAGGTAGCGCGCCGATTCCGGCAACCAGAACAGCAGCACTACCGCGAGGATCAGTGGCAGGATCCCGCCGATCATCAGCAAGGCGTGCCAGCCGAACGCCGGAATCAGTTTTGCAGAGATGAAGCCGCCGCCGGCCATGCCAAGGTTGAAGCCACAGAACATGCTGGTCACCAGCAGCGACTTCTTGCGCTCCGGGGTGTATTCCGAGAGCAGCGTCGTGGCGTTGGGCATCCCTGCGCCGAGACCGAGGCCTGTGAGAAAGCGCAGCACCAGCAGCTGTTCGACGTTGGTGCTGTACGCCGAGGCCAAGCTGAAGCCGCCGAACAGAATCACCGCACCGACGAGGACGACTTTGCGCCCGAAGCGGTCAGCCAGAGGGCCGGAGCCGAGTGCACCGAAGACCATGCCGATCAGCGCGGCACTCATTACCGGGCCGAGGCTCGCGCGGTCGATACCCCAGTCTTGCGACAGCGCCGGGGCGATGAAGCCCATGGCGGCGGTGTCGAGGCCGTCGAGAAATACGATCAGGAAACACAGGATCACCACCCGCCATTGATAGCGCGAGATCGGTTGGGCGTTGATGAAGGTCTGCACATCAAGGCAGTTACCCACAGCGGACTGAGGCTGGTTCATTATTTTTATTCCACGCAAAAAACGCAGTCGAACGGCGGCCGGCCAAAGCACGGCACGGTCAAGAATAGAAGGTTGTAATCAGGCGTTGCGGTGAACCCGGCAACAACGGGTGAAACATGGACAGACGGGGAGCGGGCGCATGGTGAGTTGCCTCTTGTCATTATTATCGAGGTCGACAATCCGGCGGGCTCATTCACTTCAGCGCCGGATGACGCTGCCGCGACATTAATGATCCGAGGGATTTAGCGTCAATTCGATAAACGCAACACTGTGCGTTTATCGAACAGCTTCCTCAGGCGAACAACTGCGCACTGAGGTCGCGACTGGCGCTGAGCAGGCCCGGTAAAAAGCGTTGCTCCAGCTCGGCACGGCTGACCCGGCCAGCGTGAGTGCTGACATTCAGTGCCGCGACCACCTGGCCGGAGGCGTCGTACACCGGCACGGCAATCGAACGCAGCCCCTGTTCCAGTTCCTGATCGACAATGCACCAGCCCTGCTGACGCACCTGCTGCAAACATTCGAGCAAAGCGTCGGGGGTATGAATGGTGCGGCTGGTCTTGGCCACCAGTTCGGCGTGGTCGAGGTATTCGCCCAGGGATGTGTCGTCCAGCGCTGCCAACAGAATCCGCCCCATCGACGTGCAATATGCCGGCAGCCTTCCACCCACCGAAAGGTCTACCGAGATCAATCGTTGAGTGGTCGCCGAACGAGCGATGTAGAGAATGTCGTCGCCCTCCAGCGTCGCCATGTTGCAGGCTTCGTGCAGTTGCTCGCTCATCCGGTCCAGATACGGCTGGGCGGAAACCGCCAGCGGTGTCGAGGAAAGATAGGCATGGCCGAGGGTCAGCACTTTCGGCAGCAACGAATAGGTGCGGCCATCGGTGGTGGCGTAGCCGAGCTTGATCAAGGTGTGCAGGCAACGGCGCACGGCGGCGCGAGGGATTTCCGTGCGGTGGCTGATCTGCGCGATGGTCAGGTGGCGTTTGCGTTCCTGAAACGCCTGCACCACCGCCAAGCCTCGAGCCAGCGAAGTCATGAAATCCGGATCACCGGTCAGCGCCTGAATGCGTTTGGCCGGCGATGCGACGATGGGCGGCGCCACCGACGTGAAGGAGTTGCGCATTTGATCGTTCATTTCTTGTCCTTGTCCGGCACGCATCGATGCCTAGTCAAACGGCTCGCCGCGCGATGCACAAGCACCGGGGCGCCAACATTGGGCGATTATCGAACCGCCGACCGATTATCGCAATCGAGACCATTTTTCCTCCTCTTCATCCCTGAGGCGGCTTTATCGATTCTGCTCGCAACTTAGTTATTCCACTTAATGGCGCCAAAAACACAACGCCTGTTTTATAACGCTGTCTTTACACTTAACTAGCGGCAAAAGTTGCCGGCAACAAAACCATCACACATTCAGAACCGTTTTTAACTTGGCAAAGATAGTCATTCCCGAATCGGCCGCTATAATGCACCCTAGTCGCGGCGCTTTAATCAAAAGCCCGCGACTTGCTGAAACGAGGTCCTTCGTCTCAGCTCCGGCCAGCGCCCGGCGCCCATCACACATGCAACGCCAGCGCTCGCTGAAACAGGAAACTGATGCTGCGTCAGTTTTTATCTGGTGCCGTAGCCGCCTGTAACACGGAAGTCTTGATCGCCTCTCCAATGCCACCCGGCCTGATCGGGCCGTGGATGACTGGCGGGGGCGCGCAATTGACTCGTTGCAGTGTGTTTCACCGGATATTCAATTCAACTCATACAGGTAGCACCGTGACGAAAGACGAACTGCGCGCGGAACTAGAGCGCCAGGAACAACGTTACAAGGAAGTTTACGGCGGGGAAGTCACCACCTACGCCGCTCAGCCGGAACCGGAACGCAAGGCATGGCGCAAGCGCCCTACCGTTCAGGATCAGGTGTTCAAGCAGGAAATCGAAAAGATCGAAAAGGAACTCAAAGCCGAAGAGCCATGAGCCACGGCGGTTGAGCATTCGAAAGTCGCCGTCCACCTCGACCACAGCGCGGTGGCAAGACGACACCTCGCGCGCCCGCTATCCGCGGGCAGCGGCTGCATCGCTGTTCTGCGGCTTATGAACGAGCGTCCCACAGGTTTCAGAGATATTTCAGACAAACGTTTGAGCCTATGCGGCATCGGAAAAATCGCCGCAAAAATCCTGTTTCTTAAATAAAATCAAACAGTTGAAAAACCCTGCGCACCGCTTGGTTTTCACGCCCTGCAACAAATTAGATCGCAGATGTCTGTGACCAGTGAGCAGACGGGGCATCGATTTCCTGTCTTTTCTGGCATAATCGCGCCCCCTTACGACCGGGTCAGAAAACCTTCATGATCGATTTATTCAGCGGACTGGATGCTTGGGTGCTTGTGAGCCTCTTGCTCGCCCTGACGTTTGTCCTCGCCTTCGAGTTCATCAATGGATTTCATGACACCGCTAACGCGGTAGCCACTGTTATCTACACCAAAGCCATGCCGCCGCACCTGGCGGTGTTCTTTTCCGGTGTGTTCAATTTCCTGGGCGTGCTGCTGGGCGGCGTTGGCGTGGCGTATGCCATCGTCCACTTGCTGCCGGTAGAGCTGCTGATCAATGTGAACACCGGCCATGGCCTGGCGATGGTGTTCTCGTTGCTCGCCGCGGCCATCGCCTGGAATTTGGGCACCTGGTACTTCGGTATCCCGGCTTCCAGCTCGCACACCCTGATCGGCTCGATCCTCGGTGTCGGCCTGGCCAACGCGTTGATCAACGACATCCCGTTGAGAGATGGCGTGAACTGGCAGAAAGCGATCGACATCGGCGCCTCGCTGGTGTTCTCGCCGATGGCCGGCTTCCTCATCGCCGCGCTGGTGCTGATCGGCCTGAAATGGTGGCGGCCGCTGTCGAAGATGCACAAGACGCCGGAACAGCGCCGCAAGATCGACGACAAAAAGCACCCTCCATTCTGGAACCGTCTGGTTCTGGTGATCTCGGCCATGGCCGTGAGCTTCGTGCACGGCTCCAACGATGGCCAGAAAGGCATCGGCCTGATCATGCTGGTGCTGATCGGTATCGTCCCGGCGCAGTTCGTGCTCGACCTGAACAGCACCACCTACCAGATCGAACGCACCCGCGACGCAACCCTGCACCTGAGCCAGTTCTACCAGCGCAACGCCGATTCGCTGGGTGAATTCCTGGCCCTGGGCAAGAGCGTGGAAGGCGACCTGCCGGAGAAATTCCGCTGCAACCCGCAGCAGACCGAACCGACCATCACCGCCTTGCTGCATACGCTTAAAGGCGTAGCGGACTACCATTCGCTGTCGTCGGACAGCCGCATCGAAGTGCGTCGCTACCTGCTCTGCCTGGACGACACGGCAAAGAAAGTCGGCAAATTGCCTGGCCTGGAAGCCCGTGAAAAGGCTGACCTCGACAAGCTGCGCAAAGACCTGACCACCACCACCGAATACGCGCCGTTCTGGGTGATTCTGGCGGTCGCCCTGGCCCTGGGCCTGGGCACCATGGTCGGCTGGAAACGCGTAGTGCTGACCATCGGCGAGAAGATCGGCAAGCAAGGCATGACCTATTCCCAAGGCATGTCGGCGCAGATCACCACAGCCAGCCTGATCGGCATGGCCAATATTTTCAGCCTGCCGGTGTCGACCACTCATGTGTTGTCTTCGGGTGTTGCCGGGACCATGGTTGCCAACAAGAGCGGCCTGCAGGGTGGCACGGTGAAGACTATTCTGCTGGCCTGGGTACTGACCCTGCCGGCGACAGTGGCGCTGTCGGCCGGGTTGTTCTGGTTGGCTTCGAAGGCTTTGGGTAGTTGATCGTTGGCTGTTGATTGGAAAAGGCGTGATTCGTGAGGATCACGCCTTTTTTGTTATTGGGGATTGGGAGCATATCCGTTGCTACCGTAACGGCTGCTTATGGTTTCGCTTTTACAGCGTTTCACTCTTCAAGACGTCGACCGATCCCGATCGCAGCCCGAGCCTTCGGCAGCTCCTACAGTTGGATCGTGGGTATCTGGGAGAAATGGGTTGGTCGACAGATTGCCTTCGCGAGCAGGCTCGCTCCCACAGAACAGCAAGAGCAAGAGCAAGAGCAAGAGCAAGAGCAAGAGCAAGAGCAAGAGCAAGAGCAAGAGCAAGAGCAAGAGCAACAGATCGCAGCCTTCGGCAGCTCCTACAGTTGGATTGGTACCACTTCAAGAACAGGTCGGCTGTCAGGCCGCCTTCGCGAGCAGGCTCGCTCCCACAAAAGCAAAGCAAAGCAAAGCAGCGCAGCTGCCCCGCGGCAAAGCCGCCCCACTCAACAATGAGCGCAAGCTCGAGTGCCCTTGATCTTGATCCACCGGCGACGTCGGAAGGCTGAGTGGAGGGATTGATCCGGGCGTGGGAGCGCAGCGACCGTCTGGCGCAGCCAGACACAGCGGAAGGAGGTGCAGCGAAGCAAACCGTAGCCGCTGCGCCCGGATCAGTCCCGCAGCGAAGGAACCCGAGCCTGCGAGGGCCGAACGTAGGAGCAAGCGTTTTGGGTTACCTTTTTGGCGTTTGAAAAAGGTGACTCGCCGTAAGGGCGAAACCGCCAGCAGCCGCTACCGAAGCAACGGATATTCACCCAAAACCCCAAGAGCCTGGTCGGCCCAAAGGCCGCCAAGGCACAAAAAAAAAGGGGCAACCGAAGTCGCCCCAAAATGCCTTGCGTGCCCATCAATCCAGAAGAACTCACTTGCGCCGCTTATGCGCATCCTTCCAGATAAAAAATCCAAACCCTGCAAAAAACAGCACCATGAGCCCCACCGTGAGAACCCCGGCAAACACCACGTTATCGAAAAACATGACTGACCTCCCGGCCCTGCTTTGCTTTGCTTTGCTTTGCTGCGATGGATTCAAATTAACAAACACACAGGCGCACACATTGACCGGGATCAATATCCGCAACGAAGAGAAATAAAGGAGGGCAAATAACTGACCTGCATCAACGAATGCAGGGGGAGATCAACGCTTTTTCGGTTTGTTCTTCGACTTTTTCTTGGTTTTTCCCAACGGCATCGCCTGCTCGAAAGCGTTGCGCACTTCGATCAAGCGTTTCTCGTTGAGGTCATGCACACGCTTGGCGCGTTCAGTGCTGAGGTCGATCAGTTTATCGTCTTGGCTCATGGCGTCCGGCACATCGCAAAAGAGATCACAGCTGCCGTCACCGGCAGGATTGCGCCAATCATGCCGCTTGGCGCTGGCGCTGACCAGTCACCGCTCAAATCTCGATATCAACCCACAAACCCTGACGCGGCTGATCGTCTATCAACGGCACCACCGGTACGGTGTTATCGGCGTTCAGCTCAGTGCCCGGCACGGCCAGATGCTCTTCCGGATCCTCATCCGCCTCACGGCGTCGACGGTCACGTTCCTGCTGGCGACGCTGTTCTTCGCGCGCCTGCAGGCGATCCTCTTCCGGATCACGCTTGTGCAGATCGATCGTGCTTTCGTTGGAGCTTTCCTGCACCGGCACCACCGGCGGGATGTCCGGCCGCTGGCGGATCGGATCCTGCTGGGACGTGATCGGCACGGCGCTCAAGGGGAGCATCGGTGGCAACATATAAAGGTCTCCTGTCTGCAGGCTATCGGCTGGGGTGCAGGCGCCTTGAGCCGCCTGTCGCAATTGTGTGATGCACCTCGCACCTGTAGGAGCTGCCGCAGGCTGCGATCCTTATCAGACAGCTCAAACCTGAAGGGTTCTCAAAGATCAAAAGATCGCAGCCTTCGGCAGCTCCTACGCCAGTAATCTTTGGCCCTGAAGCCGTCATTCCGTTAAGATAGCCCGCTTTTTCAAGGTGGGAGTCAGGCAGCATGGCGCAGCAGTATCAACCGGGGCAACGCTGGATCAGTGACAGCGAAGCAGAGCTTGGTTTAGGCACCGTTCTGGCACAGGACGGCCGCTTGTTGACCGTGCTTTACCCGGCCACTGGCGAGACCCGCCAGTACGCGCTACGGAATGCGCCCCTGACCCGCGTGCGGTTCTCGCCCGGCGACTCCATCACCCATTTCGAAGGCTGGAAGATGACCGTGCAGCAGGTCGATGACGTCGACGGGCTGATGGTCTACCACGGCCTCAACGGGCAGAACGAAGTTGTCACCCTGCCGGAAACCCAACTGTCGAACTTCATTCAGTTCCGCCTGGCCAGCGACCGTCTGTTCGCCGGGCAGATCGACCCGCTGCCGTGGTTCTCCCTGCGCTACAACACCCTTGAACACACCAGCCGCCAGTTGCAGTCCTCGCTGTGGGGCCTGGGTGGCGTGCGTGCGCAACCGATCGCGCACCAGCTGCACATCGCCCGCGAAGTCGCCGACCGTATCGCCCCGCGCGTATTGCTGGCGGACGAAGTGGGTCTGGGTAAAACCATCGAAGCCGGTCTGGTGATCCATCGCCAACTGCTCTCGGGCCGCGCCAACCGCGTGCTGATCCTCGTTCCGGAAAACCTCCAGCACCAGTGGCTGGTAGAGATGCGCCGCCGCTTCAACCTGCAGGTCGCGCTGTTCGACGAAGAACGCTTCATCGAAAGCGATGCCACCAACCCGTTCGAAGACACGCAACTGGCGCTGGTCGCGCTGGAGTGGCTGGTCGACGACGAGAAGGCGCAGGACGCCTTGTTCGCCGCTGGTTGGGACCTGATGGTGGTCGACGAAGCGCACCACCTGGTCTGGCACGAAGAAAAAGCCAGCGCCGAATATTCGCTGGTCGAACAACTGGCCGAAGTGATTCCCGGCGTGCTGCTGCTCACCGCGACCCCGGAACAACTCGGTCAGGACAGCCACTTCGCCCGTCTGCGCCTGCTCGACCCGAACCGTTTCCACGACCTGGCCGCGTTCCGCGCCGAGAGCGACAACTATCGCCCGGTCGCCGAAGCCGTGCAGGAACTGCTCGACAAGGGCCGCCTCTCGGCCGAAGCGCACAAGACCATTCACGGCTTCCTCGGCAATGAAGGCGAAGCCCTGCTCACCGCCGTCAACGATGGCGACAGCGAAGCCAGCGCCCGCCTCGTGCGTGAACTGCTCGATCGCCACGGCACTGGCCGCGTGCTGTTCCGCAATACCCGCGCCGCCGTGCAGGGGTTCCCCGAGCGCAAACTGCACCCGTACCCGCTGCCGTGCCCGGCCGAATACCTCGAACTGCCGCTGGGCGAACACGCCGAGCTGTACCCGGAAGTCAGCTTCCAGGCCCAGCCGGAGGCCAGCGAAGAAGAACGCTGGTGGAAATTCGACCCGCGCGTCGAGTGGCTGATCGATCAGCTGAAAATGCTCAAGCGCACCAAAGTGCTGGTGATCTGCGCCCACGCCGAAACCGCGATGGATCTGGAAGACGCTTTGCGCGTACGCTCCGGCATCCCGGCCACGGTGTTCCACGAAGGCATGAACATCCTCGAGCGTGACCGCGCTGCCGCCTACTTCGCCGACGAAGAGTTTGGCGCGCAGGTGCTGATCTGCTCGGAGATCGGCAGTGAGGGTCGCAACTTCCAGTTCGCTCATCATCTGGTGCTGTTCGATCTGCCGTCGCACCCGGACCTGCTCGAGCAGCGTATCGGCCGTCTCGACCGGATCGGCCAGAAGCACATCATCGAATTGCACGTGCCATACCTGGAAACCAGCCCGCAAGAGCGCCTGTTCCAGTGGTACCACGAGGCGCTCAACGCCTTCCTCAACACCTGCCCGACCGGCAACGCCTTGCAGCATCAGTTCGGCCCACGCCTGCTGCCGCTGCTCGAAGAGGCTGACGATAGCGAGTGGCAAGCGCTGATCGACGAGGCACGCGCCGAGCGTGAGCGTCTCGAAGCCGAACTGCACACCGGCCGCGACCGTCTGCTGGAGCTCAATTCCGGCGGCGCAGGCGAAGGTGAAGCGCTGGTCGAGGCGATCCTCGAGCAGGACGACCAGTTCGCCCTGCCGATCTACATGGAAACCCTGTTCGACGCCTTCGGCATCGACAGCGAAGACCATTCGGAAAACGCCCTGATCCTCAAGCCGAGCGAGAAGATGCTCGACGCCAGCTTCCCGCTGGGCGACGACGAAGGCGTGACCATCACTTACGACCGCAATCAGGCGCTGTCGCGCGAAGACATGCAGTTCATCACCTGGGAACACCCGATGGTGCAGGGCGGCATGGATCTGGTGCTGTCCGGTTCGATGGGCAACACCGCCGTCGCGCTGATCAAGAACAAGGCGTTGAAGCCGGGCACCGTGTTGCTGGAATTGCTTTACGTCAGCGAAGTGGTCGCACCGCGCTCGCTGCAGCTGGGTCGCTACCTGCCACCGGCGGCGCTGCGTTGCCTGCTCGATGCCAATGGCAATGACCTGTCGCCACGGGTGTCGTTCGAAACCCTCAACGATCAGCTGGAAAGCGTGCCCCGCGCCAGCGCCAACAAGTTCATCCAGGCCCAGCGCGATCAGCTGACGCCACGGATCAACGCCGGCGAAGAAAAAATCGCCCCGCGTCACGCCGAACGTGTGGCCGAAGCGCGCCGCCGTCTGGCCGCCGACACCGACGAAGAACTGGCGCGCCTGACCGCGTTGCAAGCGGTCAACCCGACCGTGCGTGACAGCGAACTGGAGGCGTTGCGTACTCAGCGTGAGCAGGGTCTGGCGATGCTCGACAAAGCGGCGTTGCGCCTGGAAGCGATTCGGGTGCTGGTGGCAGGCTGACCGCCCCGCTCCACCGCAGAAAACCAAAAGGCCCGCAGTAATGCGGGCCTTTTTTACTTCAGAAGCAAAAGCAAAAGATCGCAGCCTTCGGCAGCTCCTACACGTGAATGCGTTTCCCCTGTAGGAGCTGCCGAAGGCTGCGATCTTTTGTTCTTAAGCAGTCGCCGCTGCAACCTCTGGCTCAACCACCGCCACCAACCCGTCCTTCATCCGCTGCGCATCCCGCACAAAGCACCGCGATGCCAGAAATAGAAAGACCATGGTCAGGAACAGCGCCACCGGGATCAGGTACATCGCGTCATGCAGGCCGACAGCCTTGAACGCTTCGGTCATCTGCTCAGCCCCCGCCGCCAGCATTGCCGTATGCGCGAAGTGATCCGACAGCCCGCCCACGACCACTGGCCCCAATCCGCCGCCGAGCAGGTACAGCCCGGCAAAGAACAACGCCATCGCCGTCGCCCGCAGACGTGGTTCGACGACGTCCTGAATCGCCGTGTACACGCAGGTATAGAAGTTGTACGCGAACAGCCAGCCAACGCTGAACACCGCGACGAACACACCGATCTCGATGCGCCCGGCATGCAGCGCCCACGCCGTGCACAGGGTCGAAATGATCAGGCTGAACGCGGCGAACAACAGCCGCCCACTGGCGAAACGCTGATGAATCTTGTCGGCGATCCAGCCGCCAAGGGTCAGCCCGACCAGTCCTGTCACGCCAACGATCACCCCGGTGGCCACCGCCGCCTCCTGCAACGGCATGAGGAAATAGCGCTGCAGCATCGGCACCAGAAACGAGTTGCAGGCATAGGTGGCGAAGTTGAAGCACAGCCCGGCCATCACCAGCCACAGGAAGGTCGGCACGGCGAGGACGCGGCGGATCGGCTTGTCGACTTTCTCCTGCGAGACCTGCACGGTTTCTGCCGCGCCGCGTTTTGGCTCTTTGATGAAGAACATGAAAATGGCCAGGATCAGCCCCGGCACGGCAGCGATGAAGAACGGCGCGCGCCAGCTGTCGAAGGCCTTGACCATCGCGCCGATGGTGAAGAACGCCAACAGCAGCCCCAACGGCAGGCCGAGCATGAAAATACCCATCGCCCGCGCCCGACGGTGTGCTGGAAACAGGTCGCCGATCAGCGAGTTGGCCGCTGGTGCGTAACTGGCTTCGCCGATGCCGATGCCCATGCGCACGATGAGGAAACTCCAGAAACTGCCGACCATACCGTTGACCGCAGTCAGCGCACTCCAGGTCGCCAGGCCCCAGCCCATCAGTTTGCTGCGTGAACCGGTGTCGGCCATGCGCCCCAATGGCAGGCCGGCAATGGCGTATACGATGGTGAACGCAGTGCCGATGATGCCCAGCTGAAAGTCGCTGAGGTGCCATTCCATGCGGATTGGTTCGATGATGATCGCCGGGATGGTGCGGTCGAAGAAATTGAACAGGTTGGCGAGGAACAGCAGGAACAGAATGCGCCAGGCATTCGCCGCTTGGGTCGAGTTCTGCATGGGTCCGTCTCTTTATTGTTATGAGGGCTTCACTGCCAGCGCGTCGAGCCCGGAACCTGCAATCTAGTCAGCCGCGCGGGGGCTGTCTGTCATCATTCGTCAGCCTGATATCGACCCATCGCACTGTAACGAAACGTAAGCCCTTGATAAGTCAGGAATCCCCAGCCATACGGGGCTTTCGCGGCAAAATCCGGCGACAAAAAAATAGTTTCGTGCCCCCCTTCCCAACGCCATGGCAAAGCCTAGAATGGCCGCCGGATCCGTCCGGATCTTCCGATCAATCCCTTTGATACCTCCGCCCATGTCCGAAGCCAGTCCGTGTCTGAATTGCGGTGCCTGCTGTTCCCACTTTCGCGTGTCTTTTTTCTGGGGTGAGTGCTCATCCTCTGGCGGGACGGTGCCCGATGAACTTGTTGCGCAGATCACCCCGAGCCGGGTCGCAATGATCGGCACCGATCGCAAACCGGCGCGTTGCATGTCCCTGGCGGGAGAGGTCGGCAGTGCCGTGGCCTGCACGATCTATGACAAACGTTCGAGCACCTGCCGCGAGTTCGAGGCATCGTGGGAGAACGGCGAGCACAATCCGGACTGCGACAAGGCCCGCGCCGCTCACGGTCTGCCACCCTTGCCGCCACAGTGGAACGACCTGCCGCTGGAGCGCATCGCCTGAGCCTTAGCGCGAATCGCTATGAGGCTAATGGCAAAATCATTACCACCAATGTGCCACTACGGCTTGCAGCCGGAAAACCGCCTCTATACTCCTTTCATTCGCCTGCGTTGATTGACGCACGGGCCAGATGAATCCGAGACGGGGCACGCTATGGAGTGGCTTGGTTTGCAGTTTGTTGCCGAGCTGCCGGCGAGCGGGCAGATTATCCTCGATTGCAGTCACAACCCTCTGTTGGTGATGGTGGCCTATCTGGTCGCCTGCGCGGCGAGCTTCGCCACCCTGGACATGGCAGAGCGCCTGGTGCATGCCGAAGACCCGGGGTCGCGGCGCATCTGGCGCTGGATCGGCGCGACCTGCCTGGCCGGCGGCATCTGGGCCATGCACTTCATCGGCATGCTGGCTTTCCAGACACCCATCGATATTCAGTACGACCTCGGCATCACCCTCTTGTCGTTGCTGATCGCCCTGCTCGCCTCGTGGCTGGCCATGCACACCCTGAGCGAGGTGCAGCCGAGCGCGTTGCATTGCCTGAAGACCGCGTTTGTCATCGGCTTGGGCATCGCAGGCATGCATTACGTCGGCATGGCCGCGATGAAGTCGAGTGCCACCGCCTACTATCAGCCGGGGCTGTTCGCGCTGTCGGTGCTGATTGCCATCGGCGCCAGCTTCACCGCGCTGTGGGTGGCGCGCTACTTGAGCGAGGGCAGCGGCGTCGCCCATCAATTGCTCAAGTACAGCGCGGCGCTGATTCTCGGCGCCGGCATCATCAGCATGCACTTCACCGGCATGGCTGCGCTGGATCTGGTGCTTCCCGAAGGCGTCCTCGCAGCGAGCGGCAGTGAAACCGGGCATTTGCAACTGGGCCTGACCGTGGCGCTGATCATCCTGTTGATCCTCGGCAGTGCGATCAGCGCCGCCCTCGCCGACAAAAAGCTGCAGAACAAGGAAAACGACCTGCGCCGGGTCAACGCCCTGCTCAGCCAACTCGATCAGGCGCGCATGTCCCTGCAGCAAGCGGCCAATTACGACGCGCTGACCAATCTGATCAACCGCCGTGGTTTCAACCAGATGTTCGCCGAAAAACTCAGCCAGAAAACCAGCGAGGGCGGCATGCTCGCGGTGATGTTTCTCGACATCGACCACTTCAAGCGCATCAACGACAGCCTCGGCCATGACGCCGGTGACGCGCTGCTCAAAGTCATCGCCCAACACATCAAGAGCTCGGTGCGCAGCCACGAAGACGTGGTCGCGCGGTTCGGCGGCGACGAGTTCTGCATCCTCATCAGTTTGCGTGACCGCGAAGAGGCGCGTGGTATGGCGCAGCGCATCATGCACAAGATGAAAGAGCCGATTGAACTGGCTGGCCGGCGCATGGTGATGACCACCAGCATCGGCATCAGCCTGTTTCCCGAAGACGGCACCACCTGCGAAGAGCTGCTCAAACACGCCGACCTGGCCCTCTACCAATCCAAGGGCGCCGGGCGCAACGGCCTGCATTTCTTCAATTCCAGCCTGAAAACCCGCGCCAGTTTCGAGCTGCAACTGGAAGAAGAACTGCGCAGTGCGCTGCGGGAAGACAACGCGCTGATGCTCTACTACCAGCCGATCTTCGAATTGAAAACCGGACGCGTGACCAAGCTCGAAGCGCTGATTCGCTGGCAGCATCCGGTTCACGGTTTGCTCACGCCGGATCGCTTCATCGGTATCGCCGAGAACAACGGTTTGATTGCCGAACTGGACAACTGGGTGCTGCGCCGCGCCTGCAAGGATCTTGGCGAGCTGTCGCGGCACGGGTGTGCGGAATTGAAAATCGCCTGGAACTGCTCGCCGCTGAATCTGGCGCGCGAAGAGCTGGCCGAGGAGATCGAACACGCCTTGCACACTGCGGGCGTTGCCCCGGATCGCCTGGAACTGGAGGTCACCGAAAACGCCTTGATGGGCAACATTGCCAACACTCTGGTGCTGTTGCGGCAGATCCGCGCCCTCGGTGTGTCGCTGTCGATCGATGATTTCGGCACCGGCTATTCGTCGCTGGCCTACCTCAAGCGCCTGCCGCTGAACACCCTGAAGATCGACCGCTCGTTCATCCTCGACATCCCCACCGCCACGGCGGACATGGAGATCGTCCAGGCGATCATCGTCATGGCTCACACTCTGCATCTGCAGGTGGTCACCGAGGGCGTCGAGAGCCTGGAGCAATACGAGTTTCTCGAGCGTTCGGGCTGCGACTTCATTCAGGGTTATCTGCTCAGCCGCCCGGTGCCGCTGGACGAATTGCGCGCGGTGCTCGATGAAATCAACCAGCGCAAACCCGTGCTCGGGGTCAATCCGTTGAGTCTGGCGCGCGATACATTTGCACCAGCGTCGCTGGATCCTTCGCTAAAAAGCCTTGCGCCCCATGCAGGCGCATCAACTGTGCGGCCAATCCGCTGATTGGCGTCGCCGAGCCCTGCTCGCGGGAAAATTTCACCGCCGTGTCGAGATCCTTGAGCAGCGTGCGCACGTGCCACTTGACCGGTTCGAAACGGCTTTCGGCCATTTGCGGGGCAAGGATCTGCAACGGTTTCGAATCGGCAAAGCCACCGGCCAGCGCCTCAGCGATCAGGCTGGCATCGACCCCGGCCTGTTCGGCCAACGCCACAACTTCGGCAATCACCAGCGCATTGCAGGCAACGATCATTTGATTGCAGGCCTTGGTCACCTGGCCGGCACCGACGCCGCCCATATGCGTGACGCGCTGACCGAGGCTGAGCAGCACCGGGCGCACGCGCTCAAGATCTGCCGCTGCACCACCGACCATGATCGCCAGACTGCCGGCCTCGGCGCCGACCACGCCGCCGGACACCGGGGAGTCAAGCCAGCCCATGCCGCTTTTCTCAGCCAGCTCTGCGGCCATCTCGCGTGTCGCGGTCGGTTCAAGACTGGAGAAATCCACCAATAGCTGGCCGTTTTTCGCACCTTCGGCGATACCGCCAGTGCCGAACACCACTTCACGCACCACGGCGGTATCGGCCAGACACAGCATGACGATGTCGGCGTGTGCGCACAGTTCGGCGGGGCTCGATACCTGGCGGGCGCCGGCCGCAACCAGCGGTGCGCACTTGTCCGGGTTGCGGTTCCACACCGTCAGCGGGTAACCCGCCGCCAGCAGACGCCGGCACATCGGCAGGCCCATCAGGCCGATTCCGGCAAACCCCAACGAAGGTAGCGTTGACATCATTTCGCCTCTTTTCGATTAAAGATCACCGAATCATGGCCGATTCATCAACGATCAGGAAAGGATTCCGCCCGGCGATCAGACCAGCCAGCACTACGACGCCCGGGCCGTATTCGCGCACACAAGACGCGAGATCTTCTTCCGTGAGGTTCGCCGGCACTGTTCGGCGGGCCAACCCAGTCCAGGTAAATGGCGCACCATGACCTCTAAAAACAACCCCGCCAGTGCAACAGCCGATCTGACCCTGAGCCCCGCCGCGAACAGCGCGTCATTATCCAGACCGACGCAGCCTTCGCGCCCGCTGTCGACCCAGCAATACCTGTACTTCACCGAGACCAACACCGACCGCATCCTCGATAACCTCGACGGCCTACGTGATTCGGTATTCCCGCGCCCGGCGCATCAGGAAGGTGACAACGAGCAGCACAACGACCAGGAATTCCCCTCGGTGTGCCTGATCGGCCTCGGCCGCTGCGGCTCCAACATCGCCCTCGACGTGGCGGAGCTGGTGTACAACGCGCGCAAGTTCTACCTCAACGAATTCAACAACGAAGATCGCCCGACCGACCGGCGTCTGGCCGACAAGGGCTACAGCCCGGCGCAGTGGATCAAGAACAATCTGCGCATCGGTACCAGCAAATCGACCAAACCGGTGTTTCTGGTAGAACCGCTGGTGATGCTCGGCGACCTCGACAAGGACATTGCCGGGCGCATCCGTTTCTCGCGCAAGGGCGAGAAAAGCGGCTTCCTGCGCGACTACAGCAAAATGAAGATCATGGACTTGTCCGAAGTCCACGCCGGTGGCGCCGGTAACGCGCCGATCCTCGGTCAATATCTGGCGAAGATCATCCTCAACAAGGACACCCAGCGCTTCTCCAGCCCCGACTGGAAAATGATCCACTCGTACCTGATCGACAGCTGCGGGATCAAGGCCAACCAGTCGCGCCTGTATTTCTCGATCTTCAGTGCCGGCGGCGGTACCGGTTCGGGCATGGCCTCGGAGTTCGGCCTGGCGCAGCAGCACTCGTACATGAACAAGACCTTCGACACCAAGCCGATGGACGAGCATGACGGCAAGAGCGGTCATTCGTTTGTCTTCGAGCCGATCTTCACCAGCGGCATCTGCGTGCTGCCGAACATTTCCGACCACCGCAGCGAAATGTCCGAAGCGCTGCACATCAACGCCGGGCGCCTGCTGTGCAAATACCTTTCGGAAGAATGGGATTTCTCTTACAACTTCGCCAACGAAGACAGCAGCGAAGCCAGCGTGATGGGGCGTATCCGCCCGTGGAACGCGATGATGCTGATCTCCAACGACATCATGCGTTACGCCGAAGAAAGCGATGACGGCAATATCCAGAACATTGATGTCAATGCCATGGAGAAGCACGCCAACCAGTACATCTCGCAACAGATCTTCAACATTCTGACGGCGCAGGCAGTCACCACTGACTACGACCAGAACTACTTCCGCCGCGCCGGCATCGACATCGGCGAAACCATCCGCCTGGATGCCAACGACCTGTTCATGAGTCTGGCCGGCCCGGTGGCGATTGCCTACGCCGAATCGGTGGTGCCGGAAACGCCACCGCCGAGCAGCGACAAGTTCAAGGTCTTCGATAAAGAGCCGCAGCGCCTGAACATCGACGACCTGTTCTTCCGCTCGATCGACCTGCCGCACTTCAACAAGGTCACTCAGGCGATCGAAGGCATCAGCCTGTTGCCGATCGAGTCCAAGCGTTATCGCGCTTCGCTTGAGCAGTACAAGAATTCCGGCTACGACGCCGCCGCGCTACACGACCTGCACTTCTTCAAGAATTGCTCGTCGGTGGTCTCGATCGTCTCGCTGCCAAAAGACTACAAACTGTCCTACATGGACCTGAACCGGTTGAAGACCCACCTCAACAGCCTGTTCCCCAACACCACGCTCAAGCGCTATGCGCTGGTGATCGGCGCTTCGGCCAACCTGTCGCTGACCACCCTGATCGCCAAGAGCCCGTGCCTGTCGGACGATTTCCTCACGTTGATCGTGGCGTTCATCAAGCGCTGCTTTGCGAAGAATCCGTACCGTTTCGACGAGACGCTGGATAACTCGATTCTCGACTTCATCATTCAGGAAGACTTCGACGAGGAGCGGATCGACGACCTGCTCAACGAATTCGAAAACCCGGCGAAGATCCTCGATACCAACTGGTACGCGATCAAACCGATGTACGAAAAGAAATACCGTGAGTTGATCAACGACAAGGACAAGTTCGTCTCGATCAATGACATTCGCCTGTCGCGCGACTGCGTGAAGAAGTCGATCAAGTACCTGCGCGAGATCTACCGCCACCGCATTGGCAAGACCAAGGTGATCTCGCTGAATAACCATACCGGGAAGACGTTCTCGGTCTGATCCAGCAGCGAGTCGCTCCATTCGCGAGCAGGCTCGCTCCCACAGGGAAATGCATTCCAGTGTGGGAGCGAGCCTGCTCGCGAAGGAGCCCTCGAATTCACCGACGAATTCAGCTTTACGAACATCCAGAAACAATTAAGCGACCCTCAGGCCGCTCCATAAACTGTTCCCGTTACGTTTACGTCACCGTGAGGCGTGGTGTTTCTCCACGGCAAGGTGCCATCACGCTACTCCGCTACACACTTGCGGCGCGGCAATCGAGGCACCAAAAAGGTGCAGGCAATTAAACAGACGCCCTTTCCTGGATCAGAATCCACGGCGAAACCACTACGGCCCAGAGCTGCGGATCACGTTCGAAAATATCCAGTGCCCGCGTTTCAGACAGCTTGGCGACCTTGTCGTCGGCCAGCCAGGCCGCGACTTTCTCGCCTTCATCCGATGCCACGGCCTCGGCGGCGGCGATCAAATCGAGCGCTGGGTCGACCCACAATAGGGCACCCTTGGCAAAGAACGGCTCCAGCTCTTTCCAGGTAATAGATGCCGTTTCCCCAAGCAGCTTGGCATAGAGGGTGCTAGGTTCTTGATTCATGGGAGCTGTCCGGAAAAGAAATCGACGCGAATGATAACGTCGGTGGTCCGTCAGAAAAACCCGGTTGCAAATCGCTGCACCGAACGAAAAGAGCAGGAACGCCAGGGAATGCTGCCTTTTGGGATATATGCCCCCGATTGCCCCGCCGCAATTCTGTCTCTTTCATTCAAAAATGCGACACCCCCAAGTTTTGCCCCGTGGCGCCCGCTTCCCAGTTGATCAAGCGGCGCTCTACACTGTACCGGTACAGTTGCCGGGGCATTTTCCGGAGGGTATCGCAAAGATATCTGACCCGGTTCTGCTGCTACGGCGCCAGAACTCTAAAAAATACAACAGTAAGAGTGGAGCACTATGACTAAGGCTACTAAGCAGATTTCCAAACTGTTTGCCGCTATGGTTCTGGCCGGGGTTGCCAGCCATTCGTTCGCAGCTGACACCATCAAAATCGGTATCGCCGGCCCTAAAACCGGTCCAGTAGCCCAGTACGGCGACATGCAGTTCAGTGGCGCGAAAATGGCCATCGAGCAGATCAACGCCAAGGGCGGCGTCGACGGCAAGAAACTCGAAGCCGTTGAATACGACGATGCCTGCGATCCGAAACAAGCGGTAGCGGTAGCGAACAAGGTCGTCAACGACGGCGTCAAGTTCGTGGTCGGTCACCTGTGCTCCAGCTCTACCCAGCCAGCTTCGGACATCTACGAAGACGAAGGCGTGATCATGATCACCCCGGCTGCCACCAGCCCGGACATCACCGCCCGTGGCTACAAAATGATCTTCCGCACCATCGGTCTCGACAGCGCCCAGGGCCCTGCCGCCGGCAACTACATCGCCGATCACGTGAAACCGAAAGTGGTTGGCGTGCTGCACGACAAACAGCAGTACGGTGAAGGCATCGCCACCGCCGTGAAATCGACCCTCGAGAAGAAAGGCACCAAGGTTGCCGTCTTCGAAGGCGTCAACGCCGGCGACAAAGACTTCTCCGCAATCATCGCCAAGCTCAAGCAAGCCGGCGTCGACTTCGTCTACTACGGCGGCTACCACCCGGAGCTGGGTCTGATCCTGCGTCAGGCTCAGGAAAAAGGCCTGAAAGCCCGCTTCATGGGTCCGGAAGGCGTGGGTAACGACTCGATCACCCAGATCGCCAAGGACGCGTCCGAAGGCCTGCTGGTGACCCTGCCAAAATCCTTCGACCAGGATCCGGCCAACGTTGCCTTGGCTGACGCGTTCAAAGCCAAGAAGGAAGATCCGAGCGGTCCGTTCGTGTTCCCGTCCTACTCGGCAGTGACCGTGATTGCCGAAGGCATCAAGGCGGCCAAGTCCGAAGACGCGACCAAAGTGGCTGAAGCCATCCACGCCGGTTCGTTCAAGACCCCGACCGGCGACCTGAGCTTCGACGACAAGGGCGACCTGAAGGACTTCAAATTTGTCGTGTACGAGTGGCACAACGGCAAACCTAAAACCGAAGTTTCGCCTCAGTAAGGCCTTGCCCGACTGACTGCCAATAAAGCCCACGGCGTGCCGTGGGCTTTGTTTTGCGAATGTAAGGGCCGCGCTGGCGTGATCCGCCAGTCGGCCCACCTGAAAATCTCAAAACCGTCATCAGCGGTTCGCTGGCAAAACCCGGATTCGAAGTGGATAGAGATCCACGGGGCCGGGCGGGAAAATGACTCCACCAGTGAAATGCGTACAGGTTTTTAGGAGCGCTGTAATGCCTGACCTCTATCACTTCTTCCAACAGCTGGTTAACGGCCTCAACGTTGGCAGCATGTATGCCCTGATCGCCATCGGCTACACGATGGTTTACGGCATCATTGGAATGATCAACTTCGCCCACGGCGAGGTGTACATGATCGGTTCCTACGTGGCGTTCATCGCCATCGCCGGGCTGACCATGATGGGACTCGACAGTGTCCCGCTGTTGATGACCGCGGCGTTCATCGCCAGCATCGTCGTCACCAGTTCCTACGGTTACAGCATCGAACGGATCGCCTACCGCCCCCTGCGCGGCAGCAACCGTCTGATCCCGCTGATTTCCGCCATCGGTATGTCGATATTCCTGCAGAACACCGTTCTGCTGGCGCAAGACTCCAAGGACAAAGCGATCCCCAACCTGATCCCGGGCAACTTCGCCTTCGGTCCGGGTGGCGCACAAGAAGTGCTGATTTCCTACATGCAGATCGTGGTGTTCGTGGTGACCCTGATCGCCATGCTCGGCCTGACCCTGTTCATCTCCCGTTCCCGCCTGGGCCGCGCCTGCCGTGCCTGTGCCGAGGACATCAAGATGGCCAACCTGCTCGGCATCAACACCAACAACATCATCGCCCTGACCTTCGTCATCGGTGCTGCGCTGGCGGCAGTCGCTGCCGTGCTGCTGAGCATGCAATACGGCGTGATCAACCCCAACGCCGGTTTCCTCGTCGGCCTCAAGGCCTTCACCGCTGCGGTACTGGGCGGCATCGGCAGTATCCCCGGGGCCATGCTCGGCGGGTTGGTGCTCGGTGTAGCGGAAGCGTTCGGTGCCGATATCTTCGGCGACCAGTACAAGGACGTCGTTGCGTTCGGCCTGCTGGTTCTGGTGCTGTTGTTCCGTCCGACCGGCATTCTGGGCCGTCCGGAGGTTGAGAAAGTATGACTAGGAATCTTAAACAGGCACTGTTCAGTGCCTTGCTGGTGTGGGCGGTGGCCTACCCGGTACTGGGTCTGAAACTGACCATCGTCGGCATCAATCTGGAAGTGCACAACACCAGCCCTGCGGTACTTGCGACCATCGCGATCTGCTCGGTGCTGATGTTCTTGCGGGTGCTGTTCAACCAGCAGATCAGCAAGGCCTGGCGCTCCTCGCCGGGCATGCCGCTGATCCCGGCCAAGGCCAGCAACTTTCTGACCCTGCCGACCACCCAGCGCTATTTCATCATCGCGCTGATTCTGATCGCCCTGGTCTGGCCGTTCTTCGGCTCCCGTGGCGCGGTGGATATCGCGACGCTGATCCTGATCTACGTGATGCTCGGCCTGGGCCTGAACATCGTTGTCGGTCTGGCCGGTCTGCTTGACCTGGGTTACGTCGGCTTCTACGCCGTCGGCGCCTACAGCTACGCGCTGCTGTCGCATTACTACGGCCTGAGCTTCTGGATCTGCCTGCCGATTGCCGGCCTGATGGCGGCGACGTTCGGCTTCCTGCTGGGCTTCCCGGTGTTGCGTCTGCGTGGCGACTATCTGGCGATCGTGACCTTGGGTTTCGGCGAAATCATCCGTCTGTTCCTGCGTAACCTGACCGACATCACCGGTGGCCCGAACGGCATCAGCAACATCGAGAAACCGACGTTCTTCGGCCTGACCTTCGAGCGCAAAGCCGCCGAAGGCCTGCAGACGTTCCACGAGTATTTCGGCCTGCAATACAACTCGATCAACAAGGTGATCTTCCTTTACCTGGTGGCGCTGTTGCTCGCACTGGCTGCGCTGTTCGTGATCAACCGTCTGCTGCGCATGCCGATCGGCCGTGCGTGGGAAGCGCTGCGTGAAGACGAAATCGCTTGCCGCGCGCTGGGCCTGAACCCGACCGTGATCAAGCTCTCCGCGTTCACCCTGGGTGCTGCGTTCGCCGGTTTCGCCGGCAGCTTCTTTGCTGCGCGTCAGGGTCTGGTGACACCCGAGTCGTTCACCTTCATCGAGTCGGCGATCATCCTCGCCATCGTCGTGTTGGGTGGCATGGGCTCGCAACTGGGTGTGATCCTGGCGGCGATCGTGATGATCCTGTTGCCGGAAATGATGCGTGAGTTCAGCGAGTACCGCATGTTGATGTTCGGTGCGCTGATGGTGCTGATGATGATCTGGCGTCCACAAGGTCTGCTGCCGATGCAACGCCCACACATGGAGTTGCGCAAATGAGCCGCGAGATCCTTAAAGTCGAAAATCTGAGCATGCGCTTCGGCGGCTTGCTGGCGGTCAACGGCGTGGCGCTGACCGTCAAGGAAAAACAGGTGGTTGCCCTGATCGGCCCGAACGGCGCCGGCAAGACCACCGTGTTCAACTGCCTGACCGGCTTCTATCAACCTACCGGCGGCAGCATCCTGCTCGACGGCGAGCCGATCCAGGGCCTGCCGGGCCACAAGATCGCCCTCAAAGGCGTGGTGCGTACCTTCCAGAACGTGCGTTTGTTCAAGGACATGACCGCGGTCGAGAACCTGTTGATCGCCCAGCACCGTCACTTGAACACCAACTTCCTGTCCGGCCTGTTCAAGACCCCGGCGTTCCGCAAAAGCGAGCGCGAGGCCATGGAATTTGCCGAGTACTGGCTGGAAAAGGTCAATCTCAAAGAGTTCGCCAACCGCACCGCCGGCACCCTCGCCTACGGCCAGCAACGGCGTCTGGAAATCGCCCGCTGCATGATGACCCGTCCGCGGATCCTCATGCTCGACGAACCGGCCGCCGGCCTGAACCCGAAGGAAACCGAAGACCTCAAGGCGCTGATCGGTGTGTTGCGCGAAGAGCACAACGTCACCGTGCTGCTGATTGAACACGACATGAAACTGGTCATGAGCATTTCCGACCACATCGTCGTGATCAACCAGGGCACACCGCTGGCCGACGGCACGCCGGACCAGATCCGCGACAATCCTGAAGTGATCAAAGCCTACCTGGGGGAAGCGTAAATGCTGCAGTTCGAAAACGTTTCCACCTTCTACGGCAAGATCCAGGCCCTGCACAGCGTCAACGTCGAAGTCCGTCAGGGCGAGATCGTGACGCTGATCGGCGCCAACGGTGCAGGCAAATCCACGCTGCTGATGACGCTGTGCGGTTCGCCGCAGGCGCACAGCGGCAGCATCCGCTACATGGGTGAGGAACTGGTCGGCCAGGACTCCTCGCAGATCATGCGCAAGAGCATCGCCGTGGTGCCGGAGGGTCGTCGGGTGTTTGCCCGTCTGACCGTGGAAGAAAACCTGTCCATGGGCGGATTCTTCACCGACAAGGGCGACTATCAGGAACAGATGGACAAGGTTCTCGGACTTTTCCCACGCCTGAAAGAACGCTTCAACCAGCGCGGCGGCACCATGTCCGGCGGTGAACAGCAAATGCTCGCCATCGGCCGTGCGCTGATGAGCAAGCCCAAGCTGCTGCTGCTCGACGAGCCATCGCTGGGTCTGGCACCGATCATCATCCAGCAGATCTTCGACATCATCGAACAGCTGCGCAAGGACGGTGTGACGGTGTTCCTGGTCGAGCAGAACGCCAACCAGGCACTGAAAATCGCCGACCGCGCCTACGTTCTAGAGAACGGCCGCGTGGTCATGCAAGGCACCGGTGAAGCGCTGCTGACCGACCCGAAAGTACGCGAGGCGTACCTCGGCGGTTGAGTGTTATCGCTGCACAAAAAAACGGCCTTCGGGCCGTTTTTTTATGCCCACGAAACTGCGGATTTACTCCCCCCTGTGGGGAGCGGGCTTGCTCGCGAAAGCAGTGTGTCAGTTTACGAAGATGTCGACTGATTCACCGCTTTCGCGAGCAAGCCCGCGCGCACAAGGGATAGCCGTGTCAGGAAAATCTCTGAAAAATTTTTGCGGCCCGCTGTAACGCATCGCGGTGAGCGTTCTCTAGAGGGACAAGCAAGCGCAAACCGCTTGCAGTAACCCTGATAAAAAACTGGAGAAACATCATGACTGCGACTACCCGTACCCTGTCCGCTACCGCCCTGGTTCTGGCCCTCGGTTCCGCTCTGAGCATCGCCACTGTCTCCACCGCCCAGGCCGCTGATGCGGACATGGAAAAATGCTTCGGCGTGGCCCTCAAAGGCAAGAACGATTGCGCCGCAGGTGCCGGCACTACCTGCGCCGGCACGGCGAAAGTGGACTATCAGACCAACGCCTGGAAACTTGTTCCAAAAGGCACCTGCGCTACCACCGAAAGCAAAACCTCGCCGACCGGTTTCGGTCAGCTCGAAGCCTTCAAAGCCAAGTCCTGATCCACGGCCTGCCTGAGTGACGCCCATGTTCAATCAACACGAACCGTCCCTGCCGCGCACTCAGGCAGCTCGTTCCGAGCTTCCTGCCCGCGCCGGGCTGGGGCTCAAGACCGGGCACTTCCTCGAAGTGCTCGGCTCCATTCCCGACCTTGGTTTCTTCGAGGTCCACGCCGAAAACTACATGGTGGCCGGCGGCCCGTTTCATCATTTTCTCGGTTTGATCCGCGAGCAGTACCCGCTGTCATTGCACGGCGTGGGCCTGTCGATCGGTGGCGAAGGCCCGCTAGACAGCCAGCACCTCAAACGCCTTGCCGAGCTGATCGAGCGCTATCAACCGCAAGCCTTTTCCGAACATCTGGCCTGGTCGAGCCACGGCCCGGTGTTCCTCAATGATCTGCTGCCACTGGCCTATGACACGCCGACGCTGAACCGCGTCTGTGCGCACATCGACCAGGTGCAGAACACTCTGAAACGACCGATGCTGCTGGAGAACCCGGCGACCTATCTGGGGTTTGAGCACTCGACGATCGACGAGGCCGAGTTCATCGCCGAAGTGATCCGCCGCAGCGGCTGCGGCTTGTTGCTAGACGTCAATAATGTCTACGTGTCGTGCATCAATCATCAGCGCAATCCTTTGGCCTACCTTGATGCGTTACCGCTGCACGCGGTCGGCGAGATTCATCTGGCCGGCTTCGCTGAGGATTGCGACAACCTCGGCGACCGCTTGCTGATCGACGATCACGGCGCGCCGATTGATCAGGCCGTCTGGGATCTGTACCGGCAAGTGCTGCGCCGTATCGGCCCGGTGGCGACGTTGATCGAACGTGATAATCACGTGCCGGCCTTTGACGTATTGCTCGCCGAAGCGCGACAAGCCGCGACGCTGTTGCGTCGCGCGGAGCGTGCGGCATGAGTACGCAAGCGGACTTCGCCGCCGCCCTGCTCAATGTGCAACTGCCGTACCCCAAGGGCCTGTGCAGCCGCAACGGCGCCGATCCGTCACGGCGTTTCGCGGTTTATCGCAACAATGTGCAGAGCTCGCTGATCAATGCTCTGGCCGACAGTTACCCGGTGGTGCAGCAGTTGGTCGGTGAGGAATTTTTCCGTGCCATGGCGGCGATTTTCGTACGCGGTCAGCCGCCGCGAAGTCCGTTGATGAGCCGTTATGGCGAGGACTTCGCCGACTTCATCGCGCAATTCGAACCGATTGCCGGCGTGCCTTATGTCGCGGACGTCGCGCGCCTCGAGTACCTGCGCACTGTCGCTTACCACGCCGCCGATGCGCAGCCCATCCGGCCGGAGCAAGTCAGCGCCGCGCTGGCCGATCCGCAGTCGCTGAGTGAGTTGTGTTTCAAACTGCATCCCTCCCTGCACCTGCTCGACTCAGCCTACGCGGTCGTTGCGATCTGGGCCGCGCATCAGCAGGAGCAAGGTCTGGCGGGAATCGGCCTGAACCAGGGCCAGCATGCCTTGGTACTGCGCAACGGTCTCGACGTTGAAGTATTTGCTCTTGAGCCGGGGGCGAGCGTGTTCATTCGCCATCTGCTCAAGGGTTCGCCATTGCTCGCGGCGGCAGAGAACAGTCCGCCGTTCGATCTCGCCCAAACCCTCGCCTTACTGATTGCGCACAACGCGATCACCCAGCTGAGTTACAAGGAGTTGCCATGAACGCTTTTATCCTGCGCGTCATCGCGCTGTTCGAAAAAATCCCGCACAGCCTGATTGCCTTCATCGCGCGTTTCTCCATTGCCGCGGTGTTCTGGAAGTCCGGGCAAACCAAGGTCGAAGGTCTGGCCATCGACTTGATTGACGGCACCTTTGAACTGGGCTGGCCACGTTTGGCCGATTCGACGATTCCGTTGTTCCAGAGCGAGTACAACCTGCCGTTGCTGTCGCCGGAAATGGCCGCGCATCTGGCGGCGTTTGCCGAGCATGTGTTTCCGCTGCTGATCCTGCTCGGCCTGGCGACGCGGTTTTCGGCGCTGGCTCTTCTCGGCATGACCCTGACCATTCAACTGTTTGTCTACCCGGATGCCTACCCGACCCACGGCACCTGGGCGGCGGTGTTGCTGTACCTGATGGCGACCGGGCCGGGCAAATTGTCGATCGATCACCTGATTGCCCGCCGATGCCAAGGCTGACTTGAAACAGTAGGAGCTGCCGAAGGCTGCGATCTTTTGATCTTGCTTCTAAAAATCAAAAGATCGCAGCCTTCGGCAGCTCCTACAAAGGTTCGGTGTCAGCGCTGGAGTCGATCCAGCGCCACGCCACTGCGCTTGAACCAGCCCATCAGATAATCCGCGAGCACTTGCGTGCGTTTCGGCAATCCCCCCTGATACGGGTGCACCAGATACATCGGCATCCGTCGGGTCTGGTAATCGCGCAGCAGCCAGCGCAAGCGGCCGTCAGCCAATTCGGCTTGCAGCAGATACGAAGGCAAACGGGCGATGCCGGCACCGGACAGCGCGGCTTTTTTCAGCAGGTTGTAATGGTTGCTGGCGAATGGGCCTGAGACCCGCACCCGCAGCAATTCGTGTTGCTGGTGATACAGCCATTCTTCGCGCCCGCTGTAATGACTGTTGAGCAGGCAACGATGCTCGGCCAAGGCATGCGGCGTCGCCGGCTCGCCGAATCGCTCAAGGTAGGCCGGGCTGGCGCAGGTCATTTCGTGCCACGCCAACAGCGGCTTGGCCACCAGCCGATCGTCATTGGCCACTTCGGCGCGAATCGCCAGATCAAAGCCATCGCGCGACAGATCGCGATAGTTGTTGTTCAGCTCCAACTCGATCTGCACCTCAGGGTATTGCCCGGAAAATTCCAGCAGCAAGCCATCGAAGAAAGTCTCGCCGAGCGATACCGGAACCGTCATGCGTACGGGGCCGGCCATGTCGTCCTTCAAACGTGCCAAAGCCTGCCGCGCGCGTTCGACCTGAGCCACCAGCGCCTGCGCCTGTGGCAGCAGCGCCGCCCCCGCTGCCGTCAGGCTCAAGCGCCGGGTGGTGCGTTGCAGCAACACCACACTGAATTGTGCTTCGAGCTGGCTGATGCGCTTGGACAACTGGCCCTTGCTGCAGCCCAACTGCTGTGCAGCGAGGGTGAAACTGCCGGCCTCGATCAGTACCGCAAACGCAGCGAGGTCATCCATTTCGCTCATGGATTGTTTCCATTTGAAAACCAAAGGTTGCCTATTAGTGCGCTTATCCACCGAAAAAACCACTCTAGACTGAAACCTCATTACTCACTTGGGGTACAGCTCGATGAAGATTCTGTTGATAGGCGCCGGTGGCACCATCGGTTCGGCGGTGGACACCGAGTTGTCACAACGCCATGAGGTCATTCGTATCGGACGCAGCAGCGGTGACTTGCAGGTGGATATCAGCGACAGCGCCTCGATCCGCAAGCTGTTCGAACAGACCGGCAAGTTCGACGCGCTGATCTGCGCGGCGGGCAACGTGACGTTCGCAGCGCTGGACGAAATGACCGAAGACAGCTTCGCCCTCGGCCTGAAAGACAAGTTGATGGGCCAGGTCAACCTGCTGCTGATCGGCCGCGAGTACGCCAATGACGGCGCCTCGTTCACCTTCACCACCGGCGTACTCAGCCACGACCCGATTCGCAGCGGCGCCTCGGCAGCGCTGGTCAACGGCGCGCTCGACAGCTTCGTCCGCGCCGCCGCCATCGAACTGCCGCGTGGTCTGCGGGTGAACTCGGTGAGCCCGACCGTACTGACCGAAGCCCTGGGCAAATACGCGCCTTACTTCCGTGGCTTCAAGTCAGTTCCTGCAGTGGAAGTGGCGTTGGCCTACGCGAAAAGTGTCGAAGGCCTGCAAACAGGGCAGACGTTTCACGTGGCCTGAATGACTAATCGATCAAGGTAGGTAAAAGCCGTTTGGCGACAGACCGCGACATTGAGATCCTGAACTCCCCACCCAGCTCGGATCGCACTGTCGCCGTGGAAATGTGCTGGCCGTTGATCGAAAGATTCAATGGCTGGCCCATCGCCTGATGACTGATTGCCTTAGCCCTCTCAGTGGCTGCGGGTGTCAACACCAGGGATAGTTCGACAAGATCCGGATTGGGCCCCTGATCATCCTTGAGCAGCATTACCATCTTTGTGAAATCAACCCCTGAAGAGAAAGCCAAATCGGCTGCCTGGACGCTGGCAGCGCTTGCAGATGCCAACAGCAACAGCGCAATTTTCCATCTCATTGAACACTCCCTGATCTATCAAAAAAGTGCATGAGACTATGCGGCGCTCCCGCGCCTGACTCAATAGTGGCAGACCAGACCTTGTGATCGGCACTCAGCCTCAGTAACGTGGCGACACTTGTCTGGAGAGCCAAAGATGCGTGTTGCCCGTTCGATCATCCTCGTTGCCCTGCTGCCGTTGTTTGCCGCCTGCCAGTTGTTCGACGGCCAGCGGGAAAGTGTGTCCCATGCCGGGCAGACGCGCATGCAGGGGCAACTGACCGCCGCCGACGGCAAACTGATGTTCCAGCCGTGTCAGGATCAGCGGCAACTGGTGGTCAACGACATCGGCGGTACCAGCGTCCTGCAAGAGGCCGCCACCCTCGCCGACGAGCAGGGCAAGCTGTTTGCCGATGTGCGCGGCAAGGTCTCCGGCGACCGCCTCGACCTGGGTCAGTTGTATCGTGTCGAACGCTCGGGCACGGCCTGCGACGATCCAAACTTCAAACTGTTGATTCTGCGCGCTGCCGGCCATGGCCCGGAGTGGAATGTGAAGGTCAGCGGCAAAGGCATGGTCATCGAGCGCGACGGCCAGGCTCCACTGGCCGTGCCGTATGTGGAAGAGCAACTGGGCGACGGCCGCTTCAATCTCAGCAGCGAAGCCAACAACCAGCGCATTGAATTGTGGATCGCGCCACAGCGCTGTGCCGACAGCAGCACCGGCAGCGTGCAGCACATGAGCGCCGAGTTGCGTATCGACGGTCAGGTCCAGCGCGGCTGCGGCTATTTCGGCGGCGCACGCAACGACTGATCGTTTTTCCCCCACGGATCCGCTCGCGGCGGCTTATAATCGCCGCCTTCAAACGCCCTGGCGCAGTTGTGCGCCCCGCGAATCCGGATCCCCGCCATGTTACGAATCACCGAACTCAAGCTGCCAATCGATCATCCCGAAGAAGACCTGCGCGTCGCCATCGTGCAACGCCTGGGCATCACCAGCGATGATCTGCTCGATTTCACCTTGTTCAAGCGCAGCTATGACGCGCGCAAAAAGTCCTCCGAACTGTGCTTCATCTACACCATCGACCTCAACGTACGCGACGAGGCCAAGGTGTTGGGCAAGTTCGCCGACGACCGTAACGTCAACGTGGCACCGGATGTCAGCTACAAATTCGTCGGCCAGGCACCCAGCGATCTCGGCCAGCGGCCGATCGTCGTCGGTTTCGGCCCGTGCGGCATTTTCGCCGGCCTGCTGCTGGCACAGATGGGCTTCAAACCGATCATTCTCGAGCGCGGCACCGAAGTCCGTCAGCGCACCAAGGACACCTGGGGCCTGTGGCGCAAAAGCGTACTCAACCCCGAGTCCAACGTGCAGTTCGGCGAAGGCGGCGCGGGGACGTTCTCCGACGGCAAACTCTACAGCCAGATCAAGGACCCGAAATTCCTCGGCCGCAAAGTCCTGCACGAGTTCGTCAAGGCCGGTGCGCCGGAAGAAATTCTCTACGTCAGCAAGCCGCACATCGGTACGTTCCGCCTGACCGGTATGGTCGAAAACATGCGCGAGCAGATCCGCGAACTGGGCGGTGAAGTGCGCTTCCAGGAGCGCGTCAGCGACGTGCTGATCGAAGACGGCCAACTGGTGGGCGTGCAACTGGCCAGCGGCGAAACCCTGCATTCCAAACACGTGGTCCTGGCCCTCGGCCACAGCGCCCGCGACACCTTCCGCATGCTCCACAGCCGTGGTGTGTTCATGGAAGCCAAGCCGTTCTCGGTGGGTTTCCGCATCGAACACCCACAATCGTTGATCGACCGCGCGCGCCTGGGCAAGTACGCCGGCCACCCGAAACTCGGCGCTGCCGATTACAAACTGGTGCACCACGCCAAGAACGGCCGTTCGGTCTACAGCTTCTGCATGTGCCCGGGCGGCACTGTGGTCGCGGCGACGTCCGAGCCCAATCGCGTGGTCACCAATGGCATGAGCCAATACTCGCGTAACGAGCGCAATGCCAACTCCGGCATCGTCGTCGGCATCACCCCGGAAGTCGATTATCCGGGCGGCCCGCTCGCCGGTATCGAGTTGCAGGAGCGCCTGGAATCCCACGCGTTCATCCTTGGCGGCAGCGACTACAAGGCTCCGGCGCAACTGGTTGGCGACTTCATCAACGGCAAGCCTTCGACCGAGCTGGGCGAAGTCGAGCCGTCGTACAAGCCGGGCGTCGCGCTGGGCGATCTGGCGCTGGCGCTGCCGGACTTTGCCATTGAGGCGATCCGTGAAGCCTTGCCGGCGTTCGAGAAGCAGATTCGCGGTTATTCCCTGCACGACGCGGTGCTGACGGGAATCGAGACGCGCACTTCGTCGCCGCTGCGCATCACCCGCAACGAGTCGCTGCAGAGCATGAACGTCAAAGGCCTGTTCCCGGCCGGTGAAGGCGCGGGCTATGCGGGCGGAATTCTCTCGGCGGGTGTCGACGGGATTCGCATTGCCGAGGCAGTGGCGCGGGATATCCTCGGCCTCGACGCCTGATCCGCTAAGTTCGCAACAACGCAAAACCCTGTGGGAGCGAGCCTGCTCGCGAAAGCGGTCTGTCACTCAACGAAGTTGTTGAATGTGACTCCGCCTTCGCGAGCAGGCTCGCTCCCACAGTGGTTTCTGCATTTGGCTTTAGATATTCGCGCGCAGCACCGAGCCCGGCAGCGCCTCCCCGCGCTCGGCACTCGCCGCCACCGCTGCAATCAAATCACCCAGTTCATACCCCTGCGCCTTCAGCCATTCCTGATCGTAATACGTGTCGGCATAACGCTCGCCGCCATCGCACAGGATCGCCACGATCGACCCCGACTGCCCCGCCGCTTTCATCTGCTGCGCCGCCATCAGCGCACCGATCAGATTGGTCCCGCTCGACCCGCCAACATGCCGCCCCAAACGCTGCGCCAGATAATGCATGGCCGCCAGCGACAAGGCGTCCGGCACCTTGACCATCGCATCGATCACCTTGGGCAGGAACGACGCTTCGACCCGAGGCCGGCCAATGCCTTCGATGCGTGAGCCGCAGTCCAGGCGAAGGCTGGCATCTCCCGTCTGGTAGAAATCGAAGAACACCGAGCGCTCGGCATCGGCACACAACACCCGGGTGCAGTGCTGGCGATAGCGCACGTATCGGCCGAGGGTCGCCGTAGTGCCGCCAGTGCCGGGGCTGGAAATCAGCCAGGTCGGCTCAGGGTGTTTTTCGTAGCGCATCTGCTGGAAGATCGACTCGGCGATGTTGTTGTTCGCTCGCCAGTCGGTGGCACGTTCGGCGTAGGTGAACTGGTCGATGAAGTGACCGCCATGCTCGCGGGCCAGGCGCTCGGATTCGGCGTAGATCTGCGTCGGATCCTGCACCAGGTGGCTCTGGCCGCCGTAGAAGGCAATCTGGGCAATCTTCTCTTTCGAGGTGGTCGCGGGCATCACCGCGATAAACGGCAAACCGAGCATGCGCGCGAAATACGCTTCCGAAATCGCCGTCGAGCCGCTGGACGCTTCGATCACCGGCGCACCGGGTTTCAGCCAGCCGTTGCACAGCGCGTAAAGGAACAGCGAACGTGCCAGGCGATGCTTGAGGCTGCCGGTCGGGTGGCTGGACTCGTCCTTGAAATACAACTCGATGCCGGCAAAACCTGGCAGCGGCAAGGGGATCAGGTGGGTGTCGGCGCTGCGCTGGAAGTCCGCCTCAATGATGCGGATGGCTTCGCGGGCCCACTGTCGGTTGTCGCTCATGGTTTCGGTTCTCGTTGAATCAGCAGGAGATCGGTCTCCTGAAAAGGTCTGGCGCAAGCTTAGGAAAAATCCGGCAGACGGCAAAGATACAGCTGAGTCTCAATGTGTCAGGCAACTGCTAGGCTCAGTGTTGCCCGAGGCAGACAGCCTGTAACGACATATAACAAAAAAGAATATAACTTTTGTTTTAACAACTAACGGTACGGGTTAGGGTGTTTCACCTTTTCTTGAATCGATGGAGAGCGACCTTGCCTCTGCGTAGCACTTTCACGCGTTTCTTTCAGTTGGAAGCCGCCAGCGGTCTGCTGTTGATCGCCGCAGCCGTTCTCGCGCTGATCATCAACAATTCACCGCTGTCGTGGCTGTATACCGGCCTGCTCGACACCCCTGTGGTGGCGCAGATCGGTGCGTTGAAAATCGCCAAACCCCTGCTGCTGTGGATCAATGACGGCCTGATGGCGATGTTCTTCCTGCTGATCGGTCTGGAAGTGAAACGCGAAGTGCTCGACGGTCAACTGTCCAGGCCCTCACAGATCGTCCTCCCTGGCGCAGCGGCGATCGGCGGCATGCTGGTGCCGGCGCTGATCTACTGGTTCCTCAATCGCGACAACCCTGCCGCCCTGAGTGGCTGGGCCATTCCGACCGCCACCGACATTGCCTTCGCCCTCGGCGTATTGGCCCTGCTCGGCAAACGCGTGCCGGTGTCGCTGAAACTGTTCCTGATGACCCTGGCGATCATTGATGACCTCGGCGCCATCGTCATCATCGCAATCTTCTATTCCGGCGAACTCTCGACCCTGTCCCTTGGCCTGGCGGCTGCGTGCATTGCCGCGCTGGTGGCGATGAACCGGCTCGGCGTGGTCAAGCTCGGGCCGTACATGATCATCGGCCTGATCCTCTGGGTCTGCGTGCTCAAGAGCGGTGTCCACGCGACACTGGCCGGTGTGACCCTGGCTTTCTGCATTCCCCTGCGCACGAAAAACGCCGAGTCGTCGCCGCTGCTGACCCTCGAACACGCGCTGCACCCCTGGGTCGCCTACGGCATCCTGCCGCTGTTCGCCTTCGCGAACGCCGGCCTGTCACTGAGCGGCGTCACCGTCGAAAGCTTCACCCACGACGTACCGATGGGCATCGCCATCGGCCTGCTGCTGGGCAAGACCGTCGGCGTGTTCGGCCTGACCTGGCTGGCGGTCAAGATCGGCATCGCCGCCCTGCCCCAAGGCGCCAACTGGGGCCAGGTCCTCGGCGTCGCGATCCTCTGCGGCATCGGCTTCACCATGAGCCTGTTCGTCGGCTCGCTGGCCTTCGAGCCCGGCGTCAGTGATTACGCCGGCATGGATCGCATGGGCATCCTCACCGGCTCGATTCTCGCAGCGGTGATTGGTTATGCGGTGACGGCGGCGGCGAGTCGCAAGAATTCACAACTGCAATGACCCCTGTGGCGAGGGAGCTTGCCCCTCGCCACAGATTCTCCGCCTGACAGTTACGCAGCGAACAATCCCCACGTCATTAGCGACCCGTCCTACAGCCACACTTTCTCCGCTTCGATAACGTCCTGCAGCCCCTTTCCGAGGGGCTGTCGATGATGAACGAAGGGACGATCAGTGGCGCGGAACAAGGACATTCCCCGGGTGCAAAACCCACCGCAGGGCGACGGGCATCACGTTACCTGGCGGTATATGACGGCCGCAGAACTGGCCGAGCGCGAAGCCGGGCAAAACGCTTACGACGCGATGCTGGCGCGGCAGGAGGCTTTCGAGCACAGCCGTGAAGTGCCTGCGAAAAAACCTGAAGCCGTGCGTGCCGGCTGTGTATTCGCCAAGTCCTGCAAGTTGCCGGATGCGATTATCGATTACAGCAATCCTTCCGGCATGGTGCCGACCGACAGCCTGAAGGATTACGGCGAGCTGATCCTGCTCGGCGCTCGCGAAGCCGACGCAAGCGGCGGCATTCCTCTCAAGAAAATCAGCGCCAACGCCATCCCGGTCGGGTTCGGCAGTCTGGCACTGGCAGGTTCGGCTTTTGAAGCGCTGCCAGCGCTCGCATCAAGCGCAGCCGCTGCGTCTTTGGTGGGCCTGGTTGCGCTGCTGATGCCGTCAAGCCTGGGCGACAGCGCGCTCTACACCGATGAGCAACTAAGCACACTCAAACAAGCCCGAACCCGCGTGCGCCTGCGCGTCGAGCAACAGGCCGACGGCAGCCTCAAGGGTTACGGTTTCTACACCGGTAAGAACCGCGATTGGGAAATGGTCGATGTCGTGCAGTTCATTGCCCGCGGCGACCGGTTCGTTGCGGATCTTGGTGAAGGCGTCGAACTGCTCTGGACCCCGGCGGTGGATGGCTCGGACATTCTCGGCATTCCAGCACTGGAGGCCGCACCGCAGGCACCGCATATCTGGGTGTATCCACCGACGAAGGCGGCGGACGGGATACTGGTGAATCCGCTTTATCCACCGGAGTACAAAGATTTCATTCTGGTGTTTCCCGCAGACTCGGGTGTAAAACCGATTTATATCGTTGTCAGCTCTGCGAAAGGCACCGCTGAAGCGGGACATACCTATCACCCCGCTCCCGAAACGTCGGATATCACAGCCTTTCCCGATTTAAGAAGAGCGAAAAAGAAAACACCGTTCAACGGTGGGCTTAGGGATCGCTGGATCAACGCAAAAGGCCGAATAATCTATGAATGGGACTATCTACATGGCGAGCTTGAAGCCTACCGCGCAAGCGATGGTAGCCATTTAGGCTCTTACGACCACAGAACTGGTGAACAGATAGATCCACCCAAAAAGAACCGTAGTATCAAAAAATATTTATGAGGATTACATGGGACTTAAAGCCAGACTCGAATGGTATGACCAACAAACCGAACTGGGTGAAGGGGAGGAACTATCGAAAGACCTAGGCGAGGACGGCTCATTAATGGAAGCATTAGGCCTACCGTCGAAGAGCTTCAATAACGGCGGATTTGATGTGAAAGCCGATTGGATCAAGACTCTCCAGCCCCACTTCCAGCATTCCATTCAATTTTCTTCTTACGACTATCAGGTATCGTTCGTTTACCGGGATCAATGGTAGATGGGACTGGAACTGAGATTGGAATGGTACGACACAGCAGCCTTGGAGTTTCAGGGGGAAGAGTCGTCAAAAGACCTGGGTGGTGACGAGTCAGTGTTAAGCGCCTTGGGGATTCCCGCCGCAGACAACATCAACAATGGCAGTTTCAACGTCGCTCAAAATTGGCTCGCCACCATTCAGCCGTATTTTCAACATCAAATCGATTTGAGAGTTCACGACTATCAAATTTCGTTTGACTACGGCTAACAGCCCCGGAAGTATTAGCTCCATGCACTTTCTTTTAATTACCGGTTTTTTCCCTGACGAAGTCCAAGATGACTCCTTGCAATTCGAGCTGGATATCACAGGCAGCGAGATGAATGAAAAAGTGGCTCAGCTCATTGAATCCAAGCCCTTGGATGAGGTGGAACCCGGCGAGCTGCTGTTGACTCAGGATCAGGTAACCGCATTGGAAACCCTGCTCAACGTCAGTTTTCCAAAGGGCCTCGAATACTTCATGGGCACCTGCGCCACATACTGAATGAGCAATTCACAAACAAAGAAAAACCCCGACCAGTCACCTGATCGGGGTTTCTTTTACCCGCCTTCCCGCTTAGTGCGAAACGCGGCTGGTTCCGCCAACGGTGGAAATCCGTACCCGCTCGCCAACGCGGAATACTTCATTTTCCTGAACCTGCTGCACATAGGCACGCATGCTGCCGTCGTCTTCGCGGACGGTGATTTCCACGCCTTGGGTGCGGGTCAGGCCTTCTTCGGTGGCCGAGCCAAGCAGGCCGCCAGCCACTGCACCGATGACCGCAGCGACGATGCTGCCCTTGCCGCCGCCGATGGCACTACCGCCGACGCCGCCGACCACTGCGCCCGCTGCGCCGCCGATCGGGGTCTTGGTGCCTTCGATTTTTACCGGTCGCAGGGATTCGATGGTGCCCATGCGAATCGTCTGCACGCGACGCGCTTCGTCACGGGAGTAGGAGTCGCCGGTGAGGCTCGATTGGCAGCCGGTCAGCAACATCGCCATCGTCGAAAAGGAAGCAACCAGCAGAACAGACTTACGCATAGCATCAACTCCAAAAGAACATGTGTTCATTAAACCCCGTGGCCTGGCGCCTGTCACGACACCATCCGGATAAAATTGGCTTCCATTCAGGCCTGGTACAGATGCCCGCGAGCGTCCCATCAAGGTAGCGTCAAATCAGCGATCCTGCGCCATCCGCGTTTATCTCGCTCGGTAGACTGCTCAGGGTGCCAGTCGTTCCAGAATCCACTCGGCGCCCTGGAGGCGGTAGTTGAGGCGATCGTGCAGACGGCTCGGACGGCCCTGCCAGAACTCGATGCGCTCGGGCAACAAACGATAACCACCCCAATGTTCCGGGCAGTGCGGCTGAGTGTCGCTGAAGCGTTGCTCGGTGGCTTTGAGCAGATCTTCCAATTCACCACGACCGTTGATGACCCGGCTCTGCGGTGAGGCCCAGGCGCCGAGACGACTGCCCAGAGGACGCACCTGGTAATAAGCATCGGACTCCTGCGGCGTGACCTTCACTACCCGCCCTTCGACGCGCACCTGACGCTCCAGCGTTGGCCAGAAGAAAGTCATGGCGGCAAACGGATTGGCCGCCAGATGCTGGCCCTTGGCGCTGTCGTAGTTGGTGAAGAAGGTGAAGCCCTGCTCGTCCAGGCCTTTGAGCAACAAAATGCGGCAATGCGGACGACCGTCGGCATCGACCGTGGCCAAGGTCATGGCATTGGCTTCCACCGGCGCCTGCTCGGTTTTCACCGCATCGGCGAACCACTGGTGAAACAGCGCAAACGGCTCGGCCGGGGCTTGCGCCTCGGTCAAACCGTCACGGGTGTAGTCGCGACGCATATCGGCCAGAGCCTGGGTCATGGCGGATTCCTTTTCGTTAGCGGATCACTTTTTTGCGGCGTCGGCTGCGGCGACTTTCTTGTCGGTCGCGGCGGCTTTGGCTGGCGCAGTCTTTTTCGCCGGAGTCTTGGCAGGAGCCTTCTTCGCTGGGGCCTTGGCGGCAGCTTTCTTGGCTGGCGCCTTTTTCGCCGCCGGCACAGCGGCTTTTTTCGCGGCAGGCGCCGGGGTAACCGGTTTGGCCACTGGCTTGACGTCTTGCGCAGCAACCATCGTCACCGGCTTCGGCGCTGGCATGTTGTATTTGCTCAGCAGCGCGACCATGGTGTTTTGCGGCGTCACCAACAGCTCGACACGACGGTTCAAGGCACGGCCTTCAACGCTGTCATTGGCCGCACGCGGCGCTTCGGAACCCATGCCGCGCAACATCAGGCGATCGCGCTGCAAACCACTGAGGCGGAAGATTGCCGCCACCGATTGTGCACGCTCCTGGCTCAGCTTGATGTTGGCCGGCGCAGCACCGCTGGTGTCGCTGTGACCGAGCACCAGCACGGCGGTTTTCGGGTCGGCTTCAAGGATTTTCGCCACGCGAGTGAACGGGCCAAGGGTGATCGGCAGCAGCATCGCCGGGCGATCCGGGTTGAACGAACCTTCAACCGGCGCCGTCACCACCAGCACGTTGTCGCGACGCTCGAGTTGCAGGTTGCTGTCCTTCACCGCCTCACGCAGACGCGGCTCGTAGTCGTCGAGCCAGGCCTGAGTCACCTTCGGATCCGGCATCGGCACGGCTTTGACGGTTGGCTGATCCTTGCCGCCGAACGGCCACCACCATTTGCCATTGGACTGCGCCTCGGCTTTGGCCACTTCGACCGGTTTGGCTTCAGGTTTGACCTCGGCCTTCAGATCGGCCTTGACTGCTTCATCGCTGGAACCGAACGGCCAGTACCACGGGTTGCTGCTTTCGGCTTTGGCCACTGGCGCGGTCGCCGCAGGTTTCAAAGGAGCCGGGGCCGGGGCTGAATCTTTGGCCGCGACTTTGTCGGAAGAACCGAACGGCCACCAACTGCCACCGTCTGCATCGTTTTTCGGGTTCTGTGCGCAACCGGTGATCGCTACACACAGGGCCAGGGCGAGGGTCTTTTTAGATGACATTGAAAATCCACAAAATGAAGTAATGAAAAATCAGAGCACTTTCGCCCGGATAAACAGCCGTTTTGAAACGCAAATCCCTTCGAGGTTCCGACCCTGGAACCTCTGTTGAAGCTTTACAGACAAGTGGCAAGCACCCGCGCCAGCTTTTGTGCGCGCGGATCCATCAAAACGTAAGGCCCCAGGGTATTTGTCACGAAGCCGAAAGCCACATCGTGCTCAGGATCAGCAAAACCGATCGAGCCGCCCGCTCCCGGATGGCCGAACGCGCGCGGGCCGAGGCCATAGGTGGCGTTGGGCACGTCCGGTTGATCGAGCATGCAGCCGAGGCCGAACCGGGTGCGCGTGAGCAAGATCTTGTCGTCGCCGAGGCTGTGCTCGCGGGTCAGCTCTTCGAGCATCTCGCTCCCGAGCAGGCTGCCGTCGAGCAGGCCGGCATAGAACCCGGCGAGACTGCGCGCATTGCCGTGGCCGTTGGCCGCCGGTTGCTGCATGCGTCGCCATTCCGGCTTGTTGGTGCTGGTCAGCACTGACGGCGGATTGGTAAAAGCGCGGGTGGTCATCGCCGTCGGTTCGCGCATGGTCACTTGCAGCAGGCGCTGGGCCGCAGCGTCGCCGGCGTTGCCCTTGCCACGGGCGATGTGCGCTACCCGATGAAATTCTTCGTCGGCCAGGCCCACATGGAAATCCAGGCCCAACGGTTTGGCCACCCGAGCGACGATAGACTCGCCCGGCCCACGACCGTCGGCGCGGCGCAGCAATTCGCCGACCAGCCAACCGTAGGTGATCGCGGCATATCCGTGGCCGGTGCCCGGCGTCCACCATGGCGCTTCGGCCGCGAGTGCGTCGACCATGGTTTGCCAGTCGTAAAGGGCTTCTGGGGCGAGCAGTTCGCGCAGCGCCGGCAAGCCGGCCTGATGGCAAAGCAATTGGCGCAGGGTGACGGATTCTTTGCCGGCGGCGGCGAATTCCGGCCAGTAGCGGGCAACCGGGGCCTCGAGTTGCAACTTGCCTTCAGCCACCAGTTGCAGCGCGGTAACGGCGGTGAAGGTCTTGGTGCAGGAGAACAGGTTGGCGATGGTGTCGCTCTGCCAGGCTTCGCTGCCGTCCTTGTCGGCGGTACCGGACCAGAGGTCGAGGACGGTTTCTCCACCGACCTTGATGCACAAGGCTGCGCCGCGCTCCTGGGGATCGTCGAACAGTGCGGCGAAAGCCTCGCGCACCGCTTCGAATTGAAGCTCGTAATGTCCCTGAATCTGCACCCGCAACTCCCCCGCGAAAACGCTCTACAAAGTGGCCCGCATTGTTCCAGCCCTTGAGGGATTTGGGAACAGGCGCGGGCCAGACGGTTGATCGGCAATTTGTGGTGATCACTTCGCGAGCAGGCTCGCTCCCACACTGGGTCTCAACAGCAGCGGAGATCCCCTGTGGGAGCGAGCCTGCTCGCGAATAACGACTACGCGGTCTGAAACCTAGTGACCATTGCCCGAATGCCCACCCGCCTGTGCAGCCTCCGCCGCTTTGCCAGCCTCGGCCTTGCGCCCGCCTTCAACCTCGGCAGCCGGGGTTTTCTGCGCCTCCTTGCCCAGTTGTTCAAGCGCCTGCAGATTGCTTTTACGCACCGCCTCGACAAAGCCCTGATACGGCAGGTCAGTGACCCCGACCAGACCGAAATGGCCGTTCTCGCCGTCGAGCAAACGCCCGGTCACCGGTTGGTCGAGATACTGGAACCAGTGCACGCCGACAATCGACGGTTCGCTCAGCGCCTGTTTGAGGAAGTTGGCATAGGCCGGACCGCGATCTTCCTCCTTGGCCAGCTGCGTCACGCCGCCCCAGAACGGACCTCGGTCGGCCGAGCCGAAGTTGAATTCGGTGATCAGCACCGGTTTGTCCAGCGCCGCCAGCGCGGCGAAGTCGTAGCCGTCCTGCGGCTTGAGCGTGTACATGTTGAAGCTCAACACATCGCAATACTGCGCGCAGGAGGCCACGGCTTCAGGGGTACTGATGGCGAAGCGACCGCCAAGGAGCATCTGGTTCGGCGCGTGCCATTTCAGCGAATCGGAAATGGTCTTGAAGTAGGTATCGGCGAAGACCTTTTGGAAGTACCTGAAATCCGCCTCGATTTCCGGATGTTCCGGGTTCGGCAGCGGCGGCACGAACCCCGGGTCTTCCATCAATTCCCATGCCGGCAACTCGATGCCCCAGGCCTTGGACAGTCCGGCCTGATTGCGGTACTTGTCGCGCAATTGCTTGAGAAAGGCGCGTTTGGCCGGCACGTCGGTGGTCATTTTCAACGTGCCGTAAGCCAACGCGTAGCGAGCCTTCGGATCGTCGCCAGGGCCGGCCCAGGCCAGTTCGTTGTCGGCGTAATAACCGATCAGCCAAGGATCATCACGGTGATCGCGGGCGGCAATGGCTACGGCGCGCTCGGTGGCCATGGCGAAACGCGGATCGAACGGATCCGGCATGCCGCCCCACCAATCGCTGCCAGTGCTGATACTGGCGTAATCGCCGACGATCGACAGCGGCAAGGTGTACGGCACGCGTTCAGCGTCCGCCAGCGCTGGCGCGCTCCAGTTGCCAACGGTGTTGAAACCCCAGGCTTGCAGGCGATCAAGGGTATGGCGGGTCCAGCGCTCCTCATCAATCCTGGCTGTGCACGGAGCTGTTTGCGTGCCGGACGCTTGCACCGCGTCAGTCTGCGCCGCTTCGGCGATACCGGATTTCGGCTCGACAGGCACCGCTGCAGTTTCAGCCGCCTGCACCGAACCGGCCTCAGCCGCTCCAGCCTTCGCCGCTTCGGCAATCCCGGCCTTGTTGTCGCTGTCGGCCTTGCACGGTTCGCCGTACAGGCGTTGCAGATTGGCGCCATAGAAGTCGTACCAGCGGCCGTTGCCGTAGCCACGGCCCTGATCGGCACCGTTGCCGCCACGGTTGTCGCCCTCGCCGAAATGCGCGGCCAGCGGGTCGTCGTTCTTCGGCAACGATTCAAACATGTATTCACGACCAGCCACGTAGGTCTGGTTGACTTGCGAGCTCACCGTGTTGACGCCCAGCGAGTAGAACGGGTGGCCTTCAGGCGTCACCAGATACCAGCGGCCATCGCGTTTTTCCGTGCGAAAGAAACCGCTCGCCTTGAAGGCCGGGCCTTTGTTCCAGCCGCCGAACTTGTCCAGCGAAGCCTTTTCACGCGCGGCCAGCCACGTATTCAGCTGTTGCAGCTCTTTGCTGGCGGCGCTTTTCAGTTGTTCGTCGCTGCTGACTTTTTCCGGCCATTTACTCCGGGTTGACTGCCCGTAGGCGTCGACCAGATTGCCGTACACCGCGCGCGTCAGCGATTCGCCGTCCTGCACGCCGAACCGCTCGAGCAACAGGCTCTGGGCAACTTTCGGCTGATCCATCGACAGACTCACCGAAACCACCTGGCTGCGATCAATCTCGCCGGTGCTGCTGGCCAGCAGAATGCGTTGGCCATCGACAGTCATTGGCATCGGCGGCCCGGCTTTCATGCCCTGGCTCAGCGGCGTCGAAGCCACCAGCGGCACCAGCAAGGTTTGCGCGGGGCCGGCCGGCAGATCGACGCGGCTGATCAGGGTGCGGCCATCGTTGCTCTGGATCTGCACATAGACCGTCACCGCCCAGTTCATCGCACTTTGCAGACGCAAGCTCATCATGCCGGACTGCGACCAGTCCCAGGCGCCGGTCTGCGGGGTCAGGCGCAAGGTTGGCCGGGCGACCGGGTTGAACGTCACCCGCCGCAGCACTTCGCCTTCGGCGGTCTGTTCGGCATTGGCCTGCGGCAGGTCGGCGTTTTCCGTGGCGACCTTGACCACGTCGGCCGGGCGCACGAAGTTGAACAGCGTCTGCTGACCGGCAGGAGCCGCCAGCAACGGCGCGGCAAAGATCAAGGCGAAAACAGCGGGCAACGAACGGCGGATCATAAGAACGGAGTTCTCCCTAACGACCAGTCAAGGTCAGTGGAACAGCGGTGGCAGAGAGATAGACAACGCGGTGGGCCAATCGGCCCACCCGTGTCTCAGGATATTTCACGACGGAAAGGCGGCAACGCATTGAGGATCGCCTTGCCGTAGCGCTGAGTGACCAGACGCCGGTCGAGCAAGGTGATGGTGCCGCGGTCTTCTTCGGTGCGCAGCAATCGGCCGCAGGCCTGAACCAGTTTCAGTGAGGCATCGGGCACGGAGATTTCCATGAACGGATTGCCGCCGCGCGCCTCGATCCACTCCGACAACGCGGCTTCGACCGGATCGTCAGGCACCGAGAAGGGAATCTTGGCGATCACCACGTGCTCGCAGTAAGCACCCGGCAAATCGACACCTTCGGCAAAACTGGCCAGCCCGAACAGCACGCTGGAATCACCGCCATCGACCCGCGCCTTGTGCTTGTTCAGAGTTTCCTGCTTCGACAGGTTGCCCTGAATGAACACTTGCTTGCGCCAGTCGCGGTCGAGACCGTCGAACACGTCCTGCATCTGCTTGCGCGAAGAGAACAACACCAGCGTGCCACGGGAACCTTCGACCAGATCCGGCAGTTCGCGAATGATCGCCGCCGTGTGAGCAGCGGCATCGCGCGGGTCGGCCTTCAGGTCCGGCACGCGCAACACGCCGGCATCGGCATGATGGAACGGGCTCGGCACCACCGCTGTGACAGCCTTTTTCGGCAGACCGGCGCGCATGCGGAAACGATCGAAAGTGCCCAGCGCCGTCAGCGTCGCCGAGGTCACCAGGCAGCCGTAAGCGACATTCCACAAACTGCGACGCAAGGTTTCCGCCGCCAGAATCGGGCTGGCGTTGACCTCGATGTCGAACAGCGAACCGCTTTCGGCCAGGGTCAGCCAGCGTGCCATGGGCGGGCTGTCTTCCGGGTCTTCGGCGGTGAACGCGGTCCACAATTCCCAGTTGCCGGAAGCGCGGGACAACAGGCTGCCGAACAGTGGATACCATTCTTCGGCCTGATTGCTGGCGATGCCGATATTGACCTCGCCGTCCATGCCTTCCTTGAGCAGGTCGGTCAGGCGCTGGAACAGGTCGTTAAGGCGCGAATAGCCTTTTTTCAGCTCGATGCCCATCTCGCGCATGTCCTCGGGAATCACCCCGCCGACAAAGCGATGTCGTGGACGTTCGCGGCCTTCGACGTCTTCGCCGGGTTTGAAATCGGCGATCTGCTCGCACGCGGTGAACATGAACTGCTGCTGGGTCTTGATCTCCCGCGCCAGCTCCGGCACCTGCTCGATCAGCTTGCCAAGATCGCCCGGCAGCGGATGTTGCGCGAGCAGTTTGGTCAGATTTTTCGCGGTGGTCTCCAGCCAGTCGGCGGTGGAACGCAGGCGCGTGTAATGGGCGAAGTGGCCGATGGCCTTGTCCGGCAGGTGGTGGCCTTCGTCGAACACGTAAATGGTGTCGCGCGGGTCGGGCAACACGGCGCCGCCGCCCAACGCCAGATCCGCCAGGACCATGTCGTGGTTGGTGACGATCACGTCGACCTTGCCCATGCCTTCGCGAGCCTTGTAGAAGGCGCACTGGCCGAAGTTCGGGCAATGACGGTTGGTGCACTGGCTGTGATCGGTGGTCAGGCGCGCCCAGTCGGCGTCTTCCAGCGCGTTCGGCCAACTGTCGCGGTCGCCGTCCCACTTATTGCCGGCGAGTTTTTCGATCATGCTGGTGAACAGCTTCTGACTGGCCTCGTCGACTTCGATCTTGAAGCCTTCTTCTTCGAACAACTGCGCGGTGGCGGTTTGCGCGTGGCCTTCCTGCAACAGCATGTCGAGCTTGGACAGGCACATGTAGCGGCCACGGCCCTTGGCCAGGGCGAAGCTGAAATTCAGCCCGCTGTTGCGCATCAGGTCAGGCAAGTCCTTGTAGACAATCTGCTCTTGCAGGGCGACGGTCGCGGTGGCGATCACCAGACGCTTGCCGGCCAATTTCGCCGTGGGGATCGCCGCCAGGCTGTAGGCCACCGTCTTGCCGGTACCGGTGCCGGCTTCCACCGCGACAATCGCGGGGTCGCCACTGCGCCGGCCTTCGTCGTCGGTGTCGATGTCACCGAGGACCTTGGCGATTTCGGCGATCATCAGGCGCTGGCCGTAACGCGGCTTGAGGCTCTTGGCCTCTAGAAAACGCGAATAGGCGCCCTGGATCGTGGTTTTGAGTTCAGTGCTGATCATTGAGTGTCGGGCGCAAAACGCTGGATAAATTTTCAGTGGTTTGATTCGGCGGCTATCATACCCCGCTAATCGATCCCGCGCAGAACGGAGTGCCCGAATGACACCTTTTAGCCTCGTTTACCCCCTGCATGTCCTTGCCGCTCTGGTGTGGGTCGGCGGCATGTTTTTCGCCTGGATGGTCTTACGCCCTGCGGCTGTGAAGGCTCTTGACGGCCCTGCTCGCCTGACCCTGTGGGTGGAAGTGTTTCAAGGTTTTTTCCGTTGGGTCTGGGTCGCGGTGATCCTGTTGCCGATCAGCGGCGTGGGCATGTTGCATCTGCAGCAGGTCGGCTTCGAGACCGCGCCGAAGTATGTGCAGGTGATGATCGGTTTGTATGTGGTGATGACGGCACTGTTCATCCGCATTCAAGGGCTGATGCTGCCGGAGTTGCGCAAGGCGGTTGAGGCGAAGGATTGGCCCGCGGGTGCGGCGGTGCTGGGGCGGATTCGGCGGGTGGTAGGGCTTAATCTGCTGGTCGGGTTGGTGCTGGTGGCGGTGGCTGCGGCTCGGCCGATGTTCTGACGATGATCGTTCCCACGCCGAGCGTGGGAACCATCAGCCTTCTTACAAACGTTGCACGGTAACCGAACCCGCCGCCCCCACCGGCCCCGGCTGGCCATCCGCGCCGGCCTTGCCGTTCTTGCCGCCGTCAGCGCGGTACACCAGGCAGCCCTTCGACATGCCGCCCTTCCCTGCCTTACCACCGACACCCGCCGGGCCGCCGGCACCGCCAGCCACGTTGACCTTGATCAGCTCGGCCGGGAAATCCCGTGGCACGGCGAGGCGCACCAGCGCACCCGGCGCGCCTGGCTGGCCATCGCTGCCGTCACTGCCATCGGCGCCGTGGCCGGCCGAGCCGTAGGTGCAGCCCGGATCTTCACCGTTGCCGCCGTCGAGGCCGACAAAACCTGGCGCACCCCTGCCACCACGGGCATCGACCGTCAGTTGCGGCGCGCTCAGGGCCTGGAATTGCAGATTCAGATTGCGCCCGGCCCGGGCCGCTTTTTCGTAAGTGCCGGGGGCGCCGCGTGCAGTGATCTGGCTGCCCTCGCTCAACTCAGCGCGCTTGACCTTCACTTCCAGCGCTTGTTCAGCCGGAACGATGGCGATGCGCGCTTCGTGGCCCAGACGCAATTCATCGATGTTCAATTCGGTCACATTGGACGGGATCAGCAAGGTGCCGTAATCGGCGACCTCCAGCTTCTCCAGTTGCAGCGTGCTGGTGGTGTTGGGCAAACGCATCAGCGAATTGCTTTGCACATTGACCACCTGGGCGCAGGCCAGTGGACTGATGAATGCAGCGAGCAGGCAGAGTTTACGCATGGGAAGAAGCCTCCGGAGCGGCCGGGGCCGGGATGGTTTGCAGGTGGAAAACGCCGAACAACAGGATGCGGCCTCGATCACGCCAGGGATGCGGACGACCCTTGAGGCTGCGGTTGCACAGCAGCACTTCGAGTAGATGAATCAGCAACAACAGAGCGCCGGCCAGATTGACCAGCAGATGCAGCGGATGAACAAACGGCACCAACTGATTGGCCAGTACCACGCAGCAGAACAGCAGGGTCAGCAAACGCCCCAGCCCCCAGAACACCTTCATACGCTCCCCCGTGTTGCGAATTATTCTTTGCACGCACAGTACCGGCTTCTGCGGGGGATAAGCCAGAGGGAAAAATGAAATTTGTGCAAACGCTGATGAAATGGCTGCCGGGCCGATGATTTCGGCCCGGCAGCTCTAGCCAGCGGACTACAGACCCTTCCTAACGATTGATATGCAGTTCGACCCGGCGATTTTCCGCGCGGCCTTCATCGCTGGCGTTATCGGCCACCGGTTCACTCTCCCCCCGGCCTTCGCTGGTGAGTTTGTTCGGCGCCAGGCCTTGACTCAGCAAGTACGCGGCGACACTGCTCGCGCGCCGCTCGGACAAAGCCTGGTTATAGGCGTCGGAGCCTTTGCTGTCGGTGTGCCCGATAACTTTGATGCTGACCACATCAGCATTGCGCAGTTTGTCCATCAAGGTATCGAGCTGGGCTTTTGCCGCCGGGGTCAGATCGGACTTGTCGAAATCGAACAGCACATTGCCGGCATCGTTCAAGGTAATCACCTCGGTTTGCGGCACCGGTTCGACCGGTTTTACTGCCACCGGATATTGCGGCAGCGGGCAGCCACGGTGATCGACTTCGGTGTTTTCCGGCGTGTCCGGGCAGCGGTCGCGGCGGTCAAACACGCCGTCGCTGTCTTCGTCGCCGTCCTGGGCGTAACAGATCAGCCCGCCGGTGACGATACCCAGTGCCGCGCCGCCACCGGCCCAGCCGGCGCTTTCGATGGCGCCAAGACCGCCGCCGACCAGGCCACCAAGCAGGCTGCAGATCGGCCACGTACGTTGATTGAGAGGGGCGGTGCCATCGCTGTGAGTGGCACAACCGGTGAGCAAGCTGCCAAGCAGCACCGGCAAGACGGACCTTGAGAAAACACGCATTTGTGAACGCTCCTGTGTACCGGCCCATACCGGTTACACAGGAGTAAAGACCCGCATCCGCGACTGCACAAGCCGCGGATGCGAGAGGGGCTAGCGGACGATTTTGATTTCGGTGCGACGGTTCTGTGCACGACCATCGGCCGACTTGTTGTCAGCGACAGGCTGGCTTTCACCAAGGCCCGACACCGAAACGAAGCTGGCACGTGGCACGCCCTGCTGGATCAGGTATTCCACCACCGAATGCGCACGACGATCCGACAGTTTTTTGTTGTAGGCATCGCTGCCGACACTGTCGGTGTGACCGGTCACGGTCAGTTGCGCGGTAGAGGATTCCTGTTTCAGGCGATCGGCGACCTTGTCCAGCACCTGCTTGTCAGGGCCGGTCAGCGTGGCTTTGTCGAATTCGAAATGCACATCACGAATGACGATGGTTTCTTCCTTGACCACAACCGCTTCTTCGACCACTGGCGCAGGCGTCGGTGGCGGGCAACCGTCAGCATCGACCTGCACGCCTTTAGGTGTGCCCGGGCACTTGTCGCGACTGTCCGGCACGCCATCGCCGTCTTCATCGCCATCACCATGCACCCAGCAGTAAGCCGCTGCCGTACCGCCGACCAGCAGCGCACCGTAGCCAGCCCACGATGCGCTTTCCGTCGCGCCGAGACCGGCACCGACCACACCGCCGACCGCCGCACAGGTCGGCCAGTCGGTTTTCTGCAAACCTGCACAACCAGTCAACACACTGGTTAGCAGAACCAAGGGTAATGCTGTCCGAACTATGCTCATCTAGTTTTCTCCTGAGGGATCGGCTTAAAACCGATTCAGGGAGTAAAGACCGGAGTTTTAATCTCCGCCAGCAATAGGCCACCGCTGTTTGCGACCGTGTTCACAGGGGTTTGCCTCTTTATAGGGGAAACGACGCCACCGGGCGCTTTGCCGACGCAGTCTGGCAGGCTAGTCTTGGCGGTCTGACTGAGGAGCTTCGATGAACGTCGCCATTTCTTCGCGCACGCCACAACAGGCGTTGGCCGCTTTGCTGGATCGCTACGCCCCGGCTCGACTGCTGCTGATCGGCGCCAGCGAATTTCCCGCATTGAGCGCTTTCAAGGGCGCACATCCAGACACCGTGGTCGCCCATGCCGCGCCCGGCGCACTGCCCGCCGAACTGGCCGCGCAACGCTTCGATCTGGCACTGGTAGTCGATTGCCTGGAACATTTGCCCAAGCGCGATGGCCTGAATCTGTTGGGCGGCATCCGCAATCTCAACGCCAGCCGCATCGCGGTGCTGGCAGATCTGGCGGCCATTGGCTGGCAGGAAACCGATTTCTATTCGCTGGCCCTGCAGGCCAGCGAGCGCTTCCAGCGCGACGAGCAGGTGCTGACCCTGTTCACCTACGATCTGCTTGACTACAAACAAGTCCCCGACTGGCTCAATTCACGCTTCTGGGCCAATCCGGAAAACTTCGGGAAATACTGGTGGTAATGCAATGAGTACAGCCATTTGCCCTTGCGGCAGCGGCAATCTGCTGGACGCCTGCTGCGGCCCTTATCATGACGGTCACCCGGCTCCGTGTGCGGAAGCCTTGATGCGCTCGCGCTACAGCGCTTATGTGCTGGGGCTGGTCGACTATCTGGTGGCGACTACCCTGCCCGCCCAACAAGCGGGATTGAACAGGCAATCGATCAGCGACTGGAGTGCACAAAGCACCTGGCTTGGCCTTGAGGTCGAGAGCTCGGAAGTGTTCGGCGGCCAGCCGGAACACGCTTTTGTGTCCTTCACTGCGCGCTGGCATGACAGCCAGGGCGAGCACAGTCATCGCGAGCGCTCTTCATTCGTGCAGAACGCCGGGCGCTGGTACTTCATCGATCCGACGGTGCAGATGAAACTGGGGCGTAATGACGGCTGCCCGTGTGGCAGCGGGCAGAAGTTCAAGAAGTGTTGTTCGGGGTATTTCGGCGCTTGAGCTGAAGATCAAAGGATCGCAGCCTTCGGCAGCTCCTACACGGGATTAGCCGAAGGCTGAAATCTTTTAAGGTCTAGACTGGGCACAAAGGGAGTCAATTTCATGCTCGGTCGCCGGCGCACATTACATTTTCTGCTGTTGATGCTGATCGTAAACCTCGGCGGCTGTGCCTCGTGGTTCAGCGACGACAGCGTCGAGCCCGCCGTGCATCTGGTGAAAGTCGAGGTGGTGCGGGCCAAGCTGCTCGAACAGAAATTCATCCTGCACTTTCGCGTCGACAATCCCAACGACAGCGACCTGACCGTGCGCGGCCTCGAATACCGGATTCACCTGGCCGACATGCTGCTCACCGAAGGCGAGCATGAGCACTGGTTTACCGTCGGGCCCAAGCGCAGCGCTTACTTCAAAGTGCCGATCCGCACCAACCTCTGGCCGAAGGTCAAACAGGTGGTGAAACTGCTGAAAAACCCGAACCAGCAGATTCCCTATCGATTGCAGGGGGAAATGGAAACCGGTTTATTCATCGCCCACTACGTGCACCTTGAGCGCAATGGCGTGATAATCCCCGCCGATCTAACTCCGGAGTGACCTCGATGACCCAGCAACCCCATGTCCATGGCCCTGACTGCAACCACGATCATGACCACCATCACGATCACGACCATGGCCATGTCCACGGCCCGAACTGCGGCCACGCCCACCAGGAACCGGTGCGCAACGCCCTGAAAGACGTCGGCCGCAACGACCCTTGCCCATGCGGCAACGGCAAGAAATTCAAGAAGTGCCACGGCGCTTGATGGCACTGGCGAAGATCTTCTTCGCCTGACACACCGCTTTCGCGAGCAGGCTCGCTCCCACAGTGACCGCATTCCGATCTCCTGTAGGAGTGAGCCTGCTCGCGATGGGGCCGGCACATTCAACATTGTTGGCGCCTGACTCACCGCTTTCGCGAGCAGGCTCACTTCTACAGGGATCGCGTTTCATCTGAAGAGATATGGTCACTGTGGGAGCGAGCCTGCTCGCGAAGGCGGCGGCGCCTCCACTACAAAACTTCAGCCCGCCGCCAGAATCTGCGAAGAGCCGACCACCGTCGCATACTCCCCATGCAGATTCCCCAGCGACATCCCGTGCACCTCTTCAGCGGTACGCGGTGTGCCGAAATAATCGGCCTTGTCGAAGGTGAAGCACGCATCATCAGCCACAAACGTATCGAATCCCAAATTGCCTGCGGTGCGCGCCGTCGACTCAACAGAGTTATTGGTCGCCACACCAACGATGATCAGTTGCCCGATCCCAGCCTCACGCAACTGCGCCTCCAGCCCACTGACACAAAACGCATCCGGCACCTGTTTCTTGATCAGCCATTCCCCGTCCCGAGGAACAAATCGCTCTTGAAACTCCACTCCGTCCTGCTCGGGCCAGAACACCGAATCAAGCGAGCGCGACAAGTGCTGCACGTGAATCACCGGGCGCCCGCTGCGCCGCCACAGCGCCAATAACTCAAGCATTCTCTCTTCGGCCTGAAGATTATTCCGCCGCCCCAGACGCGGATGCAAAATGCCTTTCTGCTGGTCGATGATGATCAGCGCAGCGTTGCTCTGAAGCTCCATAGCGATCTTTCTCCTGACAGGTATCGAGACTTATTCCGTAGTTCAACATCAGCGCTTTCCCACAGGCAACTGTCACGCCTCTGACCGATCAGCCGACAACTGCATAAATAACCACTCGCCCCGCTTGCGCGGCCCTCGCGCCCTCACTAACGTAGCGGCTTTATTGCGCCCCCAGCCTTATACCCCCGCAGGAGCTTCGCCATGGCCTCGCCAGCCCTTACACATTTTCTTCCCCGGTTCGGCGTTGCCGCAGCAGTGGCCGGTGTCCTCGGCTTGTCCGGTTGCCAGACCTGGAACGCTCAGGACAGCCTGGCGCCGACCTCCGGCGTGCAACCGCTCAAGGGCCTGGCGCAAAACGTTTCGGTGCGACGCAATGCGATGGGCATGCCGCTGATCGAGAGCAACAGCTTCCATGACGCGCTGTTCAGTCTCGGTTACGTCCACGCCAGCGACCGCATCAATCAGATGGTCACCCTGCGCCTGTTGGCTCAGGGCCGGCTGGCGGAAATGTCCGGCGCCTCGATGCTCGATGCCGACCGCTACATGCGCGCGGTCAATCTGAAGAAAAGCGCCGGCGAGCTGTACAAGGCCTCGTCGCCACGGCTCAAGCGCTTCTTCGAAGTCTACGCACGGGGCGTCAACGCCTACCTGTTCCGCTACGCCGACAAGTTGCCGGGCGACCTCGCCGCCAGCGGTTACAAGCCGGAATACTGGAAACCGGAAGATTCGGCGCTGATTTTTGCCCTGCTGAATTTCAGCCAGTCGGCCAACCTGCCGGAGGAAATCCAGTCGCTGGTGCTCGCGCAAACCGTGACCACTGACAAACTCGCCTGGCTGAGCCCGTCAGCACCCGATGAAAACCTGCCAGTGGCTGAAGCCGACAAGCTGCAAGGCCTCAAGCTCAACGGGCAGATTCCGGGGCTGACGGAACTGAGCAGCGCCAGCCAGCAACTGTCGGCGCTGAACCTGCTCGGCACACCGACTGCGAACAACTGGGCGATCGCCCCGCAGCGCAGCCGTAGCGGCAAAAGCCTGCTGGCCAGCGATGCGCACGGGCCGCTGGCCGCGCCGTCGCTATGGAGTTTCGTGCAGATCCGTGCGCCGAAATTTCAGGCCGCCGGCGTCACGGTTGCCGGTCTGCCGATGGTGCTCGGCGGCTTCAACGGCAAAGTGGCGTGGAGCATGACCAGCGTGCTCGGCGATAACCAGGATCTGTTCCTCGAGAAAATCCGCCGTCAGGGCAGCAGCCTCACTTATGAAGTCAACGGCAAATGGCAGCCGCTGGGCGTGCGCAACGAGACCTACTTCGTCAAAGGCCAGCGGCCGATTCGCGAAGCCGTGTACGAAACCCGCCACGGCGCGCTGCTCAACAGTGCTCAGGCAGCGGCGCAAGGCAGCGGTTTCGGCCTCGCGTTGCAGACGCCAAGCTTCACTGACGACAAAACGCTGGATGCCTTCTTCGATCTGACCCGTGCGCAAAACGTCGAGCGGGCCTCGGACGCCAGCCGCGAAATCCGCGCCATTACCCTGAATCTGGTATTCGCCGACGCAAGCAATATCGGCTGGCAAGTCACCGGGCGCTTCCCCAACCGTCGCGAAGGCGAAGGTCTGCTGCCCTCGCCGGGCTGGGACGGACGCTACGACTGGGACGGTTACGCCGACCCGATGCTGCACCCCTACGATCAGGACCCGGCACAAGGCTGGCTCGGCACCGCCAACCAACGCGTCATCCCCGACGGCTACGGCATGCAGCTGTCGAAATCCTGGGCGGCACCGGAGCGCGGCGAACGCCTGGCGGAAATGGCCGGTAGCGGTAAGCACGACAGCCGCAGCGTGATCGCCATGCAATACGACCAGACCACCACCTTCGCCGCCAAGCTGAAAAAAGTCTTCGAAGCGCCGGGCATGAAGCAACCGCTGAAACAGGCGATCGACGCCCTGCCGGACGCCGAGCGCAGCAAGGCCCGCGAAGCCTTCACGCGCTTGATGGCGTTTGACGGCAAGCTGAGCCCGACCTCGGCGGATGCGGCGATCTACGAACTGTTTCTGCAGGAAAGCATGAAGCAGATCTTCCTCGATGAACTGGGTCCTGAGTCGAGCCAGGCGTGGAAGGCCTTTGTCGCCAATGGCGATCTGTCCTACGCGGCGCAGGCCGATCATCTGCTGGGGCGTGAGGACAGTCCGTTCTGGGATGACCTGCGCACGCCGCAGAAAGAAGACAAAGCGCTGATTCTCGCCCGCAGCCTCGCTGCTGCGATTACCACGGGCGACAGCCAGTTAGGCGGCGATCACCGCGCCTGGCAGTGGGGCAAACTCCACAGCTATGCATGGAAAAACAGCGGCGGCCAGACCGTTCGCGGGCCGTTGGCGGCCGGTGGCGATCACACTACCCTGAACACCTCGGCGTTTGCCTGGGGCGAGGACTTCGTCACCACGCGCGCGCCGTCGATGCGCTTTATCGTCGACTTCGGCCAGAGCGAACCACTGATGGCGCAGAACGGTACGGGGCAGTCGGGCAATCCACTGAGTCCGAACTACCTGAACGGGATCGATGCGTGGCTCAAGGGTCAGTACATCGGCCTGCCGATGCAGCCGCAGAACTTTGATCGGGTGTATGGCAAGGCCCGCTTGACCCTCACCCCCGGCAAGTAAACGCAGTTCTCCTGTGGGAGCGAGCCTGCTCGCGAAGACGGAGGCACAGTCAGAATTGATGTGTCCGGTAAACCGCTTTCGCGAGCAGGCTCGCTCCCACATTTGCGTTGCATCGCCCTTAAAAGTCGATCGAACTTCCAGCTTCACGCCCGCCTCATAGTTAACAAGCCCCCCATTGCGGTCATGACATGGATCTTGTTATCGCCCGACCTGAAGGTCTCTACTGCCCCGCCGGGGATTTCTATATCGATCCGTGGCGGCCGGTCGAACGTTCGGTGATCACCCATGCCCATGGCGATCACGCGCGCACCGGTAATCAGCACTACCTGTCGAGCAGTGCCAGCGCCGGGATTCTGCGCGCGCGCCTCGGTCAGGATATCCAGTTGCAAACCCTCGATTACGGCCAGCGCCTGACCCATCACGGTGTGACCTTGAGTTTTCACCCAGCCGGGCATGTCCTTGGTTCGGCGCAGGTGCGCCTGGAATACGGCGGCGAAGTCTGGGTCGCGTCAGGCGATTACAAGGTCGAGCCGGATGGCACCTGCACGCCGTTCGAACCGGTGCGCTGCCACACGTTCATCACCGAATCGACCTTCGGCCTGCCGATCTATCGCTGGCAGCCGCAGGCGCAGATCTTCGCCGAGATCAATCAGTGGTGGGCGGCCAACATCGCCGCCGGCAAGGCCAGCGTGTTGTTCTGCTATTCCTTCGGCAAGGCCCAGCGGATTCTCCACGGCATCGACGAAACCCTCGGGCCGATCCTCAGCCACGGCGCGGTCGAACCGCTGAACCGCGTCTACCGCGATGCCGGTGTGTACCTGCCGCCGACGATCTATGCGGGCGACGTGAAAAAAAGCGATCCGATCATGCGCCAGGCGCTGGTCATTGCTCCGCCGTCGGCGGGCGGCAGCACGTGGATGCGCCGTTTCGGCGATTTCAGCGATGCCTTCGCCAGTGGCTGGATGCGTCTGCGGGGGACGCGGCGGCGGCGCGGCGTCGATCGCGGCTTCGTCCTCTCCGATCACGCCGACTGGCCCGGCCTGCTGTGGGCGATCAACCAGACCGGCGCGGAACGGGTGATGGTTACCCACGGTTCGATCGGCGTGCTCGTGCGCCATTTGCGCGAGCAAGGCCTCGACGCGCAAGGCTTCACCACTGAATACGGCGATGACGAAGACGACAACATCGCCTCTGAAACCACCGTTGCCGAGACCTCCCCATGAAAGCCTTCGCCGAGTTATATGCCGAACTCGACGCCACCACGTCGAGCAACGCCAAGCTGGCGGCGATGCAGGCTTACTTCGCGCAGGCCGCGCCAGAAGATGCCGCATGGGCGGTGTATTTCCTGTCCGGTGGCCGGCCTCGGCAACTGGTGCCAGTGCGCATCCTGCGCGAGTTGGCGGTCGAAGTCTCAGGACTGGAGCCGTGGTTGTTCGAAGAAAGCTATCAGGCCGTAGGCGATCTGGCGGAGACCATTTCTTTGGTGCTACCGGAAAATGCCCACAGCTCCGAGGCCGGTCTTGCTGAATGGATCGAAGACAAGCTGCTGCCATTGCGCGGCGAAACGCCAGAGTATCTGGCGCGCCAACTGCCGATGTTGTGGGCGCAACTGGACCGGCCGAGCCTGATGCTGTGCATCAAGCTGATCACCGGCAGTTTCCGCGTCGGCGTGTCGAAGTTGCTGGTCACCCGCGCCCTCGCCTCCATGGCCGGGCTCGACAGCAAGCGCGTGGCGCAGCGTCTGGTCGGTTACACCGATCTGTCGAACCGGCCCAACGCCGCGAGTTACCTGAAACTCATCGCCCCGGAATCCGCCGACGAACACGCCCAGCGCGGCGGTCAGCCCTACCCGTTTTTTCTCGCCCACGCTCTGTCGCAACCGGTGGAGGAATTCGAAGCCCTGCTCGGCCCGGCCAGCGATTGGCAGGTGGAATGGAAGTGGGATGGCATCCGCGCGCAAGTGGTCAAACGCGACGGCAAGCTGTGGGTGTGGTCGCGCGGCGAGGAATTGGTCACGGAGCGCTTCCCCGAGTTCGATGTGCTGGTCCACGGCTTGCCCGACGGCACGGTGATCGACGGCGAAATCGTCGTGTGGAAGAGCACCCATCCGACTACCGAAGATGCCTTCGATCCGCAATCCGACGAGCCGCCGGCCGTGCAACCGTTCGCCCTGCTGCAACAACGCATCGGTCGCAAGACGCTCGACAAGAAGATTCTCGAAGAAGTGCCGGTGGTAGTGCTGGCCTACGACCTGTTGGAATGGCAGGGCGAAGACTGGCGCAACCAGCCGCAGGTCAAGCGCCGTGCGCAACTCGAAGAGGTGATCGCGCGCTGCAACAGCCCGGTACTGCTGCCCTCCCCGGTATTGACCGGCGAAGACTGGCTCGACCTTGGCCGTCAGCGCGAAGCGTCACGCAAACTCGGCGTTGAAGGCATGATGCTCAAGGCCCGCGATTCGCTGTATGGCGTCGGCCGCACCAAGGACATGGGCGTGTGGTGGAAGTGGAAAGTCGACCCGTTCAGCGTCGACGCGGTACTGATTTATGCCCAGCGTGGACACGGCCGCCGCGCCAGTCTGTACAGCGATTACACCTTCGCCGTCTGGGACGGCCCGCCGGAATCCAGCCAGCGCTCGCTGGTGCCGTTTGCCAAGGCGTATTCGGGGTTGACCGATGAAGAGATGCGCCAGGTCGACAGCATCGTGCGCAAAACCACAGTAGAGAAATTCGGCCCGGTGAGCAGCGTGAAACCGAGTCTGGTGTTCGAACTGGGTTTCGAGGGCATCGCCCTGTCGCGTCGGCACAAGAGCGGCATCGCCGTGCGTTTCCCGCGTATGCTGCGCTGGCGCAAGGACAAGACCGTCGAGGAAGCAGACAGCCTCGCTACCCTGCAGGACCTGTTGGCCTGACTCATTCCCGAGCCGGCGATGATCGTTCCCGCGCTCCGCGTGGGAACGATGGGTCATGCGGGCGCCAAAACGGTGCAGAAATTTTCAGGCATTCACGCCGACGCACTAAATTCTCTCCTGCCCCTGTGCTACAACCTTTTTAAAACACCTGTTCGGCACTCTGGTTCGGAAATTGCTACTTTCTATAGGTCGTAAGCGTTGCAGTAACAATAATTCTGCGCCACAAGCGCTCATATTGGTTCTTAGGGATTGAATAATGAAAAAAGCATTGCTGACCCTTTCTGCACTGGCGTTGTGCATTTCCGCCGGCTCCGCGCTGGCCAAGGAATACAAAGAGCTGCGCTTTGGCGTTGACCCTTCGTACGCACCGTTCGAGTCGAAAGCGGCCGATGGCAGCCTGGTCGGGTTCGATATCGATCTGGGTAACGCGATCTGCGCCGAACTGAAGGTCAAGTGCAAATGGGTCGAAAGCGATTTCGACGGCATGATTCCGGGCCTCAAGGCCAACAAATTCGACGGTGTGATCTCGTCGATGACCGTGACCCCGGCCCGCGAGAAGGTCATCGACTTCTCCAGCGAACTGTTTTCCGGCCCGACCGCTTACGTGTTCAAGAAAGGCTCCGGCATCACCGCCGACGTCGCTTCGCTCAAGGGCAAAACCGTCGGTTACGAGCAAGGCACCATTCAGGAAGCCTACGCCAAAGCCGTGCTGGACAAGGCTGGCGTGAAAACCCAGGCCTATCAGAACCAGGATCAGGTGTATTCCGACCTGACCTCTGGCCGTCTCGACGCCGGTATCCAGGACATGCTGCAAGCCGAACTGGGCTTCCTGAAGTCGCCAAAAGGCGCCGAGTATGAAATCAGCCAGCCGGTCGACAGCGAATTGCTGCCAGCCAAAACAGCTGTCGGTATCAAGAAAGGTAACACTGAGCTGAAGGCACTTTTGGATAAAGGTATCAAAGCGTTACACGACGACGGCAAATACGCCGAGATTCAAAAGAAACACTTTGGCGACCTGAATCTGTACAGCGGCAAATAATGCCCCGGCGCCCATCCTCGATGGGCGCCTTTTCCATCCGCTCAGGTTGCTGATTTATGTTTGAAACCCTCCTGCAAAATCTGGGGCTGGCCTCGTTCAGTCTGCAGGGCTTCGGCCCGTTGCTGCTGCAAGGCACCTGGATGACCATCAAATTATCGGCGATGTCGCTGCTGGTGGCCGTGTTGCTCGGCCTGCTCGGCGCCAGTGCCAAACTGTCGAAAGTCAAACTGGTGCGCCTGCCCGCGCAGCTCTACACCACGCTGATTCGCGGCGTGCCGGATCTGGTGCTGATGCTGTTGATCTTCTACAGCCTGCAAACCTGGCTGACGTCGCTGACCGACTACATGGAATGGGAATACATCGAAATTGACCCGTTCAGCGCCGGCGTGCTGACGCTGGGCTTCATTTATGGCGCGTATTTCACCGAGACCTTCCGTGGCGCGATCCTCGCGGTGCCGCGTGGTCAGGTCGAAGCCGCCACCGCCTATGGCCTCAAACGCGGCCAGCGCTTTCGCTTTGTGGTGTTTCCGCAAATGATGCGTTTTGCCCTCCCAGGCATCGGCAACAACTGGATGGTCATGCTCAAGGCCACGGCGCTGGTATCGATCATTGGCCTCGCCGATCTGGTCAAGGCAGCGCAGGACGCCGGTAAAAGCACCTATCAACTGTTCTATTTTCTGGTCCTCGCCGCCTTGATCTATCTGCTGATCACCAGTGCTTCGAACTTCATCCTGCGCTGGCTCGAACGCCGCTACGCCGCCGGTGCCCGGGAGGCCGTACGATGATCGAACTTCTCCAGGAATATTGGCGCGCCTTCCTTTATACCGACGGCCAGAACATCACCGGGCTGGCGATGACGATGTGGCTGCTGACCGCCTCGATCTGCATCGGCTTCGTCGTCTCGATTCCGTTGTCGATTGCCCGCGTCTCGTCGCATTTCTATGTCCGCTGGCCGGTGCAGTTCTACACCTACCTGTTCCGGGGCACGCCGCTGTATATCCAGTTGCTGATCTGCTACACCGGCATCTATAGCCTCGCCGCCGTGCGCGAACAGCCGATCCTCGACAGTTTCTTTCGCGATGCGATGAACTGCACGATCCTCGCCTTCGCGCTGAACACCTGCGCGTACACCACGGAGATTTTCGCCGGGGCGATTCGCAGCATGAACCACGGCGAAGTCGAAGCGGCCAAGGCTTATGGCCTGACCGGCTGGAAGTTGTACGCCTACGTGATCATGCCGTCGGCACTGCGCCGTTCGTTGCCTTACTACAGCAACGAAGTGATCCTGATGCTGCACTCGACGACCGTGGCGTTCACCGCGACCATTCCCGATATCCTGAAAGTCGCGCGGGATGCCAACTCGGCAACCTTCCTGACCTTCCAGTCATTCGGTATCGCCGCGCTGATTTATCTGACCATTACGTTTGCGCTGGTCGGCCTGTTCCGCCTCGCCGAACGCCGCTGGCTGGCCTTCCTCGGGCCGACTCACTAGCACCGGTTTGAAAATAAAGAGATAACAATGCGCCACCAGATCCATGACTTGCTGGCCCCGCTGCCGGGGACCGCACGGCAGATTCACAGCTTCCACTTCGGCCCACAGCAGGCCAAGGGCAAGGTTTACATTCAGGCGTCGCTGCACGCCGACGAACTGCCGGGCATGCTGGTCGCCTGGCACCTGAAACAGCGTCTGGCCGAGCTGGAAGCCGCCGGCCGCCTGCGCAGCGAAATCGTCCTCGTGCCGGTGGCCAACCCGGTCGGTCTCGAACAAGTGCTGATGGATGTGCCGCTGGGCCGTTACGACCTCGAGAGTGGGCAGAACTTCAACCGCTGGTTCGTCGACCTCAGCGAAGAAATCGGCAACGCCATCGAAGGCCAGTTGAGCGACGATGCGCAGCACAACCTCGAACTGATCCGCGCCAGCCTGCGCAACGCCCTCGACCGTCAGACGCCGACCACGCAACTGCAATCCCAGCGTTTGACCCTGCAACGCCTGGCCTGCGATGCCGACATGGTGCTGGATTTGCACTGTGACTTCGAGTCGGTAGTGCACCTGTACACCACGCCCGAGGCGTGGCCACAGGTCGAGCCATTGGCGCGCTATATCGAAGCCCAGGCCAGTCTGCTCGCCACCGACTCTGGCGGGCAGTCGTTCGACGAGTGCTTCACCCTGCTCTGGTGGCAGCTGCGCGAGCGCTTCGGCGAGCAGTTCGAGATTCCGCTGGGCAGCTTTTCGGTGACCGTCGAATTGCGCGGCCAGGGTGACGTCAATCACCCACTGGCCAGTCGCGATTGTCAGGCGCTGATCGATTACCTGATCCAGTTCGATGCCATCGTCGGCGAGACCAAGCCGCAACCGCCGCTGCCGTACCCGGCCACGCCGCTGGCCGGGGTCGAACCGGTGACCACGCCAGTCGGCGGCCTGCTGGTGTACTGCGCCACACCCGGCCAATACCTGGAAGCCGGCCAGCAGATCGCCGAAATCATCGACCCGGTCCACGACAAGGTCACCCCCATTCATTGCACCGCCGCCGGCCTGCTGTATGCGCGCTCGCTGCGGCGCATGGCCACTGCCGGCATGGTCATCGCCCACGTCGCGGGCGCCGAAGCCTATCGCAGCGGCTACCTACTTTCGCCTTGAGGATGCTCGTCCATGTACAAACTGACCGTTGAAGGCCTGCACAAAAGCTATGGCGATCATCAGGTGCTCAAAGGCGTTTCGCTCAAGGCCAAAACCGGCGACGTGATCAGCCTGATCGGCGCCAGCGGCTCGGGCAAAAGCACCTTTTTGCGTTGCATCAATTTTCTCGAACAACCGAATGACGGCGCCATGAGCCTCGATGGCCAGGCGATCCGCATGGTCACCGACCGCCACGGCATGCACGTCGCCGACGCCGATGAACTGCAACGCCTGCGCACGCGGCTGGCGATGGTGTTCCAGCATTTCAACCTGTGGAGCCACATGACCGTGCTGGAAAACATCACCATGGCCCCGCGCCGGGTGCTGGGTTGCAGCAAACAGGAAGCCGAGGATCGCGCCCGACGTTATCTGGACAAAGTCGGCTTGCCGGCGCGGGTCGCCGAGCAATACCCGGCGTTTCTCTCCGGCGGCCAGCAACAGCGCGTGGCGATCGCCCGGGCACTGGCGATGGAGCCGGAAGTGATGCTGTTCGACGAACCGACCTCGGCACTCGACCCGGAACTGGTCGGCGAAGTGCTGAAAGTGATTCAGGGCCTGGCCGAGGAAGGCCGGACGATGATCATGGTCACCCACGAAATGAGTTTTGCGCGCAAGGTGTCGAATCAGGTGTTGTTTCTGCATCAGGGTCTGGTGGAAGAAGAAGGTGCGCCCGAAGAAGTGCTGGGCAATCCGAAAAGCGAACGGCTGAAGCAGTTTCTGAGCGGCAATCTCAAATAACGCCGTACACAATTCCCCTGTAGGAGCTGCCGAAGGCTGCGATCTTTTGACTCTGCTTCAAGGATCAAAAGATCGCAGCCTCGTTTCACTCGTCAGCTCCTACAAGGGAATCGCGTTGTTTTAAACCTTTGGTCTGTTGCTGTGGTCTCTGAAACAACACCTCCAGAGCGCACGCAGCCGGCATGGCGAAATCCCCCGACTTTGCAAAAACCTGGTTCAGCGCCCGCGACTGGAAGCCGTTCGCCTTTCAGAAACAGGTATGGGCGGCGGTGAAAAACGGTGAGTCCGGATTGCTCCACGCCAGCACCGGCGCCGGCAAAACTTATGCGGTATGGTTTGCTGCGCTCAACCGCTTCGCCCGCTTGCAAACTCCCGTGGCCACGCCGCGCAAACGCAAACCGCCGGCCGAACCGCTGACGGTGCTGTGGATCACGCCCATGCGCGCCCTCGCCGCCGATACCGCCCGCGCTTTACAAAGCCCGGTCGATGAATTGCAGATCCCGTGGAGCATCGGCCTGCGCACCGGCGACACCAGCAGCAGCGAGCGCGCTCGTCAGGGCCGGCGCTTGCCGACGACGCTGATTACCACCCCGGAAAGCCTGACTCTGTTGCTCGCCCGCGCCGATGCGCGCACGGCGTTGTCGACCCTGCGCATGATCGTCGTCGATGAATGGCACGAGTTGCTCGGCAACAAACGCGGCGTGCAACTGCAACTGGCCCTCGCTCGCCTGCGGCATTGGCAGCCGGAACTGATCGTTTGGGGCGTTTCCGCCACCCTTGGTAATCAATCTCACGCCGAGCAAGTGCTGATCCCACAGGGCGGCGGCGTCAGTGTTCAGGGCAAAAGCGAAAAAACCCTGCAAGTCGACACCCTGCTCCCACCGGCCATCGAGCGTTTTCCCTGGGCCGGCCACATCGGTCTGAAGATGCTGCCGCAGGTGGTGGCCGAACTCGATGCCTGCGCCAGCAGCCTGGTGTTTACCAACACCCGTGCGCAATCAGAGATCTGGTATCAGGCGCTGCTGGAAGCGCGGCCGGACTGGGCCGGGCTGATTGCGTTGCACCACAGCTCACTGTCCCGGGACACCCGCGACTGGGTCGAGCAGGCGTTGAAGAATGGCCAATTGAAAGCGGTGGTGTGCACCTCGAGCCTGGATCTGGGCGTGGACTTCTTGCCGGTCGAGCGCGTGCTGCAGATCGGCTCGGCGAAAGGCGTCGCGCGCTTGATGCAACGTGCCGGGCGCTCCGGCCACGCACCTGGGCGCACCTCGCGGGTAACGCTGGTGCCGACCCACAGCCTGGAACTGATCGAGGCGGTCGCCGCACGCGACGCCGTCGAGCAACGGCGCATCGAGCCGCGCCTGTCGCCGCACAAGCCGCTGGACGTGCTGGTCCAGCATTTGGTCAGCATGGCCCTTGGCGGTGGCTTTATTCCTGAAGACTTGTACGAAGAAGTCCGTGGCGCCTGGGCTTATCGTGACCTGACAGCGGCAGACTGGGCCTGGGCGCTGGCGTTCGTACGCCATGGCGGGATGTCTCTTACAGCGTATCCGGATTACCGCCGGGTCGAGCCGGACGAACACGGCGTCTGGCGTGTGCCGGATGCGCGTCTGGCGCGGCGCCATCGCATGAGCATCGGCACCATCGTCAGCGACGCGAGCATCAACCTGAAATTCTGGAGCAAGGGCGGCGGCGGCAAACAGCTGGGCAGCGTCGAGGAAGGCTTTATCGCCCGACTGAAACCCGGCGATGGCTTCCTCTTCGCCGGCCGCTTGCTCGAGTTGGTGCGGGTGGAAAACATGACCGCCTACGTCAAACGCAGCACGGCGAAAAAAGCCGCTGTACCGCGCTGGAATGGCGGACGCATGCCGTTATCCAACGAACTGGCCGAAGCGGTGGTTGCACGCTTCAGCGCCGGTGCTCAAGGCCAATTCAAAGGCCCGGAAATGCACGCGTTGCGGCCCCTGCTGGAGACGCAGATACGCTGGTCCGGCTTGCCCACCACGGAAAATCTGCTGGCCGAGGTACTGAAATCCCGCGAAGGCTGGCACCTTTTCCTTTATCCATTCGCCGGACGACAAGTGCATCTGGGACTGGCCAGCCTGTTGGCGTGGCGCGTCAGTCAGCGCCAGCCCGTGACCTTCTCGATCGCGGTCAACGATTACGGCCTGGAACTGCTCAGCGCCACACCGGTGGATTGGACTACGCATCTCGACGCGCACCTGTTCAACGCCGATAACCTGTTGCTGGACGTGCTGGCCAGCCTCAATGCCGGTGAACTGGCGCTGCGCCGCTTCCGCGAAATCGCGCGGATCGCCGGGCTGGTGTTCGCCGGATATCCAGGCGCACCGAAAAGCACCCGCCAGGTGCAGGCGTCGAGCGGTTTGTTCTTCCAGGTATTCAAACAATACGACGCGGACAACTTGCTGCTGGCCCAGGCTGGGGAAGAAGTCCTACGCGAAGAACTGGATATTCGTCGTTTGGAGCAGACTTTGGAGCGGATCAATCGGATGAAACTGGACGTGCATCAAGTTAAACGTCCTACACCACTGGGCTTTCCGCTGCTGGTAGAGCGGATGCGCGAGAGCATGAGTTCGGAAAAACTGGCTGACAGGATCAGAAGAATGGTCGGTGACCTGGAAAAAACCGCTGATAACGGAAAATCGTCGTGAGTGCGTACCCGGTGCGCTTGGCCGGCGAAGAATTGTGGTTGCTGCCGGAGAAAGCGCTGTATTGGCCAGCGCAGGAAGCATTGCTGATCGCCGATGTGCATTTCGGTAAGGCAGCGGCCTATCGCAGCCTCGGCCAGCCGGTGCCGCATGGCACGACCGCGAGCAACATTGAGGTGATCGACGCGTTGCTGGCACGGCTACCTTGTCGCCAGTTGATCTTCCTCGGGGATTTTCTGCATGGGCCTGGTTCACATGTCCCGACCACACTGAATGCGCTGGCAGAGTGGCGAGCACGGCACGCTGACCTGCCGATGACGCTGATTCGCGGCAACCACGACAAACGCGCAGGCGACCCACCAGCCTCGCTGAATATTCGCGTAGTGCCAGAGCCGCTGTTACTCGGACCGTTCGCCCTGCAGCATGAGCCCGATCCGCATCCCGAGCGGCATGTGCTCGCCGGCCACGTGCATCCGGTTTATCGATTGCACGGCAAAGGTCGGCAGAGCTTGCGCCTGGCCTGCTTCAGGTTGGGTGAGCGCATCAGCCTGATGCCGGCGTTCGGTGCGTTTACCGGCGGCTATCAGGTCGAGCGCGACGACAGTTGCCGAGTCTTCGTGATCGGCGACAACGAAATATGGCCCGTCAACTAGATCGCAAATCGATCAGGCTGACGGGCCATATTCATCACAGTGGATCAGGCCACAGGAGCCGGAGGAGGTTCGTCCGGCAGCGTCGGTTCGCCTGGTTCGGTCGGTTGTTCGTTGGGAGTATCGGGATCGGGCTGGCCGGGCACGCCGGACAGGCTCAAAGACGGATTTGCCAATAACGACCAGGCCAGAACGCCTATCTGATTGGGCTCAAGCCTTGCCAGTTCAGCGCTGATTCGCGGGTCGATCTTCATAGGGCACTCCTCAGTGAAGGCCCGGATTTGTGTGTAACAAAAACGGGCAGTACACCCCATAGAGTGTCTGCCCGCCAAAGAATTCCCGACATCCGTCGGATGGTCGATCAGGTACGCGGCAACGTTACGCCACGCTGGCCCTGATATTTGCCGCCACGATCCTTGTAGGAAACTTCACATTCTTCATCGGATTCAAGGAAGAGCATCTGCGCCACGCCTTCGTTGGCGTAGATTTTCGCCGGCAGGTTGGTGGTGTTGGAGAACTCCAGCGTCACGTGACCTTCCCACTCAGGCTCAAGCGGAGTGACGTTGACGATGATGCCGCAGCGCGCGTAGGTGCTTTTACCCAGGCAGATGGTCAGCACGTTGCGCGGAATGCGGAAGTACTCGACGGTGCTGGCCAGGGCGAAAGAGTTCGGCGGAATGATGCAGACGTCGCTGTGGATGTCGACGAAGCTGCCGGCGTCGAAGTTCTTCGGATCGACAATGGCGGAGTTGATGTTGGTGAACACCTTGAAGTGGTTGGTGCAACGCACGTCGTAGCCGTAGCTAGACACGCCGTAGGAAATCACCCGACTGTCATCGCTGCCGCGCATCTGGCGCTCGACGAACGGTTCGATCATCCCGTGTTCCTGCGCCATGCGGCGAATCCACTTGTCCGATTTGATGCTCATGGCGGGTTTGTCCTGAATAGCGAGGTGGAAAAATTCTGTCCGGCATCTTACCGGGCGCGTCGTCTCGTTCAAAGTGCGCAACGCAAATCTCGGCGAACACCCCGTATTTACGCGATGTGGCGACGAACCGTCGCACCGCCGATCCCTAAAACACAGAATCCTTTGCAAGAAACATTGGCACGTTCCGGAAAAAGGGTTAAGGTGGCGTCACTGTGTTGCTTGTGTCACTGAGAATCTCTACACGATATGTTGAATTTCGATCCAACCATCTACAAGAATTTTTCCTGCTCTTTGCACTCAGTCTCGGCCAGGGTTCTTCCTGAGTCGCAGTTATCTTTGTTCAAGGAGTTACACCATGTCTAATCGCCAAACCGGTACCGTTAAGTGGTTCAACGATGAAAAAGGCTTCGGCTTCATCACTCCACAATCCGGTGACGACCTGTTCGTTCACTTCAAAGCTATCCAATCCGACGGCTTCAAAAGCCTGAAAGAAGGCCAACAGGTTTCTTTCATCGCTACCCGCGGTCAGAAAGGCATGCAAGCTGAAGAAGTACAAGTTATCTAACTTGTAGCTTCTTTAGAAAAGAGCCCCGCCCTTAAAAGCGGGGCTTTTTTGTGTCTGTATATTTTGTTTGCCCCTCTTTTTGCCTCCGCTCTATATGATCCGCGCCCTGGAATCACATGGAAGAAGCAGGATGCAATTCATCTCTTTGAACACATTCAACGCGTTGCTGTTGGCGTTCGCCCCCCCTCTGAATGCAGAGACCAAATCTGATCATCCGACGGTGATTCTCGGCATGAACCCTCGTGCGACATATCTGGCGAAAGGACCAGAAGTCAATGGCCACTCTTCGATGCAACTCAGAGGCGCAGCGCTCCTGACGCTCTCGACTCCTCACGCCTGCGGGAGCAACGAGGTCTATTTGACGCCAGAATCATTGGGCATTCCGAACGAATCATTTCGACGAGCGCTCGGCGAAGTCCAAGACTTGATCGACCAAAAAATCCCCCTGATTCTGACGCTCTCCGCTTGCGAGCGAAAACGCGCCTTCTTCGAAAAGGTACGCCCCTGCACTCCTGAGGAGTGCGCAGACCTGACGAACCCTCTGGCAGACGACAAGCTTTATCTGGACGAGCACCTCAAGCCGATCGGCGAAGGCCTGGCGTTGTACTACCTGAAAATGCCAATGTCCTATGACGAAAAAAAACAGGCGTGGCAAGCACAAATTTTTTACCGGGACACGCGAAGTCTACGCAGCGAGCATTACGTCGACAGAGAAGACTTCGCTTCAGCGAAACCCGTTCTGACATACAAAGCTTACTATCGAAACGGAAAACCCCGCCGGACCTACCAGAATGATGCTAACGGCCTGCGTCAGGGCGAGGCGCTGACATACTCCGAACAAGGGGTCGTCATCAAGCGTGAAAACTACCTCAACAACCATCTCGAGGGTTGGCAATTTATCTATCACGAAAATGGCAAAATCGCTGAGTCCTACAATTGGCATCTGGGCAAGCATGTAGATGGCGAGTATTTGGAATATGACGAGGACGGGACGCTGATCGGGCGCAGCAGTTATCGAAATGACGTTCTCCACGGCCCTGCCCTTGGATACCACTCGAATGGACAGATCAGGTACGAAACCGTTTTCATCAACGGCAAATCCCAAGGGCCAAATAATCATTATTTTGATAATGGAGCCGTTGAGACCTCCCGCACCAATGTCGACGGCAAGCCAGATGGCTGGCTAACCACTTACTTCATCGACGGGACAGTCAAAGAGAAACAGTTTTACAGAGACGGTGTGCAACGAAGCTATGAGCAATGGAATGAGCAAGGCAGGCAAACCTTGCAGTGGCAGTGGGATAAAAAACATCGCCAACAGGGCGACTTCAAACAGTGGTACGCGACCGGCCAGCTTAAAGAACATCGAAAATACAAAGACGGCAACCTTCACGGATCATCCACGACATGGCACGAAAACGGTGAGATGGCTTCATTTACCGATTATATCGATGGTGCCGAGCATGGACCGATGCGCTTCTTCAGGAAAGACGGCAGCCTGAGCTACCAATGCCAATACCAGATGGGCGTCAGGCAGGGAGAATGTGTTTCGATTCCCGTCAGCAAGACCAAAGCAGAAAGCTGACAATGAAAAACCCCCGCAATCACGGGGCTTTCTCCTTTCTAGCGCAGGTGTTTACCAGGCCACGCCAAACCCAGCGGTATAACGGGTCTTGCTCAGATCCGCATCGTTGGTGCCACTGATGATGTCGCGCTCGGCCTTGAGGTTGAGCGACGCCCAGTCAGTGACCTTGTAGCGCAGGCCCAGCTCGGCATCCAGTGCGTAATCGGCAACGCCCGAGAGCGGCTTGCCGACTTCGCCATTGGTGAAGAACTCGACCTTCTTGCCGATCAGGTAGCGGTTGTAGTCCCACTTCATCGCGACGGAATAGAAGTTGTCCTTGCTGCCATCGCGATATTCGTAATCGGTGCGGTTGAGCAACGAACCCAGCGAGAACGCGCCCAGTTCGTCATCCCAGAACTGGTAGCCCGGACCGGTACCGACCACGCGCTGACGCGCCAGCTCTTCAATGTGATCACGCTTGTAGTTGATGCGCCCCTGCCAGAACCACTGATCGGTGAGGAAGCGGTCGAGGGAGTATTCGGCGCGCCAGTTGTTGGTGGTGGTTTCCGCATCCTGCACTTCGCGGTTGTACTCGCCCTCGGCGGTATGGCGCCAGCGACCATGGCGAGCCGAGGTCTTGAAGCCAACGTCGTAATCGTCAGTGTCCTTTTCGGCGCGCTGATAATCCAGGGCCAGATCGACGTTGCCCTTCCACACCAGGTCAGTGACGATCGGCTTGGGCTTGAGGATCTGCTGAATGCTCGCCAGCTCGACCGTCTTCGGCGCCTCGCCATTGGCCAGGGTGACCTTGCCGTCGTCGGCCGCCGTGAGCGACTTCGACACTTCGCCAGCGTAGGCGTCCTGCTTCACTAGCAGGTGCTGATCGCTGTCGAGGGTCTTGACCTCTTTCCAGTCAATCGCCACCGCACCGGCGTATTTGGTCTGGATCAACAGCTTGCCGCCGTCGAATACCGTGATGGTGCCGCTCAGCTTGTCGCCGTTTTTCAACCAGACGGTGTCGGCAAGCAGGGGCGTGGACGCGCTGAAAACAGCAAGGCACAACAGGGTTCTGGGGAACATAAGCAGATCGGGGGCTCAGAGTTGGCGAAAAAGGGTCGGCATTATCCGTAGGATTTTGCCCATGACAAGGACTGACCGGACTATTTCAATTGAGTTCATTTCTCAACTGGACCGCGAGCGTATACCCTTGTCGCCATCGTCACGCCAATGCTCAGGAGCCGCGCACGTGAAAGACCCGCTCGACAGCGTCGAAAACGATGCGCAAATCCGACGCACGGCACTCTACTCGACGCTCGCGCAAGTGCCCGAAGGCAAAGTCGTCAGTTATGGACAGTTGGCCGAACTCGCCGGACTGGGCCGCGCCGCGCGCTGGGTCGGACGGACTTTGAGCCAGTTGCCCGGCGACACCAGGCTGCCCTGGCACCGTGTTCTCGGCGCCGGCGGGCGCATCAGCCTGCCGGTCGGCAGCCCCTCCGGTGATGAGCAACGTGCGCGATTGCGCATGGAAGGCATCACCGTCCAGAACAATCGTGTGGATATTCGGCGCCATGGCTGGCGTCCGGTAGAGCACAGCGGTTAGAGTGCGCGCTTTGTTTTCGCAATTTTGAGGCAGACTTCAGCCCATGCCCCGTAAAACCTGGCGCGCCGCGCTCGCCGCCTATGCCAGTCCTTCGACGCTCGTGCTGTTGTTGCTCGGTTTTGCCGCCGGCCTGCCGTACATGCTGGTGTTCTCGACGCTCTCCGTATGGCTGCGTGAAGCGGGCGTGGCCCGTGAAACTATTGGCTATGCCAGCCTGATCGGCCTGGCGTATGCGTTCAAATGGGTCTGGTCACCGCTGCTCGACCAATGGCGCCTGCCCTTGCTGGGCAAGCTCGGCCGCCGCCGTTCCTGGCTGGTGCTGTCTCAGGCACTGGTGATTCTAGGCCTGATCGGCATGGGTTTCTGTGATCCGCAGAAGCATTTGTCCTGGCTGATCGCTATCGCCGTCGTCGTCGCCTTTGCCTCCGCCACTCAAGATATCGCGGTCGACGCCTATCGCCTGGAAATCGCCGATGACAGCCGCCAGGCCGCCCTCGCCGCCAGCTACATGTCCGGTTACCGCGTTGCCGCCCTGCTCGCCACCGCCGGCGCGCTGTTCTTCGCCGAGGGGTTCGGCTCCACCGGCTTCAACTATAAACACGCAGCGTGGACCGGCACCTATGTGCTGTTCGGCGCATTGATGGTGCCCGCGCTGCTGACCACGCTGTTCATGCGTGAGCCGCCCGTGCCGCTGCGCACGCAGCTGCAGGCCGGGCGCTATACGTTCATGCATCAATTGATGTCGGTGTTCGTGCTGATCATATTGCTGGTCTCCGTACCGGCGATGTTTACCCAGTTGTACAACACCGATTTCGCTGGTGTGCTGTTCGGCGACATGAGCCCGCTCGATCTGCTGCTGGAAGACCGCGCCTTCCTGCGCGCCATTCTCTATACCCTTCTCACCGGGATGTGCCTGTCGGCCATGGGCCGGCGCGGACTGGCACCGGTGCTGACGCCGGTCAACGACTTCATTCTGCGTTATCGCTGGCAGGCGCTGTTGCTGCTGGGCCTGATCGCCACCTATCGCATGTCCGACACGGTAATGGGCGTCATGGCCAACGTGTTCTATATCGACCAGGGTTTCACCAAGGATCAGATCGCCAGTGTCAGCAAAATCTTCGGCCTGATCATGACTCTCGTCGGCGCCGGCATGGGCGGGCTGTTGATCGTGCGCTTCGGCATTCTGCCGATCCTGTTTATCGGTGGCGTGGCTTCGGCGGCGACCAACCTGCTGTTCGTCATGCTCGCGGACATGGGCCCGAACCTGCAGATGCTGGTGGTGACCATTTCCCTCGACAACTTCAGCTCGGGCCTGGCGACATCGGCGTTCGTTGCCTACCTGTCGAGCCTGACCAACCTGAAGTTTTCCGCTACGCAATATGCCCTGCTCAGCTCGATCATGTTGCTGCTGCCGCGTTTGATGGGTGGCTACTCCGGCGTGCTGGTGGAGAAATTCGGCTATCACAGCTTCTTCCTCATCACCGCCCTGCTCGGCGTGCCGACGCTGCTGCTGATTGCACTGCACTGGTTTCAGGAGCGCCGCCGCGAAGGGCCGACACCAACGCCCGAGCCTGCACCGACGCCGGTCACCGAAGAATCGTAGGACGCTTCGCCAGTGGCGGGAGGAATCCCGCCACTCGACCTCTGTGCCGGCCACACTTCTGTACGGCAGCAAAACTCGCCGGTACACTGCTCCGTCATTTCCAGTCATAGCAACCGACAACGGCCAACCATGCGCACCAGTCAATTTTTGCTCGCCACACAGAAAGAAACGCCTTCCGACGCGGTCGTGATCAGCCACCAGCTGATGCTGCGCGCCGGCATGATCCGCAAGCTTGCCTCGGGCCTCTACACCTGGCTGCCGATGGGCCTGCGAGTCATGCGCAAGGTCGAAGCCATCGTTCGCGAAGAGATGAACGCTGCCGGTTCTCTGGAAGTGTTGATGCCGAGCACCCAACCGGCCGAGCTGTGGCAGGAATCGGGGCGCTGGGAAGAATACGGCCCTGAGTTGCTGCGCATCAAAGACCGCCACGGTCGTGACTTCTGCGCGGGCCCGACCCACGAAGAAGTGATCACCGATCTGATGCGCAACGAGTTGAGCAGCTACAAGCAGCTGCCAATCAACCTGTACCAGATCCAGACCAAATTCCGTGACGAAATCCGCCCACGCTTCGGCTTGATGCGCGGCCGCGAATTCATTATGAAGGACGCCTACTCCTTCCACGCCGATCAGGCGTCGCTGCAGGTCACCTATGACCGCATGCACGAGGCGTACTGCAACGTGTTCACGCGTCTGGGCCTGAAGTTCCGCCCGGTAGAAGCTGACAACGGTTCGATCGGTGGTGCCGGTTCCCACGAATTCCACGTGCTGGCCGAGTCCGGCGAAGACGATATCGTCTTCAGCAACGGTTCCGACTACGCGGCAAACATCGAAAAAGCCGAAGCGGTGCCACGGGAAACCTCGCGCCCTGCGCCAACCGAAGAGCTGCGTCTGGTCGACACACCGGACACGAAAACCATCGCGGCGCTGGTGGAAAAATTCAATCTGCCGATTGAAAAGACTATCAAGACCCTGATCGTCCATGCCGAAGAAGAAGGCAAGCTGATCGCGCTGGTGATTCGTGGCGACCACGAGCTGAACGAAATCAAGGCTGCCAACCAGCCTGGCGTGGCCAGCCCGCTGGTCATGGCCTCCGATGCCGAACTGCGTGACGCGATTGGCGCCGGCGCCGGCTCGCTCGGCCCGCTGAATCTGCCACTGCCAATCATCATCGACCGCTCGGTCGCGATGATGAGCGACTTCGGCATCGGCGCGAACATCGACGACAAGCACTACTTCGGCGTGAACTGGGAGCGCGACCTGCCGGTTCCAACCGTTGCCGACCTGCGCAATGTGGTCGCCGGCGACCCAAGCCCGGACGGCAAAGGCACGCTGGAGATCAAGCGCGGCATCGAAGTCGGCCACATCTTCCAGCTGGGCAACAAGTACAGCAAGGCGATGAAGTGCGAAGTGCTGGGCGAGAACGGCAAGCCGGTGACCCTGGAAATGGGCTGCTACGGCATCGGCGTATCGCGCGTGGTGGCTGCTGCCATCGAGCAGAACAACGACGCCAACGGCATCATCTGGAGCGACACGCTGGCGCCATTCCAGATCGCGCTGGTACCGCTGCGCTATGAAACCGAGCAGGTGCGCGAAGCCACCGACAAGCTGTACGCCGACCTCACGGCCGCCGGCTTCGAAGTCCTGCTGGACGATCGCGACAAGAAAACCAGCCCGGGCATCAAGTTCGCGGACATGGAGCTGATCGGCATTCCACACCGGATCGTGGTCAGCGACCGCGGCCTCGCCGAAGGCAACCTGGAATACAAGAGTCGTTCCGAAGCAGAGGCGCAAGCACTGCCGGCGGCCGATGTTGTGTCCTTCCTTCAGGCCCGTATCCGCCGCTGAAACCAGATAGAGACGTCATGTTCAAGCGAAACACCTTAGGCCTCGGTGGCGCCGCCCTGTGCGGCGCCCTGCTGGTCAGCGGCTGCGCCAATCACATGTCGCAACGCAGCGAGCACGAAGAGCGGGTCGAGCGAAAGTTGCTCGATCACAGCCTGCAGATCGATGTCGGCGAGCCCAAGGTGCTCGAGCTGCCGCAGCGACGTGTGAAGATCAACGAGCAGAAGACTTTCGAAGTCACCGAGTTTGAGGTCACCCGTCGTTACGACCGCTACACGCCTTATCAACCCTGGCGCGAAGTCTATGAGATTCCGCTGGGTGCGGTGGCCGTGGTCGGTGGTGTCGGTGCCAACGTGGTCAACGTGTTCGCCCTCGGCAACCTGCCGGACAGCGTCACCAGGGATTGGCTGAGCTACGGTTTCGCCGGGCTCAACCCGTTCATGAACGTGCAGTCCAACGGTCGCGCGCAGCAGAACCTTGCGGGCATCGACGAAGTCCAGCGCGACAAGCGCACGGAGTATTCGAGCCTGCCATGGAGCGAGCGGCCGGTGCAGGTCAAGGCCGGCAAGCAGACCTTTGACATGACCACCGATCGCAACGGCGTGTTGCGCTTGAACCTGCTCGACAGCCCTTTCGCCGAACATGACCTCAACCATGTTGGCCGCTTGCAGATCAGTGTCGAAGACGCCAAGGACGACGTACATACCGACTCGACGCTAATGCTCAGCGGCCACCTGCGCGGTAAGTTGATTGAGGCGCACGGGCTGATTTACGACGATCTGGAAGATGACGAAGTGAGCCAGTGGGTACACCGGGTCAAACGCTTGTCGGAACTGGGTCTGGAAGAAGAAGCCAGCGAACTGGAACAAAGCCTGATCGAACTGACCCGCAATGATCCTGAGTTGCAGACTGAGTTTCTCAAGTCTCTGGCCAAGGATGCCGGGCGTCTGGTGGCTGATCCGGGACCGAATTAACGATTAAAAGCTTCGTCGGAACGCCGCCCGGAGCAGGCTCGCTCCCACAAGGGATTTGTGAACGCCGCAGATCCAATGTGGGAGCGAGCCTGCTCGCGAAGAGGCCCTGCCAGGCGCCGCGAATCTAACGCTCAAACAACTCCATCTGCTCAAACCCGCCGCGCAAATCCTCCAGCCTCACCCCCACCCCCAACAACCGCACCGGTTTGCCACCGCGATTGAACGCCTGCGTCAGCAGCAACTGATAACTACCCAAATCGCGCCCTGCCCCGGCCTGTTCCAGCGTGGTCTGGGTGAAATCATGGAATTTGACTTTGACGAACGGCTTGCCCGGTCGATAACTGCTGTCGATCCGCGCCATGCGGTTTTTCAAGGTGTCGAGCAACTCGGGCAATTTGTCCAGGCAGCTGCGCAAGTCCGGCAGATCAACGTCGTAGGTGTTTTCCACACTGATCGACTGGCGGCGGCTGTCGTTGTGCACCAGCCGCTCATCGATTCCACGGGCCAGATTCCACAAGCGCTCGCCGAAACTGCCGAATTCGCGCACCAGCGCCAGCCTGCCCCACTCGCGCAGGTGCTGGCAGTCAACGATACCAAGCTTGCCGAGCTTGTCGGCGGTGACCTTGCCGACGCCGTGCAGCTTGCTCACGGGCAGACCACTGACGAACTCCTCGACCTGATCCGGGGTGATCACGAACAAACCGTTGGGTTTTTTCCAGTCGCTGGCGATCTTCGCCAGAAACTTGTTTGGCGCAACGCCTGCGGAAACGGTGATGTGCAATTGGTTGGAGACCCGACGACGAATGTCTTGGGCGATGCGCGTGGCGCTGCCGCCGAAATGCGCGCTGTCGGACACATCGAGGTAGGCCTCGTCCAGCGACAGCGGCTCGATCAGGTCGGTGTAGTCGGCAAAGATCGTATGAATTTCCTTCGACGCTTCGCGATAAGCCTCCATGCGCGGCTTGACGATGGTCAGGTCCGGGCACAGCTTCAACGCATGCCCGGAGGCCATCGCCGAGCGCACACCATAGGCGCGCGCTTCATAGTTGCAGGTAGCAATCACCCCGCGTCGATCCGCCGAACCACCCACTGCCAACGGCTTGCCGGCCAGACGCGGATCATCGCGCATCTCGATGGCGGCGTAGAAACAGTCACAGTCAATGTGGATGATTTTTCGCTGGGTCATGTCGGATAAAGACAACGTGGCAAGCCGGAGCGGCAGTATCTCACTCACACCTGTATATAGCACCAGTGGTTGAATGTTCTTTTCCGACCGTAGGAGATTTCCAATGAATTTATTTTTTCAATCACAGATCAACGGGCAATAGAGCTGAAAGCCTTGCACCACCTGCCCTGCGCGACGGTCGCCCGCCCGGAAAAGACGCTAAGCGCTTGAACCTCAACAGATTTATCCAGATCGACGGTTGACACACTCGCGAACCTCTGTAGAATGCCGCCACACAGACGCGGGATGGAGCAGTCTGGTAGCTCGTCGGGCTCATAACCCGAAGGTCGTCGGTTCAAATCCGGCTCCCGCAACCAAACATCAAAGAAGGCTACTCGAAAGAGTGGCCTTTTTTGTATCTGTCGAAAAAGTCCTTTCGCAACAATGATCTGTCACTGTGCAGTGAACCGCTGGGGATCATCAGAACCACTGACTTGCGACTATGCTTGAGTCGCGGACAGGGTTTGTGCAATCCAGGAACTGCCCTCGCCGATGCCCGACGAGAGGCGTAGTATTTTGTGATTATTTTTTTCTACAGGGATTGGTAACTTGGCTGGATACCTCCATCCTGTCGCGCACAATCCAAGAGGTGATTGATGCGCGCCAACTCGTCTGATCCACAAGACACCGTTACAGCAGAACAACCGATCAAACCCGAGCGTTTGCGCTGGCTGGATCGGTTAAGCAAATACCGTCAGCCGATCGGTCTGGCCGTCACGTTGCTGCTGTTTGCCATTGCCCTGATTGCCTGCCGCCATCTGCTCGCCGAGCTCGATCTCGACGCGTTGCATGACTCGATTCTCGACGTGCCGAAACCCGCCCTGCTTGGCGCCATAGGTGCGACCGTGGTCGGTTTCATTATTCTGCTCGGCTATGAATGGTCGGCCAGCCGCTACGCTGGCGTGAAACTGCCGCCGCGCACGCTTGCCCTGGGCGGCTTCACCGCATTTGCGATTGGCAATGCCATTGGTCTGTCGCTGCTGTCCGGCGGCTCGGTTCGTTATCGTTTATATGCGCGATTGGGCGTCGGTGCGTCGGAAGTCGCGCACATGACCTTGTTCGCCAGCCTCTCGCTGGGCTGCGCTTTGCCACCGCTGGCCGCGCTGGCGACCTTGAGCAACCTGCCCGCCGCCTCGCAAGCCTTGGGATTGTCCGAAGCCTTGCTCGGCTCTGTCGCCGCTGCCGTACTGATCCTCGGTGCAGTGCTGGCGATCGGCATCTATCGCCGTCGTCTGCCGGAACAACCCTACCCCGACAATCTGCTGGTCCGTGCCGGGCGGCGCACCCTGCGCCTGCCGGGTCGGCGTCTGACCTTCCTGCAATTGGTGATCACCGCCCTCGACGTCGCGGCTGCCGCCACCGTTCTGTATTTGTTGCTGCCGGAAGCGCCGCCGTTTGCGCCGTTCCTGCTGGTGTACCTGCTGGCCCTCGCCGCCGGTGTACTCAGCCATGTGCCGGGCGGCGTCGGTGTGTTCGAAGCGATTCTGCTCGCCGCGTTTGCCGACAAGCTCGGCGCCGCGCCGCTGGCCGCTGCCCTGCTGCTGTATCGCCTGATCTACGTGGTGTTGCCGCTGCTGGTCGCGTGCGTACTGCTGCTGATCAACGAAGGCCAGCGCCTGTTTCAATCCCAGACCATGCGCGCCGCGTCCGGTCTGGCCGCGCCGGTGCTGGCGGTGCTGGTGTTCCTGTCTGGCGTGGTGCTGCTGTTTTCCGGCGCGACCCCGGAGATCGACACGCGCCTGGAGCACATCGGTTTTCTGATCCCGCATCGCCTGGTCGACGCCTCGCACTTCGGCGCCAGCCTGATTGGCGTGCTTTGCCTGTTGCTCGCCCAAGGGTTGCGCCGTCGTTTGTCGGCGGCATGGATGCTGACCACCATTCTGCTGCTGGTCGGCGCCCTGCTCTCGCTGCTCAAAGGCTTCGACTGGGAAGAAGCCACGTTGATGACGTTGACGGCCGCGCTGCTCGGCGTGTTCCGCCGCTCCTTCTATCGCCCGAGCCGCCTGACCGAACTGCCGTTTTCGCCGCTTTATCTGGTCGCCAGTCTCTGCGTGCTGGGCGCTTCGGCCTGGTTGCTGCTGTTCGCCTATCAGGACGTGCCCTACAGCCATCAATTGTGGTGGCAGTTCACACTCGATGCTGACGCGCCGCGCGGCCTGCGCTCGCTACTCGGTGCCGCGGTGTTGCTGGTGATCATCTCGCTGACCTGGCTGCTGCGCACCGCGCGCCCGGTGATTCATTTGCCAACGCCGGACGAACTCGACCGCGCGGCAAAAATTCTCATGGCCTCGTCGCAACCCGACGGCGGTCTCGCGCTGACCGGTGACAAGGCGTTGCTGTTTCACCCCAACGACGAAGCGTTCCTGATGTACGCCCGTCGTGGCCGCAGTCTGGTGGCGCTGTATGACCCGATCGGGCCGAGCCAGCAACGTGCAGAAATGATCTGGCAGTTCCGCGACCTCTGCGACATCCACCACACTCGTCCGGTTTTCTATCAAGTGCGTGCAGAGAACCTGCCGTACTACATGGACATCGGCCTGACCGCGATCAAGCTCGGCGAAGAAGCCCGGGTCGATCTGCTGCGCTTCGATCTGGAAGCCAAGGGCAAGGAGATGAAGGATCTGCGCTACACCTGGAACCGTGGCACCCGCGATGGCCTGTCGCTGGAAATCCATGAGCCGGGGCAGGCGCCTATGGATGAGCTGAAGGTGATTTCCGATGCCTGGCTGACCGGCAAAAACGTGCGCGAGAAAGGTTTCTCCCTCGGTCGCTTCAGCGACGATTACCTGAAGCATTTCCGCATTGCGGTGATTCGCTTCGAAGGCCGCCCGGTGGCGTTCGCCAATCTGCTCGAGACCTACAGCCACGATCTGGCCAGTCTCGACCTGATGCGAGCGCACCCGGAAGCGCCGAAGCTGACCATGGAATTCATGATGGTCGGCCTGATTCAACACTATAAGAGTCACGGATACGCGCGCTTCAGTCTGGGCATGGTGCCGTTGTCGGGGTTGCAACCCCGGCGCGGCGCACCGCTGACCCAGCGCCTGGGCTCGATGGTTTTCCGCCGTGGTGAGCAGCTGTACAACTTCCAAGGCTTGCGCCGTTTCAAAGACAAGTTCCAGCCTGACTGGGAACCCCGTTATATGGCCGTGCCCGCCGGACTCGATCCGCTCGTGGCGCTGGCCGACACTGCCGCCCTGATCGCGGGCGGCTTGACTGGATTGGTGAAACGCTGATGATTCAACGCTCCCTGAAGTACATCCTGGCCGCCCTGCTGGTGCTGGCCGTGATTGCCGGCGGCGGTTACTGGTACCTCAAACGTCCGGCACCGGAACCGACCGTCGAACAGCTCAAACCCGCCGATGGCGCCGCCATGACCCGGGTCATCCCGGGCAGCAAGCCGAAAGCGCAGGTACTGGTCGCCGTTACCGACGAGCAGAAGCTCTCCGAAAAACAACTGACTACCCTCAGCCGTAGCGCTTCGGCGCAGATCGTGCAGGTGATTCTGCCCAAGGACTGCCTGCTGCAAAGCCGCGCCCTGCAATCGGGCCTGCGCGAATTGAACGGCCCGGCCACTCTGGTCAGCGGCATCGGCCCAGGCGCCGTGCTGGCGTGGCGCTGGCTGGCGGAACAAAAGGACGACAAGGCCCAGGCGGTCTCCGTCGACTTGGCTCTGGAAAAACCCGGCTGCACCCACCTGCTGCCGAAATCCGCCGCCCACGGCCACTGGCTGGTGGCGTGGAACGATAACCCGGACGACGCCAGCGCAGGTTTCGTGCGCGATCAACCGAACGCCGAAACCAGCATCAGCGACTACGACATCAACCTGCCGCAAGTGCTGAACAACGAACTGCGCAAAATCCTCGTCGGCGGCGACAAGGCCAACGGCGGCCTGGCGATCCCGGTCGTGGAAGTGCCGGCCGGCCAGGCCAATGAAACCGTGACCCTGTTTCTCTCCGGCGACGGCGGCTGGCGCGATCTCGACCGCGACGTGGCCGGGGAAATGGCCAAGATCGGCTACCCGGTGGTCGGCATCGACACCCTGCGCTACTACTGGCAGCACAAGAGCCCGGAACAAAGCGCGCTCGACCTCACCGAACTGATGCAGCACTACCGGCAGAAATGGGGCACCAAGCGCTTCATCCTCACCGGTTACTCGTTCGGTGCTGATGTGTTGCCAGCGATCTACAATCGCCTGCCAGAGAACGAGCAGCAACGTGTAGACGCAATCATCCTGCTCGCCTTCGCCCGCACCGGCAGCTTCGAAATCGAAGTCGAGGGCTGGCTGGGCAACGCCGGCAAAGAAGCCGCCACCGGCCCGGAAATGGCCAAGCTGCCAGCGGCGAAGGTTGTGTGCATCTATGGTGAAGAAGAGACCGATGAAAGCGGCTGCACGGACAAGACTGCAGTCGGTGAAGCGGTGAAACTGCCCGGCGGGCATCACTTCGATGAGAACTATCCAGCGCTGGCCAAGCGTTTGGTGGACTTGATCGAGAAGCGTCAGAGCAAGGACTCGGTCGCCGAAGAGTGATCTGAGCCACGTCCACAAAAAGCCCCCGCAACTTCGCAGTTGCGGGGGCTTTTTACATTCCAGCAGCCACCAAAATCCCTGTGGGAGCGAGCCTGCTCGCGAATGCGGTGGGTCAGTTTACAGATTCGGCGACTGACACTACGCCTTCGCGAGCAGGCTCGCTCCCACAGGGGTATTGCGCTGGATTCAGCGGTTTTGTGGCAAGGCTCGTAAATTTCTTGACTCTTCAGGAAGCTAAAATCACCAAATGTCCACATTCCATAAAACGTGGACACCTGCTTAATTGGCATTATCGAATCGTCAACTCCACATTCATCTACCGAACAAATACCCACAAAATCGCCAGCAACGTTTAGTATCGTTTACTTCCAGTCTCGCAATATCAGATGACGCCCACAGACCTTGTAGGCAAACTCCGAAACTCTTGTTGGGGCGCTGTGCCGCTCTATTGCGCTGTTTTTCGACGGGATACTCTGCGGACGTCGCTGACCCATTCAGCGATCGGGTGTGGTAACCCGGTTAGGCAAAGTGCAACAGTGCCTCCATCACGACATCAGGCGTTCTTTCACGCCTGTAATTCACTGTCATGGCAGCTGTACGTGGGAGACCTTCGGGTCTGCCGGTTTCTTTGCTCTCCCGGTTTACCACCCTGCGTACAGCTGCCACCCATTCGTGTGGTAACGAATGCGGCAGCTCCTCGTTTTAGGGAGCAAAACAATGAGCAAAGAAATTCCGTCAACGCCTTCAGACCTTAAAACCATCGGCTTCACCCCTTTCCTCTACAACTCGGATCAAGCGTTCTTCAACGTCCGCTCCGGCATCCCGATCATCGATGCCTTGTCCCAATCCTCCGACCTGCTATACCTCGCCAAATCCTTCGCAGAAGACGCCGCCTTCATCAGAGACACCGACCGCCATGCCTGGGCTGCGCATTACCTGACGGTGATGGGCAAGGCCTTGATTGATGATGTGATCCAAGCGCTGATCCCACGACCTGCGCGTACGAAGACCGAGTCTGAAGCTGATCTGTCTGAGCGCACCTCTTGATTCAACCCAATACCTTGTGGGAGCGAGCCTGCTCGCGAATGCGGTGGTTCAGCCACCACATGCTTCGACTGACACTAAGCCTTCGCGAGCAGGCTCGCTCCCACAGGGGATTTTCGGTGGATTGAAAGTGTATGAGCAGACACGAAAAAGCCCCCGCCAGCCACAAGGCTGACGGGGGCTTTCATTTGAGGTCAGGCTTACATCTCCACCTGCGTCCCCAACTCAATCACCCGGTTCAGCGGCAGATTGAAGAAGCGCAAATTGCCATTGGCGTTCTTCAACATGAACGCGAACAACGCTTCACGCCAACGCGCCATGCCTTCCAGCTTCGAAGCAATCACCGTTTCGCGGCTGAGGAAGTAGGTGGTGCGCATCGGGCTGAAATCCAGATCATCGAGATGACACAGCTTCAGCGCCTGCGGCACGTCCGGCTCGTCAGTGAAGCCAAAGTGCAGGATCACCCGGAAGAAGCCCTCCCCATGCGCTTCCACTTCGAAGCGTCGCGATGGCGGTACGCGCGGGATGTCTTCGTAGACCACGGTCAGCAACACCACTTGCTCATGCAGCACCTGGTTGTGCAGCAGGTTGTGCAACAGCGCGTGCGGTACGGCGTCGGAGCGTGCGGTGAGGAACACCGCGGTGCCTTGCACCCGATGCGGCGGTTGCACGCGGATGCTGCTGATGAAGATCGGCAGCGGCAACGCGCCTTCGTCGAGGCGTTCGACCAGCAGTTGTTTACCGCGCTTCCAGGTGGTCATCAGCACGAACAGGGCGATACCGGCGATCACCGGGAACGCGCCGCCTTGAACGATCTTTGGCACGTTGGCGGCGAAGTACAGACCGTCCACCAGCAGGAAGCCCAGCAGCACCGGCACCGCGAGGATCGGTGGCCATTTCCACAGCAGCAGCATGACCGCCGACACCAGAATGGTGGTCATCAGCATGGTGCCGGTCACCGCCACGCCGTAGGCCGAAGCCAGTGCGCCGGAGGATTCGAAGCCGATCACCAGCAAGACGACGCCGACCATCAGCGCCCAGTTCACCGCGCCGATGTAGATCTGGCCCTGCTCATCGCTGGAGGTGTGCTGGATGTACATGCGCGGAATGTAGCCGAGCTGGATCGCCTGACGGGTCAGGGAAAACGCGCCGGAAATCACCGCTTGCGAGGCGATCACCGTGGCCAGGGTCGACAGACCGACCAGCGGAATCAGCGCCCAGCTTGGTGCCAGCAGGTAGAACGGGTTGCGCGCGGCGTCAGGGTTATCGAGCAGCAATGCGCCCTGGCCGAAGTAGTTGAGCACCAGCGCCGGCAGCACCAGCAGAAACCAGGCGCGGGCGATGGGCTTGCGGCCGAAGTGGCCCATATCGGCATACAGCGCTTCCGCGCCGGTCAGCGCCAGCACTACGGCGCCGAGGATCGCTACGCCCATGCCCGGGTGCACGACGAAAAAATTCACCGCCCACATCGGGTTCAGCGCGTGCAGCACTTCCGGCGTGTGGCTGATGCCGTACACACCGAGGGCGCCGAGGACCAGGAACCAGGTGACCATGATCGGCCCGAACAGAATGCCGATCCGCGCGGTACCGTGGCGCTGAATCAGAAACAGCGCGACCAGCACCACCAGCGACAACGGCACCACCCAGTGATCGATGCCATCAAACGCCAGACCCAGGCCTTCGATCGCCGACAGAACCGAAATCGCCGGGGTGATCATGCTGTCGCCGTAGAACAGCGCCGCCCCGATCAGCCCGCACACCACCAGCAGCGTGCGCAGGCGCTTGCGCCCTGCCGCTGCCCGCCTTGCCAGTGCCGTAAGGGCCATGATGCCGCCCTCGCCCTGGTTGTCGGCGCGCAGGACGAACATCATGTATTTGATCGAGACCACCCAGATCAGCGACCAGAAGATCAACGACAGAATGCCCAGCACGCCGTCGTGATTGACCGGCACGCCGTAACCGCCGGAAAACACTTCCTTGAGGGTGTACAACGGGCTCGTGCCGATGTCGCCATAAACCACCCCGACCGCCGCGACCAGCATGCTCAGCGGTCTGCTCGCCGAACCCTCGGCGCCCGCCGCATGACTACTTGCCTGACCCATCCAACACTCCTGATCTCGATACCGGCTTCTTTGAAGGAAGCACTATGCTTTGAGTTGCAGCATGCGCTGTTTTACCTGTTGTTACAGACCAATGATTGACTGCACGAAATCGGTAAAGCTCAACGGCGCGAAGCATAGCGCAGCACTCGTCGTATTTCCCCGTATAAAGCTGGTCAAGTGCGTTGCCCGCCGCTAGAATTGCGCACTTTTTGATCAGAGGCGCGCCCCAAGCGCCCATCCGTCGGCTTGCGCACCAAGCAAGCGACGTCACAAAACACCGAGGTTAGACATGTCCACCACTCCTGCGCCGGCCAATCCAAAGGTTGGCTTTGTATCTCTGGGTTGCCCGAAAGCACTGGTCGACTCCGAGCGCATCCTGACCCAGCTGCGCATGGAAGGCTATGACGTGGTGTCCACCTATCAGGACGCCGACGTCGTGGTGGTCAACACCTGCGGCTTCATCGATTCGGCCAAGGCTGAGTCGCTGGAAGTGATCGGCGAAGCGATCAAGGAAAACGGCAAGGTCATCGTCACCGGTTGCATGGGCGTGGAAGAAGGCAACATCCGCGACGTACACCCGAGCGTGCTCGCCGTGACCGGTCCGCAGCAGTACGAGCAAGTGGTCAACGCCGTGCACGAAGTGGTGCCGCCGCGTCAGGATCACAACCCGCTGATCGACCTGGTGCCGCCGCAAGGCATCAAGTTGACCCCGCGCCACTACGCGTACCTGAAGATTTCCGAAGGCTGCAACCACAGCTGCTCGTTCTGCATCATCCCGTCGATGCGCGGCAAACTGGTCAGCCGTCCGGTCGGTGATGTGCTCGACGAAGCCCAGCGCCTGGTCAAGTCCGGCGTCAAAGAGCTGTTGGTGATCTCGCAAGACACCAGCGCCTACGGCGTCGACGTGAAATATCGCACCGGTTTCTGGAACGGCGCGCCGGTGAAAACCCGCATGACCGAACTTTGCGAAGCCTTGAGCACCTTGGGCGTCTGGGTCCGCTTGCACTACGTTTATCCGTACCCGCACGTCGACGAGCTGATTCCACTGATGGCCGCCGGCAAGATCCTGCCGTACCTGGACATCCCGTTCCAGCACGCCAGCCCGAAAGTGTTGAAGTCGATGAAACGCCCGGCGTTCGAAGACAAGACTCTGGCGCGGATCAAGAACTGGCGCGAAATCTGCCCGGACCTGATCATCCGTTCGACCTTCATCGTCGGCTTCCCGGGCGAAACCGAAGAAGACTTCCAGTACCTGCTCAACTGGCTGACCGAAGCCCAGCTCGACCGCGTCGGCTGCTTCCAGTACTCGCCGGTGGACGGCGCGCCAGCGAATGATCTGGATCTGGAAGTGGTACCGGACGACGTCAAGCAGGATCGTTGGGAGCGCTTCATGGCGCACCAGCAGGCGATCAGCTCGGCACGCCTGCAAATGCGCATCGGTCGTGAGATCGAAGTGCTGGTGGACGAGGTTGACGAACAAGGCGCGGTCGGCCGTTGCTTCTTCGACGCCCCGGAAATTGATGGCAACGTGTTTATCGACAATGGCAGCAACCTGAAGCCGGGCGACAAGGTCTGGTGCAAGGTGACTGACGCTGACGAATACGACTTGTGGGCTGAGCAGATCTAAGCACCGCAAAATACCTGTGGGAGCGAGCCTGCTCGCGAATGCGCTGGGTCTGTCGCTGTAAATATTGCCTGACACAATGCTTTCGCGAGCAGGCTCGCTCCCACAAGGGGCAGTGCACGATTCAAAAAGCCTCGCTCGATGCGGGGCTTTTTTGCGGCTATCGTTTAGCGGGGGACGGACTCCCTTGAACCGCACAAGAGGCATACGCACATGCGTCAGCATTCGGTCATCCACACACCGAAAATCAGCGATTACGAAGAACTGACCCGGGTCTGGGAGGCCTCGGTTCGCGCTACTCATCAGTTCCTGCCGGACAGCTACATCGAGCTGCTGCGCAATCTGGTGCTCACCCGCTATCTCGACGCGGTCATGCTGATCTGCACCAAGGACCGCCAGCAGCGCATCACCGGGTTTGCCGGTGTGGCGGCGGGCAAGATTGAAATGCTGTTCATCGATCCTGATCATCGTGGTCAAGGCTTGGGCAAGCAGTTGCTCCGCTATGCGATCGAACGGCTCAACGCCGATGAACTCGACGTCAATGAGCAGAACCCGCAAGCCTTGGGCTTTTATGAAAAGCAGGGCTTCGAGGTGATCGGCCGCTCCGAGGTCGATGGCATGGGCCAGCCGTATCCGCTACTGCATATGCGCCTGCGGCAGTCCCAGCAGCGCTCAAGCAACGGCTGACACACCATGAAACCCCTGTGGGAGCGAGCCTGCTCGCGAAGGCGGTGTACCAGTCACTGCACACATCGACTGGCAGGACGCCTTCGCGAGCAGGCTCGCTCCCACATTGAATACAGCGCCTGCAAATGGAACCGGGCTTAACCGCTTCCACACAGGTACAATGCCCACCCCTTTTTTGTTACGGCCCTGTCATGACTGACCCGATTCGCCTCTCCAAACGCCTCATCGAACTGGTCGGTTGCTCCCGCCGGGAGGCCGAGCTGTTCATCGAGGGCGGCTGGGTCACCGTGGACGGCGAAGTCATCGATGAGCCGCAATTCAAGGTTGGCGAGCAAAAGGTCGAGCTCGACAAGGACGCCAAGGCCACCGCGCCGGAGCCGGTGACCATCCTGCTCAACGCGCCCGCCGGCATGGATGTCGACAGCGCCATGCAATCGCTCAGCGCCGAAACCCTCAGCGAAGAGCATCGCTACGGCAAACGTCCGTTGCGCGGGCATTTCCTGCGCCTGACCGCCAGCGCCGACCTGCAGCCCAAGGCCAGCGGCCTGTTGGTATTCACCCAGGACTGGAAAATCCTGCGCAAGCTCACCGCCGACGCGGCGAAGATCGAGCAGGAATACATCGTCGAAGTCGAAGGTGAGATGGCTGCCCACGGCCTCAACCGTCTGCAGCATGGCCTGACCCACAAGGGCAAGGAGCTGCCGCCGGTCAAGGCCAGCTGGCAGAACGAAAACCGTCTGCGCTTCGCCATGAAAAACCCGCAGCCGGGAATCATCGCGCAGTTCTGCGAAGCGGTTGGCCTGAAGGTCATCGGCATCCGTCGCATCCGCATCGGCGGCGTGTCGATCGGCAAGGTCCCGCTCGGCCAGTGGCGTTACCTGTCCGGCAAAGAGAAGTTCTAGAACTTCCACTGCCGCCACACATTTCGGCAGCGCCCGCGAGCGCTGCCCACAACGCATCAGGATTACCGACATGGTTCATAACGACGTACTGCGCAGCGTGCGCTACATGCTCGACATCAGCGACAAGAAAGTTGTCGAGATCATCAAACTCGGCGGCATGGACGTCACGCTCGCCGATGTCATCACCTGGCTCGACAAGAAAGAAGAAGACGAAGAAGGCTTCGTACGCTGCCCGGACGAAGTCATCGCGCACTTCCTCGACGGCCTGGTGATCTTCAAGCGTGGCAAGGACGAAAGCCGTCCGCCACAGCCGATCGAAGTGCCGGTGACCAACAACATCATTTTGAAAAAACTGCGTGTGGCCTTCGAACTGAAAGAAGACGACATGCACGCGATCCTCAAGGCTGCCGAGTTCCCGGTGTCCAAGCCTGAGCTGAGCGCACTGTTCCGCAAGGTCGGCCACACCAACTATCGCCCGTGTGGCGATCAGTTGCTGCGTAACTTTCTCAAAGGACTCACGCTGCGCGTTAGAGCGTAAAGCTGCTACAAGCTGCAAGCTGCAAGTTAGCCCCTGCTTTAACTTGCCGCTTGTGGCTTGCAACTCGAAGCTGGCCGCATGGCCCCTCATTCCCTGCAAAAATAGTGGCTCCGCTTTTCGCGGCTGACGACTAGGGTGTATTGATCCCTAATCTTCAGGATTCGCCATGCATCCCTACTTTTCCCTGCAAGGCCGCACCGCTCTGGTGACTGGCGGTACTCGTGGTATCGGCAAAATGATCGCCAAGGCGTTCGTCGAGGCCGGCGCCCATGTCTACGTGTGCTCGCGCGACGTCGAAGCCTGCCATCAAACCGCCGAAGAACTTGGCGCCTTGGGCACTTGCCACGGCGTGGCGGCAAATCTGGCGACCGAAGAAGGCGTGCGGGAACTGGCCGCGCGCCTGGGCGAGCAGATCACTCATCTGGACATTCTGGTGAATAACGCCGGCACCACGTGGGGCGCGCCGCTGGAGAGCTATCCGGTCAAGGGCTGGGAAAAGGTCATGCAGCTCAACGTGACCTCAGTGTTCAGTTGCATCCAGCAGTTCTTGCCGCTGCTGCGAGAGGCCGGTTCAGCGGCGAATCCGGCACGGATCATCAATATTGGTTCGGTAGCGGGGATTTCTTCGTTTGGCGAGCAGGCGTATGCCTATGGGCCGAGCAAGGCCGCCCTGCATCAGTTGTCGCGCATTCTCGCGCGGGAACTGGTGAGCCAGCACATCAACGTCAACGTGATTGCGCCGGGAAGGTTCCCGAGCAAGATGACCCAGCATATCGGTAATGATGAACAGGCGCTGGCTGAGGATACTGCGCTGATTCCGATGAAGCGCTGGGGGCGCGAGGAAGAGATGGCGGCGCTGGCGATCAGCCTGGCGAGTACGGCGGGGGCTTATATGACCGGGAATATCATTCCTCTTGATGGTGGCTTCAGCCTGTAGGTCGGCGGTGCAGCCTTCGCGAGCTGGCTCGCTCCCACAGGGGTTTCGTACACGACGCAGCTTCATTGTGGGAGCGAGCCTGCTCGCGAAGAGGCCAGCCCTGTCACCACCAGACTTGAAGCGAGCCGGGTTATCATGCCCGCCCTACCCCGCTTCGATCCAAGACCATGACTTACAGCGTCTCCCCCATCGGCTTCGTGCGCTCCTGCTTCAAGGAGAAGTTCGCCATCCCGCGCCAGCCGCAACTGGCCCCGGCCGCCCGTGGCGTACTGGAACTGGTCGCGCCGTTCGACCAGGGTGACGCCGTGCAGGGGCTAGAGCAGGTCAGTCATGTCTGGCTGTTGTTTCTGTTCCATCAGGCCCTCGAAGACAAGCCACGCCTGAAGGTGCGCCCGCCCCGGCTGGGCGGCAACAAGTCGATGGGCGTGTTCGCCACCCGCGCCACGCACCGGCCGAACGGCATCGGGCAATCGGTAGTCAAGCTGGACAGGTTCGAAGCCAATCGGCTGTTTATCTCCGGGATCGATCTGCTCGACGGCACGCCGGTGCTGGATATCAAACCGTACGTGCCCTATGCCGACATCATCCCCGGGGCAACCAATGACATCGCCAGCGCGGCGCCGCAGTTGATCGACGTGCGGTGGGTGGAAGCGGCCTTGAAACAAGCGCACGCCCACGCTCAGCGTCTCGATGAGCCATTGATTGAGCTGATTGAACAGTGCCTGGCTCAGGATCCGCGCCCGGCGTATCAGACACCGGCACCGGAACGTGAATATGGCGCGCAGTTCTGGGATCTGGACGTGCGCTGGCATTACCCGACGCCCGAACAGATCCGCGTGCTGGAAGTCATCCCGGCCGAAGCATAAAGCCCGCAAACGAAAAAGCCCGCGCGGCCTTCTCAGGCAACGCGGGCTTTTACTGTCACACCCAAAAACCAACTGTGGGAGCGAGCCTGCTCGCGAAGGCGTCGTGTCATGCAACATCAACGTTGATGACAGACCGCATTCGCGAGCAGGCTCGCTCCCACAGGTATCGCAGGTTATTTTTCGACGAACGCACGCTCGATCAGGTAATCACCCGGCTCGCGCATCCGCGCCGAGATCTTCAGGCCGAAGCTGTCGAGCACTTCGCTGGTCTCGTCGAGCATGCTCGGGCTGCCGCAGATCATCGCGCGGTCGTCCTGCGGGTTGATCGGTGGCAGGCCGATGTCGCTGAACAGCTTGCCGCTGCGCATCAGGTCAGTCAGACGACCCTGATTCTCGAATGGCTCGCGGGTCACCGTAGGGTAGTAGATCAGCTTGTCACGCAGCGCCTCGCCGAAGAACTCGTTCTGCGGCAGGTGCTCGGTGATGAACTCGCGGTAGGCGACTTCGTTGACGTAACGCACACCGTGAACCAGGATCACTTTTTCGAAGCGCTCGTAGGTTTCCGGGTCCTGAATGACGCTCATGAACGGCGCCAGACCAGTGCCTGTGCTCAGCAGGTACAAATGCTTGCCCGGGTTCAGGTCATCAAGAACCAGCGTGCCGGTAGGCTTCTTCGAGATGATGATCTCGTCGCCTTCCTTCAAGTGCTGCAACTGGGAGGTCAGTGGACCGTCCTGCACCTTGATGCTGAAGAACTCGAGATGCTCTTCCCAGTTCGGGCTGGCGATCGAGTAAGCGCGCATAAGCGGGCGGCCGTTGGGTTGTTGCAGGCCGATCATCACGAACTGACCGTTCTCGAAGCGCAGGCCCGGATCGCGGGTGCACTTGAAGCTGAACAGAGTGTCGTTCCAGTGATGAACACTGAGGACACGCTCGTGGTTCATGTTGCTCATGTACGTTTGACTCCTGGAGATTGGTCTGCGCGGCTCAATGAGGCTTAACGTGCGCAATTGCATCGCATTCTAATAGCGACGACAATATCTGTTAACTGGATTATTAAGATAAGGGTTATCGGTTATATCGATATGCGATTTACTCTCCGTCAACTGCAAGTCTTCGTCGCCGTCGCCCAGCAGGAAAGCGTATCCCGTGCTGCGGGTCTGCTCAACCTCTCGCAGTCGGCGGCCAGCACTTCGATCACCGAGCTCGAGCGTCAGTCCAGCTGCCAACTGTTCGACCGCGCCGGCAAACGCCTGAGCCTCAACGCCCTCGGCAAACAACTGTTGCCGCAAGCCGTGGCCCTGCTCGATCAGGCCAAGGAAATCGAAGACCTGCTCAATGGCAAATCCGGTTTCGGCTCTTTATCAGTGGGGGCGACGCTGACCATTGGCAACTATCTGGCCACCCTGCTGATCGGCAGCTTCATGCAGCGACACCCGGAAAGTCAGGTCAAGCTGCACGTGCAGAACACTGCCAATATCGTGCAGCAAGTCGCGCATTACGAAATTGATCTGGGTCTGATTGAAGGCGATTGCAGCCACCCCGACATCGAAGTGCAGAGTTGGGTCGAGGATGAGCTGGTGGTGTTCTGCGCGCCGCAGCATCCGTTGGCCAAACGCGGCAGCGCGACCATGGAAGAGCTGACCCACGAGGCGTGGATTCTGCGTGAACAGGGTTCCGGCACGCGCCTGACCTTCGACCAGGCCATGCGTCACCATCGCAGCGCGCTGAACATCCGTCTTGAGCTGGAACACACCGAAGCGATCAAGCGCGCAGTGGAATCAGGTTTGGGGATTGGCTGCATTTCGCGGTTGGCGCTGCGCGATGCCTTCCGCCGGGGCAGTCTGGTGCCGGTGGAGACGCCAGACCTGGATCTGGCGCGGCAGTTCTACTTCATCTGGCATAAACAGAAGTACCAGACTTCGGCCATGCGCGAATTCCTCGAGCTGTGCCGCGCCTTCACCGCCGGGGTGCAGCGCAGCGACGAGATCGTCTTGCCGACCATCGCTTAAAGCAGAATCACCGCCCACACCAGTCCGATCATGCTCAACGCCACGAACTGCGCGGCGCTGCCCATGTCCTTGGCGTTCTTCGACAGCGGGTGCAATTCCAGCGAGATGCGGTCAATGGCCGCTTCCACCGCCGAATTCAGCAACTCGACAATCAGAGCCAGCAAACACACGGCAATCAACACCGCCTGCTCGACACGGCTGACATTGAGGAAGAATGTCAGCGGAATCAGCACCACGTTGAGCAGCACTAATTGGCGGAATGCCGCTTCGCCAGTGAAGGCCGCGCGCAGACCGTCGAGCGAGTAGCCGGACGCGTTGAGGATGCGTTTCAGGCCGGTTTGGCCCTTGAAAGGTGACATAAGAAAGAAACCAGCCAAAAAGGAGTGGGGAAGCTAGATCAACGAAAGTCAAAAAAGCGTGAAACTGCCAGCCATCACTGGCTCGGAATTGACTCAAGTTGTTGCAGCAGTAAAGCCGCTTGCGTGCGAGTGCGCACGTTCAATTTACGAAAGATCGCCGTGACATGGGCCTTGATGGTCGCTTCCGATACGCCCAACTCATAAGCGATCTGCTTGTTCAGCAGACCTTCGCAGACCATGGTCAACACACGGAACTGCTGCGGCGTCAGACTGGCAAGGCCATCACTGGCAGCTTTCGCCTCATCCGACACGCTCACCGCTTCGAAGGCTTGCGGCGGCCAGAACACGTCGCCATCGAGCACTTTGCGCACGGCTTCCTGGATCACGCTCAAGTCACTGGATTTGGGAATGAAGCCGCTGGCGCCGAACTCGCGGGATTTGACCATCACCGAGGCTTCTTCCTGGGCCGAAACCATCACCACCGGAATCTGCGGATACTGCCCGCGCAGCAGCACCAAGCCGGAAAAACCGTAGGCGCCGGGCATGTTCAGATCCAGCAGGACCAGATCCCAGTCAGCCTTTTCGGTCAGGCGAGCTTCCAGTTCGGCAATGCTCGCCACTTCCACCAGCCGCACATCCGGGCCAAGGCCCAGCGTCACTGCTTGATGCAGCGCGCTGCGAAACAGGGGGTGATCATCGGCAATCAGGATGTCGTATGTGGCCATTTTTCAAATGATCCTGTTTTTGATGGCAGACGCGGTGCATTCCGCTCTGACCAAAGCAACTCGAGACAGCGCTTGGAGGCGCGATCCACAGGGGCACGTTCAACGCCAATCAACAGCAAACACGGCGTTTCAAACCTTGGCCGCACCCTAATCGGCGCCAAGCATGCCCAGCGTAACCGGGGTGGTCAAGCAACATGGCCAGCGCTGTCGACAGTATGGGCCACTATTGGGCCAACTCCGGCTGCGGCTTTCGTATATAGGGCAACAGCTCGGCGTGAGCGGGGGTCGATTCGTTCATGTCCAGTTGCTGCTTGGCACCTAGGTAATGCTGGCTGAACACATCGAAATAGGCGTCCAGCGCCGAGGCGGCAACGCTGTCACCGGCCAGTTCCAGGCACAGTGCGGCGACTTCAGCGGTACACAAATGCTCGCTGCGAGTCGAACGGCGCAAGCGATAGCGCGAGAGTCTGTCGGGCAGCAGGCTGAGGATCGGCAAGCGGTCGAAATACGGACTCTTGCGAAAGATCTTGCGCGCCTCGGTCCACGTCGCATCGAGCAGAATGAACAGCGGGCGCTTGCTGCTATCGACTGTCACCGTGTTGGTCACCCGCGACGGCTCGACATACTCACCCGGAAACACCAGATACGGCTGCCACTGCGGATCGTTGAGCAGTGCGAGCATCTGCGAGTCGGGCTCGGTGCGTGACCAGATGAACGCATGGTTATCGCGCACCACGTCGGCGATCAGCCAACCGGTGTTGCTTGGCTTGAACACTTCCTTGCCGGTCATGATCAGACACACGCCGGAACGGGTGTCGACGCTTGGCCGCCACGCGCACAGGCAATGACTGATGATCACTCGACAATCGCGGCAGCGTTCAGAGCGAAAGCCGCGCGCCTGAATCGGCTTGATGCCTTCGTCCTCACGCTGATCGCGCAGGCGGGCCACGGCGTTGGGGGCATGGTTCATCGCAGGCAACACCGGCAGACAGGGAAACTCGGCACAAAAGACACTCGGCAGGGCAATAATGGCCGGCAGTTTACCAGAGCGACGGCCACAAGCCTGTACCGTCCAGACCGGCTCCCCTATAATTTGCCGCCACTGAACGCACCGCCCCGTGACGGGTCGAACCACCAGTCACCGAATCAGGAGAGTTTCATGCTGCGCCTTATCGTTCCCACCGCTGCCATTCTGCTGGCGTCGTCCTTTACTGCTCAGGCTGCGTCCCTGAGTGAGCAGAATCTGAACCGAGAGCTGCGCAACGTCGCCGCCCAAAGCAGCGTCGGCACGCCACGGGCGATCAATGAAGACATTCTTGATCAGGGCTACACCGTCGAGGGCACGCAGTTGATCAACCATCTGAGCGTGCAGAAGAGCCACGCCGACAAGATGCGCGCCGATCCCAAGGCTGTGTATTTCCAGTTGGGCGCGTCGGTGTGCAACAACCCGTCGTACCGCAAGCTGATGGCCAAGGGCGCGATCATGCGTTATGACTTCACCGAAGTGAAAACCAACAAAGCGATCGGTTCGGCCAGCTATCAGGAATCCGACTGCCCGAAAGCCGCGCCTGCCAAGAAAAAGTAATCAGCGCGAAGCCTTGGCGCGCCGCTGTTCATCCTCGGCGCGCAGTTCCGCCACCAGAGCCTGCAGATAGCGCGAGCGACGTTCGCCGCCGGCCAATCGTCGGCAGCACTCCTCCTCGAGACTCAACTGATGGGTCTTGGCCGACTCTTGCAACATCCGATACAGCTGCGTATCGATCTCCAGAACCACTCTGACCATGCATCCCGCCTCCTTGCCACCCTCGAATCCTTGAATTTTCCCGCCTTGCGCAAACGCAAGGTTGTCTTGCGACGTCTGTATTTGAGTAAATCAGAGTGATGGCCCTTTGCGATACGTTCAGACGAGCGGCGAGGCTTTGGCGCAAATCAGTAAGCGGTTGCCAGACAAAACGTTACAGCGCACTGTTCAAGTCAGCGCGAATGCGTGCGAGGGTCTAGATTGAGAGTATTCCCGATCATTCGTTAACGGCAGAAATGGAACTGCCGGCCCTGTGTGTTTTTGCAGTGCGGCCCTGGCGCTGGTCGTCAGGGCTACCCGCTCTGTACAGAAGGAGACGTTGAATGCCTTATCAACCGAACGACCTCTTGAGCCGTCATTTTCAGGAAAACGGCGACCTTATCAGCCAGCTCGAAGCCCTGCTCAACCGTGTTTCCACCGACAGCCCGAACATCCCTATCTACCGCGACATGATCCTGACCGTGCTGCGCATGGCCCAGGAGGATCACAACCGCTGGAACGCCAAGATCACCCTGCAAGCCCTGCGTGAACTGGAGCAGGCGTTCCGCGTGCTTGAGCAATTCAAGGGCCGGCGCAAAGTCACCGTGTTCGGCTCGGCGCGTACGCCAGTGGAACATCCGCTATACGCGATGGCCCGCGAACTCGGCGCAGCGCTGACGCGTGCAGAGATGATGGTCATCACCGGAGCCGGCGGCGGCATCATGGCCGCCGCCCACGAAGGAGCCGGCCGCGATCACAGCCTGGGCTTCAATATCACCCTGCCCTTCGAACAACATGCCAACCCCACGGTGGATGGTACTGACAAGCTGTTGCCCTTCCACTTTTTCTTCACTCGCAAACTGTTCTTCGTCAAAGAGGCTGACGCTCTTGTGCTGTGCCCGGGCGGTTTTGGCACCCTTGATGAAGCGCTGGAGGTGCTGACGCTGATTCAGACCGGCAAAAGCCCATTGGTGCCGGTGGTGTTGCTGGATGTTCCAGGCGGGACGTTCTGGCAAGGAGCGCTGGACTTTATCCGCAATCAGCTGGAAGAAAACCGCTATATTTTGCCGACCGATATGAAGCTGATGCGACTGGTCTACAGCGTTGAAGAAGCGGTGGATGAGATCAATCGGTTTTACAGCAACTTCCACTCCAGCCGCTGGCTCAAGCGCCAATTTGTGATCCGCATGAACCACAAGCTGAGCGACCAGGCACTGGCGCGGATGCAAGAGGAGTTCGCCGATCTGTGCCTGAGCGACGAGTTTCATCAACACGCCTACAGCGGTGAAGAACACGACGATGCACAGTTCAGCCATCTGGCACGGCTGGCGTTTGCCTTTAATGGCCGTCCCCATGGTCGTCTGAGGGAGTTGGTCGACTTTATCAACCTGCCGGAAAACTGGGCCGATTCAAAACCGCCCACTGCACAACGCTCACGCGAGCCTTCCAACGTGATTTGAAAGCAAAAAAAGGCCCGCTATTTTCTAGAAAATAGCGGGCCTTTTTTGTTGAATCGGTCTAATCGTCCATCCCTCGACCGCTGAACAAGCGGTTGATCATCTCCATCGAGAACCCTCGATACGCCAGAAACCGGCCTTGCTTGGCCCGTTCTTTCGCATCAATCGGTAAATGCCCGGAGAATTTGCGTTGCCACGTATCCTGAAGCTGCGCCTGCCAATTGATACCGCTTTCGCGCAGGGCGATTTCGATATCGGTACGTTGCAAACCCCGCTGACTGAGTTCCTCACGAATTCGCAGAGGGCCATAGCCGGAACGGGCGCGGTAGGAAACAAAACTTTCAAGGTAGCGGGCTTCGGAAAGCAGCCCCTCTTCCGTCAAACGGTCGAGGGCTGTTTCGATCAGCTCCGCCTCGGCGCCACGCTGACGCAGCTTGCGCGTCAACTCGACTCGACCATGCTCGCGACGTGCGAGCAGGTCCATGGCGGTTCGCCGCACCGCGACGAGGGTATCCAGTACGGCGGTGGTCATCGCTGCAATCAGAGGTCAGCGTCGGCCAGGTCGTCTTCGGTCTCTTTGACCGCCGACGCCTTGGAGTCCGCGATCACGGCTGGCGACAGCAGCTTGTCACGCAGCTGCTTTTCGAGCTTCGTGGCGATTTCCGGGTTATCCGCCAGGAACTTGGCCGAGTTGGCCTTGCCCTGACCGATCTTGGTGCCTTCGTAGGCATACCAGGCGCCGGACTTCTCGACGAAACCGTGCAGCACACCCAGGTCGATCATCTCGCCGTTGAGGTAGATGCCTTTGCCGTAAAGAATCTGGAACTCGGCCTGACGGAACGGCGAAGCCACCTTGTTCTTCACAACCTTGACGCGGGTTTCGCTGCCGACCACTTCGTCGCCTTCCTTCACCGCGCCAGTACGACGGATGTCGAGACGAACCGAGGCGTAGAACTTCAGCGCGTTACCACCGGTAGTGGTTTCCGGGCTACCGAACATCACGCCGATCTTCATACGGATCTGGTTGATGAAGATGACCAGGCAGTTGGCGTTCTTGATGTTACCGGTGATTTTACGCAGCGCCTGAGACATCAGACGTGCTTGCAGGCCGACGTGCATGTCGCCCATTTCACCTTCGATTTCAGCTTTCGGTACCAGTGCCGCCACGGAGTCGACGATGATCACGTCAACGGCGTTGGAGCGCACCAGCATGTCGGTGATTTCCAGGGCCTGTTCGCCGGTGTCCGGCTGGGAGACCAGCAGGTCATCGACGTTGACGCCCAGCTTGCCGGCGTACTCTGGATCGAGTGCGTGCTCGGCGTCGACGAATGCACAGGTCGCGCCGGCTTTTTGCGCCTGGGCGATCACGGACAAGGTCAGTGTGGTTTTACCGGAGGATTCAGGACCGTAGATTTCAACGATACGGCCTTTTGGCAGACCGCCGATGCCGAGTGCGATGTCCAGACCCAGAGAGCCAGTAGAGATGGCCGGGATCGCCTGACGGTCCTGATCGCCCATACGCATTACGGCACCCTTGCCGAATTGACGTTCGATCTGACCCAGGGCCGCAGCCAAGGCTTTCTTCTTGTTGTCGTCCATTAAAGTCCTCACGTAATCAATAAGGCCTGACGGCCAACACCTGTATAAGTAGCCAGTATTATTCCACAGCGCTCGAAGATCGCCTACCCCTGATTTTCGATTTCTCGTGCCGCTAGTCGCACAAGCCCCTCTAGCGCGGCCTTCACCGTTTGTCGGCGGACTTCATCACGGTTGCCGGGGAAGTGCTGAACCTCACTGTAAACCTCATCGCCCACACCCCAGGCCAGCCACACTGTGCCCACCGGTTTGTTCGGCGTGCCGCCGTCGGGGCCAGCGACACCGCTGACCGCCACGGCAAAATGCGCCAGGCTCTTGTCCCGCGCGCCACGCGCCATGGCCTCGACCACCTCGCGACTGACCGCGCCAACCGTCTCGAACAGCTCGGCCGGCACATGCAGTTGCTGGGTCTTCTGCCGATTGGAATACGTCACGTACCCCGCCTCAAACCAGGCCGAACTGCCCGGAATCCGCGTGATCGCTTCGGCAATCCCGCCGCCGGTGCAAGACTCGGCGGTGGTGACGTGGGCATTGAGCACTTGTAGACGTCGGCCCAGTTCTGCGGCCAGTTGGGTGGTCTCTTTCACGGCGAGCTCCGGATCGTGTGGAATGCCTTCACCGTACACGAGCCGGACGCGCTTTCAATACACAGAATCATTCAAAATGTTCGGACGCCAGCGCTCTGACATAGGCCTGACACGCCTGCAAGGCAATCAGTCCGCGGTCGCCGGTGTCGGTGATGGCGATAATTCTTTGAGCATGCGCCGGGTCAAGTCGGGCGCGTACGGTTGCAGGATCCACGCCGCCGGTGCCGGCGGTGGCTGGCACCGCACAACCGTGGGCAACGTCGCTGGCGTCGAGAAGGACTGACAACCGAACATCGGCAGTAGCAAGGCGATCGCGCAGGCGATCCTGATCACGTTGGGCATCGCTCAGCGCTCGATAATGGATGTGTTCACTCGCGGAGAGCCGCTGCTCCAGTGCCAGGCGTTTATCCTGCTCGTCCTGCTGTGCACTCGCGGCGGTTTGAGTGAGTTGATTTTGCGTCTCGGCGTTTAACCGCGCTTGGTCGGCCAATTGCCGACCGTAGCGCCAGTCCTGAAACTGCCACGCCGCTGCGAAAGCCCCGGCCACCAGAAACAACAGACCAATCACCCGCCAGGAGCCGGACATAGCACCGCCCTCGCCCGCGCCCAGATCTCGAGCCGATCCTGCAAGCCGTTCAACCCGCCGTTGATACGGCGGGTGATGGTGTTGAATTGGTCCGCGTCGGCCAGTTCATTCAGGCTCTTCTGCGCCCAGAACCACGCCGCCGATTCGGCCGCCCATTGCGGTTGCTCGAGCAATTCGGGCAACGCCAAAAGGCGCTCATCGCCAAACAACCCGAGGCTGCATTGTCGATAGTTGGCGCGACCGGTGATTTGTATTAGCCCACGTCCTCGGTACTTTTGCCCGTCGCCATCCGCCTCCGGCGTATTGCCCAGTCGCAGCGCCAGGGTGCCGGTGTCGTATTTGCTCAGGTATTGGTTGTTGCCCAATTCGCGCACGTAACGCAATTGGCCCGACTCGTGACCGACCTGTGCCAGAAACGCCGCGATGCGCTTGCGCGTATCGATGCGCTGCCTGGCCATCGCGGTGTTGAGTGGCGAAACAAAAACGCCCGCTTGTGTGCGGGCGTTGGGCATGATGTCGATAAGGTGTTTTTCAGTTATTTGCATGATGCTTGATCCTCCCTGGATATTGTCCCGATTGAATCACGGCTGGCGGCTGAAGCTTGCCAGCCATTTATTTGCCAGAGTTTTCCGCGAAAGTATTTGTGAGCGACGCTGGGTCAGGGCGTCGCTACCAACCAGCGCGGTGCCACCGGGCGATGCTCGCTGAAGGGAAAGGAAGACCCTTGCGGCCAATCGCGCAATTCACGTCGATAGGCTTGCAGTTCGGCATATTGTCCAGTGGTCAGCGTCGTGCCACCGCCATCCTCCAATTCATCGCGATCGCGTGCAACCATGCCATCGGTGGCTGCCAATTGCGCATTGCGCCATAGACGTTCAATGTCCTCGACTTCTGCTGCCGAGGGTGGCGGTGGATCAACCAGAATCGGGTAGCCATTGTCCGCACGCACCCCAATCATTTTCGCACTCACGGCCAGTTGCTGCAGCAGCGAGATCCAGTAACCCTGAGGAATTTCGATGACGTCGTCGGGGATGTCCGTCGAGTTGATGCCAGGTACGTAAACACCTCGGGTGGTGGCGCTGAATAAAACGTTGAAGGTGTTCATTCAATAGCCCTTTACGAAATAGTTGACGGTGCAGTTGGCAGCCAACTGCGCATTCGCATCGCGAATTTTCAAGGTGCAGCCCTGCTGGTTGGCGGCATTCAGCACGATCATTGCGGTGTCACCTCCCGCATGTGTGGCCACGAGCGAGAAATAGGCCCTCGGAAACGAGATTGGAAATGTCACGTAGACCAGTCCCGCAGCATTCGACAGACCTGAGCCCCATTGATCGATATTGCCGCTGGCGTGTTTTTGATAACCTTGGGCACTCGTCAATCCGGAAAAAAGCGAGGCATATTTCAGACTCGCCGTCCCGTGTACCGCCCAGGCTCCACTTTCCCTGACGATGGTGGCGCTCTCGCCACTGTTGATCACTATCGAATTCAACAAGACGCCTTGCGGGCTTATCTTGGCGGCGCCCGGGTGTGCAATCGTGACCGGAGCATTGCTGCGGCAGTGAAATGCAATGGCGGCGCCCATTGGAACCTTGTCGATGTCCGGCAGGGTCACGGTGTAAGGCGAGTTACCACCCAGACCTAACGACCAGCCCAGGTCAGCGAGAGTTAGTTGCGTAGTTGCAAGGATGTCACGCGCGCCCGCGTAGCTGCCAAGAGCCCGCTGAACATACTCGCAAGTCGCCGCCGAACGGCTGATATCGAAGGGTGCGGCGGTCCTAAAAAGCTGAGCGCTGCGCAGTGCGCCCAGCATTTGCGTGTTGGACGCTTCACTCGGCGTCAGCCCGCCGGCTTGAACGACACTCAGGATTTCCTGGGTGACACCATTGCCCCAACTCGCCGGAATCAGCGATCCCGGTCTGCCGTTCAGCGGGTCTTCATCAACAAAGCTGCCATCCACCAACCCTGCGCTGGGGACGCTTTTTGGGTAATCCATTACTGTTCTCCTGTTTTGATAGCGAGCCATGCGGGTGCCAGAGGGCGGGCATTCAACGCCGGGAAAAGCGCTGAGTCAGGCCAGTCGCGCAATGCCTGTCGGTACTCAAGCAGTTCCAGATACTGCGTGGGCTTGAGCGATGTGACGCGTCCCAGATCCTGTTCATCGCGATGCCGCGAGACCAACCATTCGTTCGTCGCGAGAGAGGCTTGGCGCCAGACACGGGCGGCCATCGCAGGTTCCTCCTCTGCAACAATGGGAGCCTGAGCTATCACGCGGCTCTGCTGTGCAGGCAATTCTCCGGCGACTGTCGGAAGCCCGCTGATCGGCGCACCGATCTCGACCTCTTGACCATCCAGCACGCGAACCATCGTATCGACGAAAGATGGAGCAAACAGTTGGCTGATCGCGTACTCACCGGTATCGATCCGTTCGACGACCACGCCGTTCTCGACCCGTGCATAAATGGCCATTATTCGTACTCCCAGATTTCACAGAAGGCGTTGCCGCCGGCGCCGCTGACCACTGAGGCCGTGGCCAGAACCGAACATGAGCCGCTGCCCCCGGAACCACGGGTGCCGGCGCTGCCTGGGGTGTCCGACCCCGTGAACGGGCCGCCTCCGTCGAACGCACTCGCGGCTCCGCAACCGGATAGCAAGCCCCAGTTAGCGTTGCTCATGCCGAATCCACCCGAAATGCCCCGAGCATTGCAAAGATTGCCACCCGTCACGGTCCCGCCAACACCGCCCTGAATGAATCCAGATGATGTAGCCGACGTCACGATCGCCAGTTTTTGCCCACCACCACCGCCCGAAACACTCATGTAGGCGCCAAAAGAAGCTCCACCGCCCGCCAGGCCTGTGGAGTTGCTGACCGCACCACCCGCGCCCAGCGAAACCGGGACACCGGCGAGCATTTGCGTGGTGACGTCATACAGGCTTTCCGCGTAACCACCTGAACCGCCACCTCCCCCCAGAATCTGGCTGCCCGCAGGCACCGGCCCACACCCGCCACCGGAACCACCCGCGCCCACCAACCGCACTCGGATCCGCTTTGCTTTGGGATTTGGCTTGTAAACCGTAATACCGACCGTCTCGATCTGTCTGACCGCCAGCAGCCGCCCCACTGCATCGGTGATGCCGTAGCCACTCAACGTCGTCGGGGTATTCTTTAATTTGGTGAAATCGACCAAGGCAACCAATGCCGTAGCCAACTGATCGGTTTTCGCCTCATCCGGCGTAAGGCCGGCCGCCTTGATCGCGTTGAGAATCTCTTGTGTAACGCTGTTGCCCCACACCGCCGGAATCAACGAGCCCGGTGTCCCCGCCACCGGGTTTTCATCGACGAAGCGGCCATCGACCAGTCCGACGCTGGGGACGCTTTTTGGATAATCCATAAGATGTTCGCACCTTGAAATGACAAATGACCGGCATCGGCAAAACGTTCTTCGCCTACCTGTTCACGGTCTGTTGTCAGAAAATAAAAAGCCCACATCGAAGTGGGCTTGGGTGACGCAGAACTGAGTTTTTGATTTAGCTGGATGGACTGTTGACCAGTTCGCGAATGGCGACCAATGCTTCGTCAACAGCACTGCGCGCCAGATCCATGGTGCCCTTGGCAGCCTGCGCACGAATCTGCGCTTTGGCCTTCAGTCGCAACGTACGCAGCGCCAACAGATGGTCGGTCAGTTGATCGGCCTTGCTCAGAATTTGCTCGGCGGCCTGTTTGGCGCTGCGCCCTTTGGCAACCCACGCTGCGACCGAAAGCGGCACCTCCTTTTTCGGGTAACCGGCGTCGCTGAAAGCCTGAGCGTCTGCGGCGGCCTGTGCGTACTCCATGGCCTTGAGTGGATCGCCGGCCAGTGCGTTGCGAGCGTTGTCTGCGGCGGCGTCGACTTTGGCGCAAAGGCGTTCGGCTTCCTGCAGATCCAGTGCAATTTGCATATCTGCATTGAAAATCCAGTTCTGCCCATCCCACTCGTGCGCAGCCGACGGTTGCGGCAGGCGCAACTCACCGTCGCACTGATGAAGCTCCTGAATAACGATCATCGAATAAGCTCCCACGAGAATTGCACGTTCACCGCGTCGGAAAAGTTGATGGCAATGCCCGCGCTGTAATCCGTGATGGGATGGGTTTTGATGCCCATGCTCAGCAATAGCTCATCGCTGTCGGCATTGGATTGGCCCAGGTTGTGCTCGGCCTGATAGCACTGCCACAGCGAGCGCAAATTTGCGTGGTCGAAACTCGCCGCCAACGTCGAAACCGTGACGTCATTAACGATGTTGTTGGTGAACAGTACGCACGGTGAAACCGTTGCCGGGTTCCACCCTCCCGGGTTGTTTGAACTGCCCGTCAGGATCGGCGACAGGAAGCAGTAGTTGCCTCCAGCCCAACCGGTGGACGGAAAGCCGACTGAGGTGACCGCCGTCGACGATGGCGTTGGATTACCGGCGACTAGCCGTGCCGCACGCGCGTGGGGGTCGAGCGGTAAAAATATCGCCCCTGTGCCATTTACCGTTTGCGTCCAGGTCAAACGAGCGCGGTTGTAAATGGTCCGCACAACCGGCACCGAACCGGGTGCTCCGGTTATCACCCACGCCAGACACATGTCCAGAGGCGTGGACTGAAAACCGCCGCCGGCAGCGCCGTTGACGGTACCTTTGAGTGAGTCAGGCACGACATCATGAATGCCACCGCGTTGGGTGTAGAACGTGAGTACCCCAGCGATAACTTGCGCTCGCAGAAAGTAATGGCTGCTGGGCAGCAAGTCGGCGCTGCTCCACGCCATCGTCACGAAGGTGCGCGCACGCCCGAGTTGGCCGGCCACTACTTCCTGGCCAAGGCTAATAAAGGTTCCCGCTGCGATCGAAATCCGGCCACCACTGGTTGAGGCCGCCGCCGGACTGACCGGCAGACGTGCATCGGCGGTAGCAACGGTGGGCAAAGGCAAAGCAGCCAGCGGCAGCGCCAGATCCTGGTTCCAGCCTTTGGCCGTCACCGATTGAATCGCCTGCAACAACTGATCATATTTCTTCTCGTCCGGCGTCAGATCCGCCGCCTTGATCACGTTGAGAATTTCCTGCGTAACTCCGTTACCCCAATCCGCCGGAATCAACGATCCCGGCGTCCCCGTCATGGGGTTCTCATCCACAAATTTGCCATTCACCAGTCCGGCGCTGGGCACGCTATTCGGATAGTCCATCTGCTCATCCCTCCCTAGTCATAATTGATGTGCACCTTGGTATGCGCCGGCGCGCTGCGGTGGATCAGGCATTCCAGCGCCGAGCCCGGGTTGACGCCGAAGCGCTCGCCCCAGTAGCTCGCGCCGTAACGCCGGCCGAGCAGCAGGCGGCCGCCGGTGTTGAGCGTCCACATGAACTGCGCTTCCCAGGTGCCCCAATGCGCCGAGCCGAAACGTGCACGGCCCATGCGCGGGGCTTCGTGTTCGGTGATGCTGGCGTTGGGGTAGCCCTGGCTTTTGGCGATGTCGAGGTAGTAGCCGATAGCCTGGCTGCCGACCGCGAGCAGGCGACGGCGTACGGCGAGGCGGCGATCGTCGAACAGCGGCGTGGTGCCCAGGCACGGGTCGGGAAGTTGCATGACGCGTTCCCAGTCGGGCACCAATTCGCTGACGCCGGCCGGGTCCATTTCGTTGAGCAGATCGGCAGCCCGGGCGTCGAGGCGGGCCAGTTCGACGGCGACGCCTTGCAACACTTCTTCGAGTTCCGGCACGCGTTCCGGATCCCATGCCGGGCCACTGGGCAGCAAAGCGCGCAGTTGCGCCTGGTATTGCGCGGCGGTTCTTATGCCCCCCATATGCAGCCTCCGAAGGTCAGCAGTTCGCTCTGCCCGGCCGGCACGTCGGCTGCCGGTGCGCTGAGGCTGTGATCGTATTCGCCGCCGGCGCTGCTGATCGCTTCGCGGATATGGCTGATCAGCAGCGGCACACCCAAATCTGCCTCGCGGTTATGCAGATCACGCAGTTGCGCTTCGACGGCGGCGCGAACCGCAGTGGTGTCCGGTTCGACGCGCTTGAAGCGATACACCACCGGCACTTGAACCGGCCGCTGCACATGCACTTCTGCGGTCACCGGACGCAGCGGTTCGATGTACTCCTGAACCTCCGCCAACTGCTCATCGTTCGGCACCGGTTGCGGGTCTTCATCACGCATGATGAACACCGTCACCGTGCCCGGCCCAAGCAGGCCGCCCCGGCACCACGCCCGCGTCACACCCGGCACTTCCAGTGCCCAGGTTTCGTAGTCGCTGGCCGCGCCACCGTGGGGAATCACGCGGTAGGATCGAATGACCCGCGAGCGCAGCGACTCGAGGCTTTCGCGCGCCACGCCACCGCTGAGGCCCGGCGCCAGCACCACGAAGCTGTTGCCGACAATCCCGGCAATCGGTTGCACCGGGGTCAGTGTCAGACCGGCGTCGGCGTTGCCCAGACTGCCGGCCTCCAGCGCCGCAATCGTGGTGGTGTTGCTGCCATTGACCGTGGTGCGCGCAGTGGTGACTTTGTAGGTCCGGCCATCGTTCGTTTGCAGCAGCGTGTCAACGTCGAGCACGGCGCCAGGTGTTGCAGTAAAACTGATGCTGCCGGTAGCCACCTGTGCGGCTTTGCGCGGCTGGTTGAGGCGCAGTGCGGCGATGCGTTCCAGGGTTGACTCGTCAGCCTTGTCCGGCAGGATCTGCTCGGCAATCCAGTCGAGATAACCGTACAGGCCATAAGCGGCGCCGCCGAGGGTACGGGCCAACACTTGCGCATCGGACTGGCGCAGCGAATCGCCGGCCAGGTCGCTTTGGGTGCGCTTGATCAGCACCGGCAGCGAAGGGGTTTCAAACGGCATAGATCACCTGCCAACTGTTATCGGGGTTGATATCCAGACGCTCGCCGTCAGCCAGAGTCAGGACCGTGCGCAGGTTCAGGCGCTGGGCGTCGAGGCGTTCGCTGATGATGTCGATCGCGCTGCAGTGGCCGTCGTCGAGCAGCCACTGCAGGGCTTCGCGGGCATAGAACTCTGCGTCCATCTGCGTTTGCCGGGTCAGCTTGACCCGGCGCAACAGCCACAGCCGCGAGCCGATGCGATCGTCGGCAACCGTGGGAAAACTGTCGCCCCACCAGCCGAAACGCTCTTCGTCATCGAGGGAGTCGTCATCGGCGGCGCGACGCCAGGTGAACAGGCTGATCAGGACGGCGCGGGTCAGCGCGGCGTGGAGGTTCTGGCTGATGAACATCATTGGCCTCCTGCCGGCGCGCCGGTCTGACCGTTGCCGGCCTGCACGCCAACATGCACGTGTTTGATCTGGCTGATGCCGCCGGCCAGTTGATCACCGGTGGAGACGATCTTGCCGGTCTGGTTTATCACCGGCGTGTCGAAGTTCACCGCGCTGCTGGCGCGGATGTTCAGCGTGGCGGTTTCGATGTCGATGATCCGCCCGCGCTTGAAGTGAATCCTGTCGCCCTCGTCGGTGTAGATCGCCACTTCACCGGCAGCGAGTGCTTGCAGGCGATAGCGGCGGTCGGCGATGACCAGGGCGATGGCGTGGGAGCGGTCGCCGCCGATGAAGGTGACGACCCCTTCAGCGCCAGCCAACGGATGGCTGGTGAAACCGTAGGGTTCGAAGTGTTCGAGGTCGTCGTTGACTTCACCGGCGGTGAGGCGCATTTGCAGCGATTGCAGTTTCGAAGCCGAATTGGCGAGCACGACAGTGCCGCGCGCCAGCAGGCGTGTCAGTAGGCTCATGGGGTGTCCTTGAAAAGAGTCGCCCGAATGGGATCAGTGTGGGAGCGAGCCTGCTCGCGAACGCGGCGGGTCAGGCGCTGTGATGTTGAGGCTGGCGACGCTTTCGCGAGCAGGCTCGCTCCCACAGGGTTCGGGGTCAGGCTCAGGTTTTTTTCGGGGGCGCCGGATCAGGATCAAAGGTATACGGCGGCGCCACTTGCAAGGTGGTCACCGATCCCTGCGCCGACAACGAATAGGTGACCTTGGAGATCAGCATGTCGCCATCGAAATCCAGCACCGGATCCTTGACCTTGACCAGTGTGTTATGGCGCCACAAATCACCGTTGCTCTGCCGCCAGCCCTGCACCTGATAGGTGGTGGTCTGTGCGCGGCCCATGCGGGTCGCGCTTTCCCACTGGGCACGCTGCTGCGCCAACTCAAAGGTCAGTTGCGTGCCTTCGTTGATCACCGTGGTGCGCCGCCGTTTGAAGCTCAGATCCGCCGCCGTCGACTCGACTTCGCTGACCGCCGCGCCGCTTTTTGCATCCGAGCCTTTTTGCTGGCCGATCACCCGGTACTCGGAGAACACCTGGCTGAAATCCATCGGCGTACTGGCCGACAGAATGTTCTTGCCCAGCTCCAGCGCATCGCTAGCGCGCCCGCCGCTGCCGGGTTTGGCCAACACCAACTGACCCAGCTCGTTGTCGGTGGAAAACACCCGCAGCAGCGACAGCAATCGGTCGATCGACTGGAATACCGTTTCACCCGGCACGATGGTGTGTTTGGTCAGGCGTGTGGTGTCGCTGATTTCGTTGACCACCCACAGCCCATATTCGCTAGCCAAATCCCGGACGATGCTGAGCAAGGGTTGTTGCTGCCATTGACTGGGCAGGTTGCGGGCGGCGCAATCGACCAGATCCTGGGTCTTCGAACTGCCTTCGATGGTCAGGCTGATCTGCCGCCCGTCATAGCGGACAGGTGCCTTGAACACGTAGCCGGTGAGCACCAGGTCCTTGCCGATTTTTACTTCGCAGGGGTCGCCGGGTTTGATCCTTTGATCCACGGTCTGACCGGGCCACTGCCAGGTAATGTCGAGCTTGAAAGTGCGGAACTGACGCTCCAGATCGGCAGTGATTTCGACGCTTTTCCAGCCGCCGTATTCCATGTCGTTGACCGTCAGCGTGACGTGGTTATCCAATTCGTTCATGGCATTACTCCCGCGAAACTTTGACATCGTTGGGCGAGAAACCGGGATGGGTGATCGCGTTGCGCTGAGTCACTTCTTCGACCCGCGTGGCGTCGCCAAACTGCTTGTAGGCTACGACCACTGCCGGAAAACTTTCCTGAAACGATTTGCTGACTTGCCGCACGCCCGAGGACGCCACCGCTTTGAGATGAGCCACCAGCGCTTCCTTAACATCGTTGATGGCCTGGAAGTGAGCAGGTCCGGCTTTCGCCAGCATTGGATCAATGGCGGCAGTCACCGCCGTGCGCAGCGCTTGCATGTCATCGCTGACGGGGACTTCCTGACGGCTGACCGGCGACGTCGACTGTTGAGCCACTGAGGGTGTCGACGCCAGTTTTACCGGCGTGGTCGCCACCGGCATCGACGCGACCCACTGCGCGACTTTGACCAGCATCGTGTCCTGCACCAGATCGGCCATGGCTTGCGCTGCGGCGTTGGTATCCTTGCCGGTGGTGATCTTCGGCGCATCGGCCTTGCGAATCGCTTCGAGTTGCTGCGACACGTCGGCAATCACGCCACGGTAGCCTTCCTTGGCGAACGCTTTCAGCTCCTTGATATCGCCGAGCAAACCCTTGAATTCCGCCGCCACTTCCTTGGGCAGTTCTTTCACGGCTTTGACCAGTTCAGTGATCTGCCGGTACTGCTCGATCAGCGGTTTGAGCTGTTCCTTGATCACTTCATAGACACCGGTAAGGCTGTTGCGCAGGTTGGTGATGCCGATCCGCGCGGCCTTGATCAGCGTCATCGCCTGTTCGAAACGCGCCACCGCCGAACCCAGCAGCCCGTCGGCCTTGGCCAGCAGCACTTTCTGCGTACTGACCGTGGCTGTCGGAAACGGCAGGGGTTGGTCGGGATAGAACTTCAAGGCGAACGTCACCAACCCACCGTCCTGGCGAGTGTGGGTCATGTCGCATTCGCCGACCTTGACCTGCAGGCGTCCGAGCCACGGATGCACCAGTTCGCCACGGCCCTGCTCCAGCGCCTTGAGCAGCTTGTCGCGCTGCTCCAGGCAATCAGGGCCGATGATGAACGCGGTCAGATCGTGGGTCTTGGCCTGCTGGCCGAGGTCCTCGAAAAACGGCAGGTCGCGTTGCGGGTATTCATGCAACTGCCCTTTGCGCCCGACCGGGGTCTTCGCCTGGTCGATCCAGAAACCGACACCGCGAAAGGATGCCGGCAACAAACGGTCACGCCAGTTCATTGGGAACCTCCCATCGACAGCGAGCGATAGCCGATGCGCGAAGACACGGCCAGGCCCGGTTGATTGGTTTGCGGTTGCTCGGTGCGCAGGCCCGCCGGTGCATTTTCGAAGCGCACGGTCAGACCGCCTTCAAGTTGCGTACGGTTGTTCGCGGCGCTTTGCTGGATCAGCGCGCTGGAGGTTTGTGGCAACGAACCGCTTTGCAGTGTGCCGTTGCCAGCAGGCGCCGGACTGGCAGCGAAGAACGCCGGCGCCAGTTCGCCTTTGCCTTCGGCATTGGTCTGGCGTTGTGCTTCAGTGAGAGTTTCAACCTTGCCGGTGACCTTGGCGATCAGTCCGGCGAAGCCCCCCTCGAACAACTCCTTGATTGGCGCAATGACGGTTTGCAGCTTTTGCCACAACTCGCCGAACCACTCAGTGATCGGCCCCCAACTCTCGATGATCTGATCCAGAGGCTTCCACTCGAACAGGCCGTGCAAAAAATCCACAACCGGCGCGGACAGCGCCAACACAACGCCCCAGATCGCCGAAAAGACTTCACCGACTGGCTGCCAATACTGGGCAATCTGCTCCAGCGGCGACCACTCGAACAGGCTGGTGAAAAAACCTCTGACCTGCTGCACAGACGTTTGCAGCGCCATCCAGATCGGTTCGAAGAACCCGACAATCCCACCCCAGGCGCTGGTGAGCATTTCCATCGGGAAAAAATCAAACAGCGTGCGCAGGATATCCCGAGTGCTGTGTACGGCCGATTGCAGCGTTGTGAACATCGGTTCGAAGAACGTCACGACACCACCCCACGCATCGGTAATCATCTGCATCGGCGAGAAATCGAACAGGTTTCTGAGAAACGCCGTCACCGGCACACTCAGAGCCTTGAGCAACTCCCAGATCGCCGAGAACAGACCGGTCAGCGGTCCCCAGTTTTCGATGATCATGCCGGCCGGCGACCACGCGAAAACCGATTTGAAGAAGTCGATCACTGGCGCCGTCACGGCCATGACCTTGTCCCAGATAGCCGAGAAAAATCCCGTGACCGGTTGCCACATTGCAGCCAGTGCCGCGAGCGGTCGCCAGTCGAGTACCGAGCGCAGCGCCGCCATCGCACCCGCCCCGGCGTTTTTCACGCCTTCCCACATCCCTGTGAAGAACGCGCTGATCGGTGTCCAGTTGGCCACGATCAAAGCGGCGGCCACGGCAATGCCCATGGCGATCAGCATGATCGGGTTGGTCTTGAGCACCATGCTCATGACGTCCATCACCTGCGTCATACCGGTGACGGCGGTTTGCATGGCGGAGAAGGCAATCGCCCCCGCCGCCAGGCCTTCGACCAGTTTCGGGTTGTCGGCGAGCAGGCTGCCGACCTGCGTCAGCATCGGTTCCAGCCCGACCACCAAGGCCCCCACCGCCGGCACCAGCGCGGCGTCAACGGCCGCCGAAACCTTCTGCATCGACGCACTGAACACGTTCATGTTCTGCGTGGCTGCAGTTGGCGCGGCGGGCAGATCGACGGTTTTCGCCGTGTCGCTGACTTCGCTCAATTTGCCCTGAAACGCCGCCGCCGACTTGATCCCTTCCACGAACGGCGTGATGACACTGCCGCCCTTGAACAGACCACTGATGTCCAGTTTGCCGAGGCCGGTCTGCTCGAGATTGTTTTTGAAACTCTCAACCTTCACGCGCAGGGCGCCCAGTTTGGGCGAGAGTTCATCGATGCCGGTGATCAGCACCGGTTTCGGGGTTTTCTTCTCTTCGTCTGCCATCACTGCACCTGCTGCATCGCATTGATCCGTTGCGCGTGCTCCAGCGATTCGCGGAGCACATCCAGTGGCCTGGCCATCATCTGTTCAGGGTCAACCTTCCAGAACCAGGCCAGGTCATAGGCGACGGCGATCAGGTCGGTGATGGCGCCGACGCCGCACTCATGAAAAAACTCGCAACGGCCCAGCTCAGCGCATTGAGGTCAGCCAGATCGAGCTGGTTGACCGACGACGGCGGGATGCCGGCGCACACGGCGATGTATTTGGCCGCCACGTCCATGTCGAGGCTGACTTCTTCGCTCTTGTCGATCTTGTACGGCAGCGCTTTGATCGCTCGCACTTCCTGCACCGTCGGACGGCGCAGAACGAGTTCGGTCAGAGGCTCGCCGTGGGCTTCGATTGCGACTTGAAGCTTCACGGCGCCGCTCATTGCCAGGTCCCCTTGATGCCTTCGAATTTCAGTTCGATGGTGGCGTCGTCGCCCTTGGAAACCGGCTCTTCGACGAGGTAGGCGCCGGCCAGCACGTAGACTTTGCCGTTGCTGAATTCGCAAGTGACGGTGATGTCGGTGCCTTCAATCAGCTTCTTCAGCGGGAAGTCGGGGGTGTGCAGCGCGGTCACTTTGAACGACGGTGCGATGTCGGTTTCCTTGTAGAAACCGGGCACGACGGTTTCACGTTTGACGGCCATCAGCGGGGCTTCGCAGCCGCCATTGATGGTCAGTTGTGCGCCGTCGACCTTGACGTAGCAGGTGCCTGCAATCAGTTGACCCATGGTGTTTCTCCCTTCAAATAAAAAGCCCACGCGAGGTGGGCTGAATGCTTAACGCCGACTGGGCCGATCAGGCCGCGTCGTCATACTGCAGACGGAACTGGTTGAGCAGTGCGAACACGCGCAGACCGTTGATGTAATCCGGCGGGAACAGCACGTTCACGCGGCTCGGGTCCTGCACGTCGCGCTCGACGATCAGGTGTTCGGCGAACAGTTCGGCGTTTTCCACATGGCCTTCGAGTTCGAGCTTGGCGTACTGCGCGATCAGCTCACCGCGAATGGTCGCCGGGGTGACGATCGGTTGGCCGGCGCCAAAACGAGTGCCGTCGGACGCCAGTTTGTGGCGGCCGTATTTGCTGGTGATCACGCTCTGCAGACGACGCACGATGAACGCCGACTGGTGCATGGTTTCGCTGTCCAGATAGGAGTTGTCGGCCTGGCCGTAGGCGTTCTTCTGGTAGGTGGTGATCGAACGCTGGATGCGCACATAACCGCCTTCGTAGTAAGCGGTGGCGATGCCGTAGTTGAGCAACGACTGACGCTCGGTCAGGGTAAAGCGCTCGCTCGCCGGCGCCGGGTCAACACCCGGCAGGCTGCCGCTTTGCGTCGGACGGCTGGCGTCGGCGGAGATGAACACCGCCGTGCGTGCAGCCAGCGCCGCCGCTTGTACCCAGAACGGTTGCGGTACGCCCGGCTCCAGCGCCTGAATGGTCATGTGCTGATCATTACGCGCCTGGCCTGCGGCGACCAGCGTACCGACGGTGCCGCGTTTGGCGCTGTAGACGTGACCGAACAGTTGCTTGGCCCACGACCAGCGCCCGGTGCTGTCATCCATGACCGCTTGCCAGGTGTTGAGGGTGGCCAGATCGGACCACGGCAAGGCGATGAATTCGAACGGCTCATCGCCCAGTGCTGCGACGGCAGCGATCTGATCCGGCACACCGACGCCGCCGGTCATGGCGGTGATTGCGCTGGTCAGGCCAGCCGGGGTTTCTTCGCCGTTGCTCTTGCCCAGGCGATTGAATTGCAGGCTGATGTCGTTGCCGCTGTCGCCGGTCCATTTGGCGTTCAGGGTGACCACACCTTCAGCAGCGCTAGCGCTGACCGGCAGGTCGGCAGTGGCGTTGATTTTCTGCGCCAAAGCAGTGGCCGCTTGAGCGGCGGTGGCGCCGTTGACCACGGTGGCTTGCACACGGACGCCGCCGACATAAAGGTTGAGCAGGCCCGCCTGAGTTGCGGTGCCGGTCAGGGTCAGCACACCTTTGGCGATTGCGCCTTCGCTGTTGTGCAGCGGCAGGCACCAGATCTCGCCGATCGGGTCGGCCTTGCGGAAGGTCTCGTACATCGAGGCGAGCATCGAGCCTTGGCCGCCAATGCTTTTCGCCAGCGCCACGCTGGAGACCAGCACCAGTTTGCCGACTTCGGTCGGGGCAATATTGTCGTTGACCTGAGCGACGATCAAACGGCGCATGGCCGATGTCGCGCTGTTGGCGGCCGAGTTGTCCATTTCGGCATAGAACAGCGGCACACGAATGTCCGCCGGGATGTTGCTGAATCCGATCGCCATTATTTGGCTCCCTGTGGTTTAGCCGCTTTCGCGGTTTTGAGTGTGATATCGCCGTCAGCCAGACGCCGGCGCCACCAGGCGCTGTCCAGCACTTCACGGCCTGCAGCTGGCAACAGGTCGCCCGCCTCCGGGTCAGGTACGACACGGCCAGCGGCCGGCACTACGGTGATGCGGTTGCTCATGGGGTTACGTCTCCAGAGAAAGTCATTTCCACCCGTCCATCCGGGCCCGGGCGGTGCAGGTTGGGGTCGGCCGGATCGATCGCATCGACCCGCACCGTCATCCCGGTAAAGGACGACAAAGCGTCCAGTTCGCGCTCGTGCCAACTTTCCGCCGGCTGACCGGGCAGATTGCGGCCGAGCTGGAACTCGGCATAGAAACGCAGCCGATAGAACACGCGGCTGCTGTTGATCGACGCGAGTTCACCGCCGTCGTAGACGATGGCGTTGTAGTCGGCATCGGGCTTGAACCCCACCAGCGCACGCCACAGTTCGGCGCGCAGGTCGTGCAACAGATCCAGCGCTTTTGTAGGGTCGGTAGCGTCAAGCACGAGGACGATTTCGAAGCGCTCGCGGATCGGTTGGATGATAAGGTTCTGTGCGCTGCCAGGACTGGCCAGATCAGCCAGCGGCAGTACGTGAGCCGAGGGTGTCGGTAGATCGGAGTTGCCTTGCAGCAACGCCAGATCGACACCCACCGAAATGTGATTGGCAAGCCCAGGGCATTGCCCACGCAATTGCGTGAGGATCGGGGTGATCTTCATGGGGGTGTTCCGGATAAGAGAAATTACAGAGGTCGCCGCAGTCCCTGTGGGAGCGAGCCTGCTCGCGAAAGCGGTCGATCAGTCACATCGATGCTGAAGCTGACGTCCCTTTCGCGAGCAGGCTCGCTCGCTCGCATAGGGCTATGCGCGGAGAATTAAGGCTGGTCGCGCGGCGGCACTTCGCAGACACCAATACGCTTGGCCGCCCAGCGTTCGTAAAGGCCGATGGCGACATCAGCGCCAGCCATGGCTGTCAGGCAGCCAAACGCGCCAGCGGCCCAGATCGACATGCCGGCGGCATACAGCAGCATGATCGCCGACACGCCGCAGATCATGCAGGCACCGGAGCGCAGGGCCAGGCGTCGTACCAGTGACCAGCCGCGGGCGCCCTCCTTGTCGGCGCGCCACATTTCGCCGGAAACCCCGCCGACGACGGCGAGGAGGATGACCAGCCAGATCGGCATGTCAGCCAACGCTTGTTGCTCGTTTGTCATGTCACGCCTCCATGGGTGATTGATGAGTGATGGGTGGGTTCAAACGATTTCTCTTGAGGCAGGCATTCCAAAAAGCCCGGCGCTTGTACACCGGGCTTTTCAGTAATGCGCTCCTTCGCCTTCCTTCCAATCCTGAGTTCGAGAAGGAAGCTGACTTTTCGGCGCTACTGGCGCGGTACGAGTCCATTCAGATTGTTTTTCCGACCGCGGTCCCTGCCCGCCGGATAACTGCTTCTGGTGCTTTACGCTGCACACCCGGGTCAGTTGCCAACCCTCTGAACCGTTGAGGCCGGTTCATCGCTGCCTGTTCTTGTGGAACTAAAGAGCTTGTTTTGCCAACCGCTTTGTCGAGCGGCTTGGTGGCAAGAATATGCATGGATGCATATACAGTCAATGCGTAAATGCATTTATTTATGCATTAAATTTGCGTATGCGCATGACACGCAAGCGGGCCAAGGGGTGGGGAGACTTCTGCAGGCGAAAAAAAACCTGCCGAGGGGCAGGTTTCAGTTGAATCGACAGGGGCTAGCGGGCGTACATGCCCCACCAGAAGACGTGACCGAGGATGACGATCTGCTCTTCCTGGATTTCCTGGAAGCTGTAGTCCTCATCCGGATGCTCGTCGCGATTGAAGCTGCGCAGACGGATGCCGGTGGGCAGCCGATAGAGTTGTTTCACGCGCAGCTGGCCGTTGTGATTGATCGCATACAGATCGCCATCAATGATGTCGCCGATACCGCACTTGCCGGCGTTGACGCCGACGGTGGCGCCATCACGCAGGACCGGCAACATGCTGTTGCCGCGCACCGTCACGCATTTGGCCTGGTCGAACTGCACACCGTTGTGGCGCAGGCTGCGCTTGCCGAAGCGCAGGCTGGAGCGCTCGCTCTCTTCGATGACGAATCTTCCTGATCCAGCAGCCAATTCAACCTCACGTAGAAAGGGCACCGACACCTCGTCGTCATCGACAGGCGTGTCGTCGTCCCACAGGCTTATGTCCTTGAGTTCCGCATGCACGTCAGCGCGCGTGCCGCCGGTCGTTGGCGCGACATCCGCGCGCCCGCGCAACTGATCGGTGCTGACGTTGAAATATTCAGCGATCTTCGAGATGTGTTTATCCGAAGGATCGACAATCTTCCCACTGAGAATCCGCGAGAGCGTTGATTGAGGCACGCCCGTGCGACGGTGGAGCTCCGTGGGGGAGATCCCGTGCTGGTCGAGCAGTGCTCTTAAGACGGAGGAAACGTTGCGTTTTTGCATAACGCGCATAGTGCTTGAAGTTTTTCCTGAAGACAAATGCTGATTTGCATAAATCGTGCATAGATCAACTTTTCACTGCAAGTAAACGCTCACCCGACCGCAGTGCCTGCGTCGGGCAGACTGCCCATGGTAACCTTGCGCCCATCGCGGAAAAGCCCGGCCACTGCCCGCGCTTTGCCCTACATCTTTTAACGAGTTGCCCGACAATCCGATGAATAAAGCCGTCTCCGACCTGTCCTCCCACACTCCGATGATGCAGCAATACTGGCGCCTGAAGAATCAGCACCCGGATCAGCTGATGTTCTATCGCATGGGCGATTTCTACGAGATCTTCTACGAAGATGCGAAGAAAGCCGCCAAGTTGCTGGATATCACCCTGACCGCGCGCGGACAGTCGGCGGGGCAGGCGATTCCGATGTGTGGGATTCCTTACCACGCGGCGGAAGGGTATCTGGCGAAACTGGTCAAGCTCGGCGAGTCGGTGGTGATCTGTGAACAGGTCGGCGATCCGGCCACCAGCAAAGGCCCGGTCGAGCGCCAAGTGGTGCGGATCATCACGCCCGGGACGGTCAGCGACGAAGCGTTACTCGATGAGCGCCGCGACAACCTGATCGCAGCGGTATTGGGCGACGAGCGTCTGTTCGGTCTGGCGGTGCTGGACATCACCAGCGGCAACTTCACCGTGCTCGAGATCAAAGGTTGGGAAAACCTATTGGCGGAACTGGAGCGGGTCAATCCGGTGGAGCTGCTGATTCCGGATGACTGGCCGAAAGACCTGCCGGCGGAAAAACGCCGTGGCGTACGTCGTCGTGCGCCGTGGGACTTTGAGCGTGACTCGGCGTTGAAAAGTCTCTGCCAGCAGTTTTCCACCCAAGACCTGAAAGGCTTCGGTTGCGAAAACCTGACCCTGGCCATCGGCGCTGCCGGTTGCCTGCTGGCCTACGCCAAGGAAACCCAACGCACCGCTCTGCCCCACTTGCGCAGCCTGCGTCACGAACGTCTCGATGACACCGTGGTGCTCGACGGCGCCAGCCGACGAAATCTCGAGCTGGATACCAACCTGGCCGGCGGCCGCGACAACACCCTGCAATCGGTGGTCGATCGTTGCCAGACCGCCATGGGCAGTCGTTTACTGACCCGCTGGTTGAACCGGCCGCTGCGCGATCTGACGGTGCTGCTCGCCCGTCAGACTTCGATCCGCTGCCTGCTCGACGGCTACCGCTTCGAAAAGCTGCAACCGCAGCTCAAGGAAATCGGCGACATCGAGCGGATCCTGGCACGAATCGGTCTACGCAATGCGCGGCCGCGCGACCTTGCGCGTCTGCGTGATGCTCTCGGCGCACTGCCCGAACTGCAAGTGGCGATGACCGATCTGGAAGCGCCGCATCTGCAGCATTTGGCGGCCACCACCAGCACTTACCCGGAACTGGCGGCGCTGCTGGCAAAAGCCATTATCGACAACCCGCCGGCGGTGATCCGTGACGGCGGCGTGTTGAAAACCGGTTACGACAGCGAACTCGACGAACTGCAATCACTGAGCGAAAACGCCGGCCAGTTCCTCATCGATCTCGAAGCCCGAGAGAAAGCGCGCACCGGTCTGGCCAATCTGAAAGTCGGTTACAACCGTATCCACGGCTACTTCATCGAGCTGCCGAGCAAGCAGGCTGAATCGGCGCCGGCCGACTACATCCGCCGGCAGACGCTCAAAGGCGCCGAGCGTTTCATCACGCCCGAGCTGAAAGAATTCGAAGACAAGGCGCTGTCGGCCAAAAGTCGCGCGCTCGCCCGGGAAAAAATGCTGTACGAAGCGCTGCTCGAAGACTTGATCAGCCAATTACCGCCATTGCAGGACACCGCCGGCGCATTGGCCGAACTGGATGTGCTGAGCAACCTCGCCGAGCGTGCGCTGAACCTCGACCTTAACTGCCCGCGCTTCGTCAGCGAGCCGTGCATGCGCATCACCCAGGGGCGTCACCCGGTGGTAGAGCAAGTACTCACCACACCGTTCGTGGCCAACGATCTGAGTCTGGACGACAACACGCGCATGCTGGTGATCACCGGCCCGAACATGGGCGGTAAATCCACCTACATGCGGCAAACCGCTTTGATCGTGCTGCTGGCGCATATCGGCAGTTTCGTGCCGGCCGCCAGTTGCGAGTTGTCGCTGGTCGACCGCATCTTCACCCGCATCGGTTCAAGCGATGATCTGGCCGGCGGTCGTTCGACCTTCATGGTCGAGATGAGCGAAACCGCCAACATCCTGCATAACGCTACCGAGCGCAGTCTGGTGCTTATGGACGAAGTCGGGCGCGGCACCAGCACCTTTGACGGTCTGTCGCTGGCGTGGGCGGCGGCCGAGCGCTTGGCTCATCTGCGCGCCTACACCCTGTTCGCCACGCACTATTTTGAACTGACCGTGTTGCCGGAAGCCGAACCTCTTGTAGCTAATGTTCACCTGAATGCTACCGAGCACAACGAACGCATCGTGTTCCTGCACCACGTTCTGCCCGGGCCGGCCAGCCAGAGCTACGGCTTGGCAGTGGCGCAACTGGCGGGTGTGCCGAGCGAGGTGATCCTGCGTGCGCGTGAGCATCTGAGTCGCTTGGAAGACACCGCCCTGCCCCACGAAGCGCCGAAACCGGCAGCCAAAGGCAAACCGTCGCCACCGCAGCAAAGCGATATGTTCGCCTCGCTGCCACATCCGGTGCTCGATGAATTGGCCAAGGTCGATCTGGACGATATGACGCCACGCCGTGCGCTGGAAATGCTCTATGCACTGAAGAAGCGGATATAAGCACTGAAGAAGCGGATATAACGCAATTCGCTTCAAGCTGTTAGAATCTCGCGCGGTTCGGGATGCTGCTGGCTCATAGCCTGGTCAGCAGGTATCGCTCCCGAACCTGGCGACCCCAACCGTGAAGGGGCAACGCTGCCGCCGCCTGAGGAGAAAATTAGAAATGACCTTCGTCGTCACCGACAACTGCATCAAGTGCAAGTACACCGACTGCGTAGAAGTCTGTCCGGTGGACTGCTTTTACGAAGGCCCGAACTTCCTGGTGATTCACCCGGACGAGTGCATCGACTGCGCGCTGTGTGAACCAGAATGCCCGGCTGTGGCGATCTTCTCGGAAGACGAGATCCCAAGCGGCATGGAAAACTTCATCGAGCTCAATGCCGAGTTGGCGGATATCTGGCCGAACATCACCGAGCGCAAGGATCCTCTCCCGGATTCTGCCGAGTGGGATGGCAAGCCGAACAAGATCGAACAACTCGAACGCTGATCTACCCCCGCGCTCGACTGAAAAGGCCCCTTGCGGGCCTTTTTGCTTTTGCAGGTTCTACTTTTCTGCAGACGAAAAAAGGGGCGGTATGACCCGCCCACATTTTTTCCCTATTCCCTGTATTCCTTTTCATCGTCCTGATGAATCGCCTCCTGCGATGTCCGTTCCCCTCTTCCGTGAAGGGCGTGTCTGTCCGTCGACACAGCCCTGATATTAGAGAGTTTCCGCAGCGGAGCAATCAGGCTCAGGTGAATGACTACGCTGACATAAATACATAACAAGTGAAAAATCATCATCTAAATCAGAAAGTTACCGATTGACGGCGATTGCAATCGCCTTCTGCCGAAGTGTAAAAATAGCGAAAACTTACGACACAGTAAGCAAAGGCTTACAGCGCGAGACTACAAACTCAGAAAATGCTGACCGCTCGTCTGGCACCTCGCTTGCCAGACCCGAAGCACGAGACAGGCATAAACAAAAAGCCCCGGCTGATTGAATCAGCCGGGGCTTTTTGCGGGCGGTCGATCAGGCGCTTATTGGAACAGCGACTCGCTCGACAGGCCATTCTTCTCCAGGATCTCGCGAAGGCGCTTGAGGCCTTCCACCTGGATCTGCCGAACCCGCTCGCGGGTCAGACCGATCTCCAGGCCGACATCTTCCAGCGTACTGCTTTCGTGACCGCGCAGGCCGAAGCGGCGGATAACTACCTCGCGCTGCTTATCGGTCAGTTCCGACAGCCATTGATCGATGCTCTGCGACAGGTCATCGTCCTGCAGCAGTTCGCACGGATCGGTCGGACGATCATCAGTGAGGGTGTCCAGCAGGGTTTTATCCGAATCCGGACCCAGCGAGACGTCGACCGAAGAAACCCGTTCGTTGAGGCCGAGCATGCGCTTGACCTCGCCCACCGGTTTCTCCAGCAGGTTGGCGATTTCTTCGGGTGAAGGTTCGTGGTCGAGTTTTTGCGTCAGTTCCCGTGCGGCCCGCAGGTACACGTTGAGCTCCTTGACCACGTGAATCGGCAACCGGATGGTCCGGGTCTGATTCATGATCGCGCGTTCGATGGTCTGACGGATCCACCAGGTCGCGTAGGTCGAGAAGCGGAAACCGCGCTCGGGATCGAACTTTTCCACCGCACGGATCAGGCCGAGGTTGCCCTCTTCGATCAGATCCAGCAGCGACAGCCCCCGATTGACGTAACGCCGGGCGATCTTGACCACCAGCCGCAGGTTACTTTCGATCATGCGCTTGCGCCCGGCAGGATCGCCACTTTGCGACAAGCGCGCAAAATGAACTTCTTCTTCCGGGGAGAGCAGAGGGGAAAAGCCGATTTCGTTGAGATACAGCTGCGTGGCATCAAGTGCCCGAGTGTAGTCGATGTATTTATGTTGTTTGAGTGTGGCGGAGTGTCTGGATTTGGAACGAACGGAAGGTGGAGCAGCCCCTTCATCATTCAACATCGAATCCGAATCGATGCCGGTCTCCATAAGGAGAACCTCATCGTCGATGTCAAACTCCGGCACTTCTTTACTGAGAGCCATTGTTATAGTCCTTTGGTGAGTTCGACCCCAAGCTCAAGCGACGCCTTTATCCTTGGCAACGCTGGAGCCTGTCCCCTCTACGCGACGGAACAGGCTGGCTTACAAATCAACGTCTTGGCAGGAACTGCAGCGGATCCACAGGTTTACCTTGGCGGCGAATCTCAAAATGCAGTTTCACCCGGTCTGTACCCGTTGACCCCATTTCGGCAATTGTCTGTCCGACCTTGACCTGCTGCCCCTCCCGAACCAACAGCCTGCGGTTATGTCCGTAAGCACTGACGTAGGTTTCGCTGTGTTTGATGATGACCAATTCGCCGTAGCCCCTTAAGCCACTCCCGGCGTATACGACCGTCCCATCAGACGCAGCTAAAACAGGCTGTCCCAAATCTCCGGCGATATCAATTCCTTTATTCAAACTACCGTTTGAAGAGAATTTTCCAATCAGAACGCCATTAGATGGCCATCCCCAGCCGGTCGGGGCCGGGCCTGCCGGAGGCAGTGGAGCGGGTGCAGGTTTGCTCGCGACGGACGGTACAACCCCTTTGGAACCGGTGGTTGTAGTGGTAGTAGTGCCATTCGCCTGGCGCCGGATTACTGTGGTTTTACTCGACGAAGAAGGTGAAGAACTGGAGTTGCTCACCACCGCTGTCGGCGTTGAACCGCTGCGCCCGTCGAAGCGAATTGTCTGACCCGGATGGATCGTATACGGCGTAGGAATATTGTTCCGGGCGGCGAGGGTTTTGTAGTCCCAGCCGTAACGAAAGGCGATCGAAAACAAGGTATCGCCGGGACGGACTACATATTGCCCGGTAGTAACGGTCGGACGTTGCGCGACCGAATTATTGCGATCGACAACCCGTACGTTGCTCGATTTGGTGCTGGAGCAACCGACCAGCAAGGTGCTCAAGACAAGGCCAGTCACCAGGCGCTGAAAGCTCGTGTTACCCATACGCTGCGCAATGACTGTGAGACTCACCCGCCGCTCCCTTTGTGGTGGCTGAAAATTCTGAATGCCGCGTTGCGGCATGAGGTGTCGCAAGTATAACGGGCCGAACCGGCTTTACCTTTAATGAAGCGAAATCACCGGGCGCACACGTTTGCCTATGGCAAGTACGCTGCGTTTAAAACCTGGCTGCCGGTGTAAGACCGGCGCCGTTGAAAGGAATTCAGCGCCTGTGTACAAATGCTCAAGCCAGTGGCCCGTTGAGCAAAGGCACGAAACGTACAGCGCCCAAAACGTGTCGGGAAAAGCCATGTTCTTCGCGCACGATCAGCATCAGTTGCTGTACTTCACCGGAGCCGACCGGAATCACCATGCGTCCACCTGGAGCCAGTTGATCAAGCAAGGCTTGCGGCACGTCGGTCGCCACGGCGGTAACGATGATGCCGTTGTACGGCGCCAGCGCCGGCCAGCCTTCCCAGCCATCGCCCCAGCGAAACACCACGTTGCGCAGGTTCAACTCGACCAGACGCTCCTTGGCGCGATCCTGCAGCACCTTGATACGTTCGACCGAAAACACCCGCTCAACCAGTTGCGACAACACTGCCGTCTGGTAACCGGAGCCAGTGCCGATCTCCAGCACCTTATCCAGCGGACCCGCTTCCAGCAGCAGCTCGCTCATGCGCGCCACCATGTAAGGCTGGGAGATGGTCTGGTTGTTGCCGATCGGCAGCGCGGTGTCTTCATAAGCGCGATGCGCCAGCGCCTCATCGACAAACAGATGACGCGGGGTGCGGCGGATCACTTCCAGCACTTTAGCGTTCGTCACGCCTTCTTCATACAGACGCTGGATCAGTCGCTCACGTGTACGTTGGGAGGTCATGCCAATTCCGCAACGCAGGCGGTCGTCATGTTCACGCATCAGCTCAGCCCTCCCAGCCAGCCATCGAGACTTCTGAAGGCATCATTGAAGGTGCGATCGAGCTGCAACGGCGTGATGGACACATAGCCCTGCATCACGGCATGAAAATCGGTGCCCGGGCCGCCATCTTCAGCATCGCCGGCAGCAGCAATCCAGTAACCGGCCTTGCCGCGCGGATCGACCACTTTCATCGGCGCCGCCGCGCGGGCGCGATGGCCAAGGCGGGTCAACTGAATGCCACGGATGTGATCGATGGGCAGATTGGGGATGTTCACGTTGAGTACCGTGCGCGGTGGCAGATCGAGCCCGGCGTGGGCCTCGACCAGTTTGCGCGCAAAGTAGGCCGCTGTCGGCAGGTTGTCCACCTGACGCGAGACTAGGGAAAAGGCAAACGATGGGCGCTCGAGAAATCGTCCTTCAAGGGCTGCCGCTACGGTCCCGGAATACAGCACGTCGTCGCCGAGGTTGGCGCCCAGGTTGATTCCCGAAACCACCATGTCCGCTTCGCGCTCAAGCAAGCCGTTAAGGCCCAGGTGAATGCAATCGGTCGGTGTGCCGTTGAGGCTGATAAAGCCGTTGGCCAGGTATTGCGGGTGCAGCGGACGGTCGAGCGTCAGCGAACTGCTGGCGCCGCTTTTGTCCTGCTCCGGGGCGATAACCACGCATTCGGTGTAATCCGCCAGCGCAGCATAAAGCGCGGCAAGACCGGGCGCGGTTACCCCATCGTCGTTAGAAATCAGAATACGCATGGGCTGTCCGTCTGCCCCACCGGCACCAGATCAACGAGCTCGCGCACCAATACGGTGGCGAAGCATCCGGCCGGGAGGACGAATTCCAGTTGCAGAATGTCAGGTTGGGGATAATGCCACGTCAACCCGCCAATGGGCAGCCGCAGGATGCGACGTTCATGGCTCATGCCGGCGTGGATCAACCAGTCGCGCAGCTCCGCTTCGCGGGCGGCGATCTCCTGCTCCAGTTCATGGACAGCACCAGCAGCCGGCGAGTCACCTTCGCCCCACTGCGGACCGGTCGGGTGCAGGTCGAGAATTGCCAGACGCGGGTCGCTGCATTCGGCTTCACCGGCAGGAAAAAAACTGCGGCTGTCAGTAAACGCCAGCAAATCGCCAACCCGCGCGGTGTTCCAGGAGCCATCGGCGACACGCGCCGCCAGCACCTGGTTGAAAAGAAAGCTGCGCGCCGTCGACAGCAAGCGCGAACGCACATTGCGCTGTTCGGGCAAAGCCTTGCGCGCCGCCCACCCTCGCGCATCGACGACGTTGCCGCCGTCATGGCCGAAGCGCTGGGCGCCGAAATAATTGGGAATGCCCTGCTTGGCGATCAGTTGCAGGCGCTGTTCAATCGCGTCCTTGTCGCCATTGAATTGCGTCAGGCGCAACGTGAAACCGTTGGCCGAATGCGCACCGCGTTGCAGTTTGCGTTTATGACGCGTGGTCTTGAGAATCTTCAGCGTGTCGTTTTCAGCCGCCGACAGATCCGGATCGGCCTTGCCCGGCAACTGCACGCTGAACCACTGTCGGGTCAGGGCCTGACGGTCTTTCAGGCCGGCATAGCTGACGGTGCGCAACGGCACGCCCGCCGCTTTGGCGATACGCCGCGCCGCTTCCTCGGTATTGAGGCCGCGCTTTTCCACCCAGATCCACAGATGTTCGCCGTCACCGCTGAACGGAATATCCAGCACTTCATCGACCTGAAAATCTTCGGCAATGGCTTTCAGTACCGCTGTGCCGAGCGCTTCGCCATAGGCCCGCGGGCCGAGCAATTGCAGTTCATTCATGCGCGCAGCAACAAGGCAACGGAGTGCACGGCGATGCCTTCTTCGCGACCGACAAAGCCAAGCTTTTCGGTGGTGGTAGCTTTGACGTTCACTTGATCCAACTCAACTTGAAGATCCGCCGCGATCAGCGCGCGCATCGATTCGATATGCGGCGCCATTTTTGGCGCCTGGGCAACAATGGTGTTGTCGACGTTGCCGACTTTCCAGCCCTTGGCGTGGATCAGACTGACCACATGACGCAGCAGGACACGGCTGTCGGCGCCCTTGAATTGCGGGTCGGTGTCCGGGAAATGTTTGCCGATATCACCCAGCGCCGCAGCGCCGAGCAAGGCATCGCTCAAGGCGTGCAGCAGGACGTCACCGTCGGAATGAGCGAGCAGCCCGAAGCTGTGTGCAATCTGCACGCCGCCCAGAGTAATGAAATCGCCTTCAGCGAAACGGTGCACATCGTAGCCGTGGCCAATACGCATAAAAAAACGCCCCGATTTTTGTCAGGGCGTGATTCTACCTGCATTAACCGCGCAGAGCGCGCGCGTGATGCTGCAAGTGGTCGTCAATGAAGCTTGCGATGAAGAAATAGCTATGGTCGTAGCCCGGTTGCAGGCGCAGCTCCAGCGGATGCCCCGCTTGTTTTGCTGCGTGTTGCAGGGCTTCGGGCTTGAGCTGGGTGGCCAGGAAATCATCGCGATCACCTTGATCGACCAGCAACGGCAACTTCTCGGTCGCATCGGCGATCAGCACACAGGCGTCCCACTCTTTCCATTTCGAGCGGTCTTCGCCCAAATAGTTGGAAAAGGCCTTCTGCCCCCACGGGCAATCGATCGGATGGGTGATCGGCGAAAAGGCCGACACCGATCTATACCGCCCAGGATTGCGCAAGGCACAGACCAAAGCACCGTGGCCGCCCATCGAGTGGCCGCTGATGCTGCGCTTGTCGGACGCGGGGAAATGCGCTTCAACCAGTGCAGGCAATTCCTTCACGACATAGTCATGCATCTGATAATGATGCGCCCATGGCTCCTGGGTGGCGTTCAGATAAAACCCCGCGCCGAGACCAAAGTCCCAAGCCTTGCCCGCATCGTCCGGGACATCCGGGCCACGCGGACTGGTATCCGGTGCGACGATGATCAGACCGAGCTCCGCAGCCATGCGCATCGCACCGGCCTTCTGCATGAAATTCTCATCGGTGCAGGTCAGCCCCGACAACCAGTACAGCACCGGCAGCTTGCCGCCCTGCTCTGCCTGCGGCGGCAGGTACACGGCAAAGACCATGTCGCAATTCAGCACTTCGGAACGATGGCGGTAGCGCTTGTGCCAGCCACCGAAACTCTTCTGGCAGGAAATGTTTTCCAGATTCATAGCACTTCAGCCGCAAGCTGCGAGCTTCAAGCTGCAAGAGGGCGTTGCGCCTGCTTGCAGCTTGTGGCTTGTAGCTTGCCGCTGCTCCTTAGAAATGAATGACTGTGCGGATGCTCTTGCCTTCGTGCATCAGGTCGAACGCCTTGTTGATATCTTCCAGGCCCATGGTGTGGGTGATGAAGGTATCCAGCGGGATCTCGCCGCTCTGGGCCATGTCGACGTAGCTCGGCAATTCAGTACGGCCACGCACGCCGCCGAACGCCGAACCGCGCCAGACGCGACCGGTGACCAACTGGAATGGGCGGGTGGCGATTTCCTGCCCGGCACCGGCAACGCCGATGATGACCGACTCGCCCCAGCCTTTGTGGCAGCACTCAAGCGCGGCGCGCATCAGTTGCACATTGCCGATGCACTCGAAGGAGAAGTCGACGCCGCCATCGGTCATGTCGACGATCACTTCCTGAATCGGACGATCGTAGTCTTTCGGGTTCACGCAATCAGTGGCACCGAGTTGTTTGGCGATTTCGAACTTGGCCGGGTTGATGTCGATGGCGATGATGCGCGCAGCCTTGGCTTTCACCGCGCCGATCACCGCCGACAAGCCGATACCACCGAGACCGAAGATGGCCACGGTGTCACCTGGCTTGACCTTGGCAGTGTTGAGCACGGCGCCGATGCCGGTGGTCACGCCGCAACCGAGCAGGCAGACCTTTTCCAGCGGCGCGTCTTTGGAGATCTTCGCTACGGAAATTTCCGGCAGTACGGTGTACTCCGAAAACGTCGATGTGCCCATGTAGTGGAAAATCGTTTCGCCCTTGTAGGAAAAGCGCGAAGTGCCATCCGGCATCAGGCCTTTGCCTTGGGTGGCACGAATGGCTTGGCAGAGGTTGGTCTTGCCCGACTTGCAGAATTTGCACTGGCCACATTCCGGGGTGTACAGCGGAATGACGTGATCACCGACGGCAACCGAGGTCACGCCCTCACCGATCGCTTCAACGATGGCGCCGCCTTCGTGACCAAGGATCGACGGGAAGATGCCTTCCGGGTCAGCACCGGACAACGTGTAGGCATCGGTGTGGCACACCCCGGAAGCGACGACGCGCAGCAACACTTCACCAGCCTTGGGCATGGCGACATCGACTTCTACGATTTCCAGCGGCTTCTTGGCCTCGAAGGCAACGGCGGCGCGCGACTTGATCATGCTGACTCTCCAGTGAATCCAGTGAATAAAAAAGCAGACAGACAGTGTAGTTCAGCGCGCTCTGAGGAATAATCCGGGCGAAAGCAAAACATTATTGCCATACAGGGATAATCCAAGTGTCGGAAAACCGCTGGGAAGGCATCGACGAGTTCGTTGCCGTCGCCGAATGCAACCAATTCACCGCCGCTGCCGAGCGTCTTGGAGTTTCTTCCTCGCACATCAGTCGACAAATCGTACGGCTCGAAGAGCGTTTGCAGACGCGCCTGCTCTACCGCAGCACCCGGCGAGTTACGTTGACCGAAGCCGGGCAGACTTTCCTGCAACATTGCCAGCGCCTGCAGGACGGTCGCGAAGAAGCCTTGCGCGCGGTAGGCGATCTGACCAGCGAACCGAAAGGCATGCTGCGCATGACCTGCGCGGTGGCCTATGGCGAACGCTTTATCGTGCCGCTGGTGACTCGCTTCATGGGGCTTTACCCGCAGCTGCGTATCGATATCGAGCTGAGCAATCGCCAACTGGAGCTGGTGCATGAAGGGCTGGATCTGGCGATTCGCTTGGGACGGCTACAGGATTCACGCTTGGTTGCGACACGCCTGGCGCCACGGAGAATGTACCTGTGCGCATCGCCGTCCTACCTGGAACGGTACGGGCGCCCACACAGTCTGTCGGAATTGAGTCGGCACAATTGCCTGATCGGCAGTTCGGATATCTGGCAACTGGAACAGAACGGACGGGAGTTTTCCCAGCGGGTGCAAGGTAACTGGCGTTGCAACAGTGGGCAGGCGGTGCTGGATGCGGCGCTTCAGGGTGTCGGTCTGTGTCAGTTGCCTGACTATTACGTGCTCGAGCATTTGCACAGTGGCGCGCTGATTTCCTTGCTCGAGGCGCATCAGCCGCCGAATACGGCGGTGTGGGCGCTGTATCCGCAGCAGCGGCATTTGTCGCCGAAGGTGCGCAAGTTGGTGGATTATTTGAAGGTGGGGCTGGCTGAAAGGCCGGAGTACAAGCTTTGAGTTATTGGTTGCCTGTGCGACCGCTTTCGCGAGCAGGCTCGCTCCCACAATTGACCGAGTTCGACAGCTGAATGTATTCCCACTGTGGGAGCGAGCCTGCTCGCGAAGGCAATGGCACAGCGACCACAAACCTCAGCGGCGATTCGCCCACCGCTGGCGCAACCACTCCAGATCTTCCGGCCGGGTCACCTTGAGGTTATCCGCCCGCCCTTCGATCAGACGCGGTGCCAGACCGGCCCATTCCATCGCCGAAGCTTCATCTGTTATCACGGCATCCGCAACCAGGCTGTCGGCCAACGCCCGATGCAACGCACCGAGGCGGAACATCTGCGGTGTATATGCCTGCCAGATCACGCTGCGATCCACCGTTTCAACCACACGACCGTTTTTATCAACGCGTTTGAGCGTGTCGCGAGCGGGCACCGCCAACAGACCACCGACCGGGTCTTCCGCGAGTTCGGCAAGCAACTTGTCGAGATCATCGCGACTCAGATTCGGTCGCGCAGCATCGTGCACCAACACCCAATCGTCATCGTCGGCACCTTGCGCATGCAGGTGCAGCAAGGCATTGAGCACCGAAGCGGAACGCTCCGCCCCGCCATCAACCCGCTGAATGCGCGAATCGTTGACGCACGCCAGATTCGGCCAATAGGGATCATCGACAGCAAGACTGACCACCAGGCCCTTGAGGCTCGGGTGATCGAGGAAACAGCCGAGGCTGTGTTCGAGAATTGTGCGCCCGCCCAGTTGCAGGTATTGCTTGGGACGGTCCGCGGCCATTCGGGCACCGACGCCCGCGGCAGGAATCACGGCCCAGAAGGCCGGCAGGGAATTGATCATTGGGCCAACTGGTAAAGGGTTTCGCCGTCCTTGACCATGCCCAGTTCGTGACGAGCCCGCTCTTCAACGGTCTCCATGCCTTTCTTCAGCTCGCTGACTTCAGCGTCCATCACCCGGTTGCGCTCCAGCAGGCCTTCGTTTTCGGCATGTTGGTCGGCGATCTGCTGTTTCAGCTCGGCGACCTGCGCCAGACTGCCATTGCCCACCCACAGGCGGTACTGCAGACCGGCCAGCAGCAAGAGCAAAACAAGAAACAACCAGTAAGGACTGCGCATCGAATATCAGGTATCCAGTGAAAAAAGACAGCCACGCATAATGTTGCAGCATCTGATAGCACGAAGCCTGGAAAGATCCAGGCTTGTGCTTAAGGCATCAGATTAGTGGCAAATCCATCGCTGTCACGACTTTTCCGACACAATCCGGTGTCCTTTGATCAGGTTGCGCTTAACCGCGGAACTCGGCGCGGCCGTTGTACTTGGCCTTGCCGTTCAACTGCTCTTCGATACGCAGCAGTTGGTTGTACTTGGAAACGCGGTCGGAGCGGCACAGCGAACCGGTCTTGATCTGGCCAGCCGAGGTGCCCACGGCCAGATCGGCAATGGTCGAATCTTCGGTTTCGCCGGAGCGGTGCGAGATCACTGCGGTGTAGCCGGCAGCCTTGGCCATCTGGATGGCTTCCAGGGTTTCGGTCAGGGTGCCGATCTGGTTGAACTTGATCAGGATCGAGTTGGCGATCTTTTTATCGATGCCTTCTTTCAGGATCTTGGTGTTGGTCACGAACAGGTCGTCGCCCACCAGCTGGGTCTTCTCGCCGATCTTGTCGGTGAGGATTTTCCAGCCGGCCCAGTCGGACTCGTCCAGACCGTCTTCGATGGAGATGATCGGATAACGCTCGGTCAGGCCTTTGAGGTAGTCGGCGAAACCTTCAGCAGTGAACACCTGGCCTTCACCGGACAGGTTGTACTTGCCGTCTTCGTAGAACTCGCTCGCGGCGCAGTCCAGCGCCAGGGTCACGTCTGTGCCCAGCTTGTAACCGGCATTGGCCACAGCTTCGGAGATCACTTTCAGCGCGTCTTCGTTGGACGCCAGGTTCGGTGCGAAACCGCCTTCGTCGCCAACGGCAGTGCTCAGGCCACGGGCCTTCAGCACGGCTTTCAAGTGATGGAAAATCTCGGTGCCCATGCGCAGACCTTCCGAGAAAGACTTGGCGCCAACTGGCTGGACCATGAATTCCTGGATGTCGACGTTGTTATCGGCGTGCTCGCCACCGTTGATGATGTTCATCATCGGTACCGGCATCGAGTACACACCCGGGGTGCCGTTGAGGTTGGCGATGTGTGCGTACAGCGGCAGGTCCTGATCCTGCGCAGCCGCCTTGGCCGCAGCCAGGGACACGGCGAGGATGGCGTTGGCGCCCAGGGTCGCTTTGTTTTCGGTACCGTCGAGCTTGATCATCGCCTGGTCCAGCGCTTTCTGGTCGCTCGGGTCAGTGCCCAGCAGCAGATCGCGGATCGGACCGTTGATGTTGGCTACCGCCTTGAGCACGCCCTTGCCCAGGTAACGGCTCTTGTCGCCATCACGCAGCTCGAGTGCTTCACGCGAGCCAGTGGATGCACCGGACGGCGCGCAGGCGCTGCCGATGATGCCGTTGTCGAGAAGCACGTCCGCTTCCACGGTGGGATTGCCACGGGAGTCGAGAACTTCACGACCTTTGATGTCGACGATTTTTGCCATTGTTGTAAACACTCCAAAGTTGACGAAAACGACGCAGCTAGAGGAAATCTTTATCGTCGGCAAGCGAGGTACAGCGGGCAGACTTGCAGACGACAGCGCTCAAGCCCGAGGGCCTGAGCGACAAATCGTGCGGTACTTTACCGGAGAATCGAGTGTTACGCGGTTTCTACCGTCGGAAAACTCTTCACCAGTTCATCCAGAGCTTTGAGCTGGGCCAGGAATGGCTCCAGTTTGTCCAGACGCAAGGCGCAAGGACCGTCGCATTTGGCGTTGTCCGGATCCGGGTGCGCTTCGAGGAACAGACCCGCCAGCGACTGGCTCATGCCGGCCTTGGCCAGATCCAGAACCTGGGCACGACGACCACCGGCGGAGTCGGCACGACCGCCAGGCATTTGCAGCGCGTGGGTCACGTCGAAGAATACCGGGTACTCGAACTGCTTCATGATGCCGAAGCCGAGCATGTCGACCACGAGGTTGTTGTAGCCGAAGCTCGAACCGCGCTCGCAGAGGATCAACTGATCGTTACCCGCTTCGACGCACTTGTTCAGGATGTGTTTCATTTCCTGAGGCGCGAGGAACTGGGCTTTTTTGATGTTGATCACGGCATTGGTCTTGGCCATCGCGACGACCAGATCGGTCTGACGCGACAGGAAGGCCGGCAGCTGAATGATGTCGCAGATTTCAGCGACGACCGCAGCCTGATCCGGCTCGTGGACGTCGGTGATGATCGGCACGCCAAAGGCTTGCTTGATGTCCTGGAAGATGCGCATGCCCTCTTCCAGGCCAGGACCGCGATACGAAGTCACAGAAGACCGGTTGGCCTTGTCGAAGCTGGCCTTGAACACGTATGGGATACCGAGTTTTTCGGTGACCTTCACGTACTCTTCGCAAACCTGCATGGCCATGTCACGGCTTTCCAGCACGTTCATGCCGCCGAACAGCACCATGGGTTTGTCGTTGGCAATCTCGATGTCGCCGACGCGGATGATCTTCTGTGCCATCGGGTTACGCCTTCTTCTGGTGTTGAGCCAACGCGGCTTTGACGAAACCGCTGAACAGCGGATGACCGTCGCGTGGGGTCGAGGTGAACTCAGGGTGGAACTGGCAAGCGACGAACCATGGATGATCCGGCGCTTCTACCACTTCGACCAGCGCAGCATCGGCGGAACGACCGGAGATTTTCAGGCCGGCTTCGATGATCTGCGGCAGCAGGTTGTTGTTCACTTCGTAACGGTGACGGTGACGCTCGACGATCACATCCTTGCCGTAGCAATCGTGCACTTTGGAGCCCGGCTCGAGCAGGCAATCCTGCGCGCCGAGGCGCATGGTGCCGCCCAGATCGGACGCTTCGGTACGCACTTCGACAGCGCCGGTGGCGTCTTCCCACTCGGTGATCAGACCGACAACCGGATGGCCGCTGGCACGATCGAACTCGGTGGAGTTGGCATCTTTCCAGCCCAGCACGTTACGGGCGAACTCGATGACCGCTACTTGCATGCCCAGGCAGATACCGAGGTACGGAACCTTGTTTTCGCGAGCGTACTGAACGGCAGTGATCTTGCCTTCCACGCCGCGCAGACCGAAGCCGCCCGGCACCAGAATCGCGTCGACACCTTCGAGCAGCGCAGTGCCCTGGTTCTCGATGTCTTCGGAATCGATGTAGCGCAGGTTGACCTTGGTGCGGTTGCTGATGCCGGCATGGCTCATCGCTTCGATCAGCGACTTGTAGGCGTCGAGCAGTTCCATGTACTTGCCGACCATGGCGATGGTCACTTCGTGTTCCGGGTTCAGCTTGGCATCGACCACTGCGTCCCACTCGGACAGGTCGGCGCTGCCGCACTGCAGACCGAAACGCTCTACGACGAAATCGTCCAGACCCTGCGAATGCAGGATGCCCGGGATCTTGTAGATGGTATCGGCGTCTTCCAGGGCGATCACCGCACGCTCTTCAACGTTGGTGAATTGCGCGATCTTGCGACGCGAGGACACGTCGATCGGGTGATCGGAACGGCACACCAGCACGTCTGGCTGCAGACCGATCGAACGCAGTTCCTTGACGGAGTGCTGGGTCGGCTTGGTCTTGGTTTCGCCAGCGGTGGCGATGTACGGCACCAGCGTCAGGTGCATCAGCATCGCGCGCTTGGCGCCGACTTCGAAACGCAACTGGCGGATGGCTTCGAGGAATGGTTGCGACTCGATGTCACCGACGGTGCCACCGATCTCGACCATCGCCACGTCTGCGTCACCGGCACCCTTGATGATGCGGCGCTTGATTTCGTCGGTGATGTGCGGGATCACCTGGATGGTTGCACCCAGATAGTCGCCACGGCGCTCTTTGCGCAGCACGTGCTCGTAGACACGGCCGGTGGTGAAGTTGTTGTTCTGGGTCATGGTCGTGCGGATGAACCGCTCGTAGTGCCCCAGATCCAGGTCGGTCTCGGCGCCGTCGTGGGTGACGAACACTTCACCGTGCTGGAACGGACTCATGGTGCCTGGATCGACGTTGATGTACGGATCCAGCTTCAGCATGGTGACCTTAAGCCCCCGCGCCTCCAGGATAGCCGCCAATGAAGCCGAGGCAATGCCTTTCCCCAATGAAGAAACAACACCGCCCGTGACGAATATGTAGCGCGTCATGAAAAACCCTAGAAGTCTGCGTTAAAGCGGAACGAGCCGCCGGGGAAAGCGAAGGAAGGCCGAAGCCCCCGATCACCTGCATTAATCACAGTGCACCTTTCGAAAAAACCGCCGCGTTGTGACAGACCGGCAGATGAAACACCGGTACGTTGCTCGCTACACATTTTTTGGAATCGCCCAGCAAAGACTGCTTGGTAATCGGCAACTCCTGCAATTCAGGCGAATCCACAGAAGTTGTATCAAGAAGGGAGCGTAGTCTACCGGAATGCTCCTTTCAGCTCAAACCCAGATCTTCACCACTTGGCTGCCAGTGCAATGTCCAGCCTTCGTGTATCTGACCATCCAGACCCGGCAGGTTCGCCACCGCGAGCAATTCTTCGCCACGAAACAGCAGCGGCAATCTGCCACGCACGAAGGCCGGTACCGCGCGCTCGTTGAGCAGACGCTTGAGATCACGGCTGCCGCGCTCGGCCAGTTGCATGACCTCACCGCCCTGCCGGTAGGCAATACGCAAAGGCCCGGATGGAGCATGCCCGTGGAGCATGACGCGTCCGTTATCCGGCAAGCGTAGCGCTGAAGTCGGGGTCTGCCAGTCGAAGCCGCTCACTGGCGTGCGCAACCAATTGCCGCTCAGCCACCAGACGCGACCGACGCTGCGGTGCAGCTCTCCGTCGGCCAGACGCCAGATCGGTGAAGCGTCGGCGCCGGCATTGCACAGCGTTGTCCAACCCGACCAATGGTCAGCATCTGGCAGCCGGGTCAACGGTTCGAGCCAGTGGCTGAGGGCATTTCGCTGGCGTGCGTCAGACAATGCCCTCAATGATGTCAGCTCCAGGGATGGCACACCCAGCCAAGCGAATTCATGGACCGTTTCGGCTTGTGCGAGATCGATCTGCGCCAGCTCATCGAGCAAGCCCTGCGCCTCACGCAGATGCCCAGCCGTGCGCGCCATGCTCGCCTGTGCTTGCGGCCAGCGCTCGGTGAGAACCGGCATGACTTGATGGCGCAGATAGTTGCGCGAAAACTGCCGGTCCTGGTTCGACGGGTCCTCAATCCAGCGCAACTGATGCGCCTGTGCATAACTTTCCAGCTCGGCGCGGCTGACGTCGAGCAACGGTCGAACCAGCGTGCCCTGCCCCACTGGGCGCCGCTGCGGCATTGCGCCGAGTCCGCGTACACCGGCACCGCGCAACAGCCGAAACAGCAGCGTTTCCGCTTGATCGTCGCGGTGCTGAGCGGTCAGCAGCACGTCAGTGGCCTGTGTCAGTGAACTGAACACCGCATAACGCGCATCCCGCGCCGCCCGCTCAATGCTCGCCCCCGACTGCACCGTCACATGCTCCACGCGCAACGGAACATCCAGCGCATCGCAAACCGCCTGGCAATGTTGCGGCCACGCATCGGCCGCAGCCTGGAGGCCATGATGGATGTGGATGGCGCTTAGCGCTGGGAGGGATTGGCTTTTCGCCAGAGTGGCGAGCAGATGCAAGAGGACGGTGGAATCGAGACCGCCGGAGAAAGCGATGCGCCAGTGAGCGGCGTGGCGCCAGGGCTCAAGGTTCAGCAGAAGCCGTGAAGGCAAATCCATCGAACGCTGACTCATATCCGCCTCTATGCCCCAATCAAATGTGGGAGCGGGCTTGCTCGCGAAGGCGTCTCAACATTCAACACATTCGTCGACTGTGATACCGCTTTCGCGAGCAAGCCCGCTCCCACATGGGTATTGCGCTCGACTTAGAGACCGTAGCTCATCAGACGATCATAACGGCGCTTGAGCAGCGCTTCGTTATCGAACTTCTTCAGCATCGCCAACTGCGAGCTCAGCTCGGCACGGATCGAAGCGGCGGCAGCAGCCGGATCACGGTGCGCGCCGCCCAGTGGCTCGCTGATCACCTTGTCGACGATGCCCAAGCCTTTCAGGCGCTCGGCAGTGATGCCCATCGCCTCAGCAGCATCCGGCGCTTTCTCGGCAGTTTTCCACAGAATCGATGCGCAACCTTCCGGCGAGATCACCGCGTAGGTCGAATACTGCAGCATGTTCAGCTGATCGCAAACGCCGATGGCCAGTGCACCACCGGAACCACCTTCACCGATAACGGTGGCGATGATTGGAGTCTTCAGGCGCGACATCACGCGCAGGTTCCAGGCAATCGCTTCGCTCTGGTTGCGCTCTTCAGCGTCGATGCCAGGGTAGGCACCCGGGGTGTCGATGAAGGTCAGGATCGGCATCTTGAAGCGCTCGGCCATCTCCATCAGACGGCAGGCCTTGCGGTAGCCTTCCGGACGCGGCATGCCGAAGTTGCGGCGGACTTTCTCGCGCACTTCACGGCCCTTCTGGTGACCGATGATCATCACCGGCTGATCTTCCAGACGGGCGATACCACCAACGATGGCAGCGTCGTCGGAGAAGTGACGGTCGCCGTGCAATTCGTCGAACTCAGTGAAGATGTGCTCGATGTAATCGAGGGTGTAAGGACGTTTCGGGTGACGCGCCAGGCGTGCGATCTGCCAGCTAGTCAGCTTGCCGAAAATGTCTTCGGTCAGCGTCTTGCTCTTGTCCTGCAGGCGGGAGATCTCATCGCCGATATTCAGCGAATTGTCATTACCGACCAAGCGCAACTCTTCGATCTTGGCTTGCAGGTCGGCGATCGGCTGTTCGAAATCTAGAAAATTCGGGTTCATAGGCGTCCGTCTTGGGTCGTGTCCCAAATGAGCTTGGGCCGGCCGGTTGTCTATTCGCGCCCTACCTTAAGGGAGAGGCGCGCTGAGGTCGAGATTAAAAATCCAGGTTGCGGGCAAGCGCAATGATGGCACCTGCCGGTCAACGGTATTGGAGGAAGACGTTGTCTCGCCCGAACTGGTCACGCAGGGCTTGAATCAACGTATCCGCCGGGTCGATCCGCCAGGTCTCGCCGAACTGCAGCAAGGTCTTCGCGTCGGGGCTGGTGTACTCCATGGTCACCGGGCACGCGCCGCGATGACGCTTGAGCAGTTCGCCCAACCAGCGTAGCTGATCGCCTTTCAAATCCTGGGTGTGCAGCTTCAAGCGCAGACTCTCGGCCAGATTGGTCCGCGCATCCTCCATGCTCATCACCCGCTTGACCCGCAGGCGCAGGCCGCCGGAGAAGTCGTCGTTGCTGACCTCGCCTTCAACCACCACCATCGCGTCGGTCTGCAGCAGCGACTGCGCCGAATGAAACGCATCGGCAAACAGCGACGCCTCGATCCGCCCGGAGCGGTCGTCGAGGGTGATGAAGCCCATCTTGTCGCCCTTCTTGTTCTTCATCACGCGCAGGGCAATGATCATCCCTGCCACCGTCTGTGTGTCGCGCGCCGGTTTCAGGTCGATGATGCGCTGACGGGCAAAACGGCGGATCTCGCCTTCGTATTCGTCGATCGGGTGACCGGTCAGGTACAGGCCCAGGGTGTCTTTTTCACCCTTGAGGCGTTCCTTGAGGGTCAGTTCCTTGGCCTTGCGATGGGACGCATAAACGTCGGCATCTTCTTCGACGAACAAGCCGCCGAACAGGTCGGCGTGGCCGCTGTCGTGGGTACGCGCGGTCTGCTCGGCAGCCTTGATCGCTTCTTCCATCGCCGCCAGCAGTACCGCGCGGTTACGGTCGATGTTGGCTTGATAGGCCTTTTGCTCGTCGTGGAAATACGGGCCGAGACGATCCAGCGCGCCGCTGCGGATCAGGCCGTCGAGGGTGCGCTTGTTGATGCGCTTGAGATCGACCCGCGCGCAGAAATCGAACAGATCCTTGAACGGGCCGGCCTGACGAGCTTCGGTAATCGCTTCCACCGGACCTTCACCGACGCCTTTGATCGCGCCGAGGCCGTAAACGATGCGGCCGTCGTCGTTCACCGTGAACTTGAACTCCGAAGTGTTCACATCCGGCGCGTCGAGGCGCAGCTTCATCGTCCGCACTTCTTCGATCAAGGTCACGACCTTGTCGGTGTTGTGCATATCCGCCGAGAGCACCGCGGCCATGAACGGCGCCGGGTAATGGGCTTTCAGCCAAGCGGTCTGGTATGACACCAGACCGTAAGCGGCGGAGTGGGATTTGTTGAAGCCGTAACCGGCGAATTTTTCCACCAGATCGAAAATGTTACCGGCAAGATCGGCGTCGATGCCGTTGGTCGCGCAACCCTCAATGAAACCGCCGCGCTGCTTGGCCATTTCTTCAGGCTTTTTCTTACCCATCGCCCGACGCAGCATGTCCGCACCGCCGAGGGTGTAACCGGCCATGACCTGGGCAATCTGCATCACCTGTTCCTGATACAGGATGATGCCGTAAGTCGGTGCCAGTACCGGCTTGAGGCCGTCGTACTGGTAGTCGGAGTGCGGATAGGCCAGTTCGGCGCGACCGTGCTTACGGTTGATGAAGTCGTCCACCATGCCCGATTGCAGCGGCCCCGGACGGAACAGTGCCACCAGTGCGATCAAGTCTTCCAGGCAGTCGGGCTTGAGCTTTTTGATCAGCTCCTTCATGCCCCGGGATTCAAGCTGGAACACCGCCGTGGTTTCTGCTTTTTGCAGCAGTTGGTAGGTCGGTTTGTCGTCCAGCGGAATAAAGGCGATATCGAGCGGCGGCTCGTTGACCTTGGCGCGGTCGCGATTGATGGTTTTCAGCGCCCAGTCAATGATCGTCAGCGTACGCAGACCGAGGAAGTCGAACTTCACCAGACCGGCGGCCTCAACGTCGTCCTTGTCGAACTGGGTTACCAGACCGTCGCCGGCCTCGTCGCAATAGATCGGCGAGAAGTCGGTCAGCTTGGTCGGTGCGATCACCACACCACCGGCGTGTTTGCCGACGTTACGCACCACGCCCTCGAGCTTGCGCGCCATCTCCCAGATTTCCGCCGCTTCTTCATCGACCTTGATGAAGTCACGCAGGATCTCTTCCTGCTCGTAGGCTTTTTCCAGGGTCATGCCGACTTCGAACGGAATCATCTTCGACAGACGATCCGCCAGGCCGTAGGACTTGCCCTGCACTCGCGCCACGTCACGGACCACAGCCTTGGCGGCCATGGAGCCGAAGGTGATGATCTGGCTTACCGCATTGCGGCCGTATTTCTCGGCCACATAGTCGATCACGCGGTCGCGACCGTCCATGCAGAAGTCGACGTCGAAGTCGGGCATCGAGACCCGTTCCGGGTTGAGGAAACGTTCGAACAGCAGGTCGTATTCCAGCGGGTCGAGGTCGGTGATCTTCTGTACGTAAGCCACCAGCGATCCGGCACCCGACCCACGACCCGGCCCCACCGGTACGCCGTTGTTCTTGGCCCACTGGATAAAGTCCATCACGATCAGGAAGTAACCGGGAAAGCCCATCTGGATGATGATATCCAGCTCGAAATTCAAGCGGTCGACATAGACCTGGCGCTTGGCTTCGTAGTCTTCGGTGGTGTCCTTGGGCAGCAGCACCGACAGGCGCTCTTCGAGACCTTCGAAAGAGACCTTGCGGAAATATTCGTCGATGGTCATGCCATCGGGAATCGGGAAGTTGGGCAGGAAGTGCGTGCCCAGCTTCACTTCGATGTTGCAGCGCTTGGCGATCTCGACGGTGTTTTCGATAGCGTCGGGAATATCGCTGAACAGCTCGAGCATTTCCTCGGCGCTTTTCAGGTATTGCTGATCGCTGTAATTCTTGGACCGACGCGGGTCGTCGAGGGCGCGGCCTTCACCGATGCACACACGGGTTTCGTGCGCGGCGAAGTCTTCCTGCTTGATGAAGCGCACATCGTTGGTCGCCACCAGCGGTGCGCCAAGCTTGTCGGCCAGCGCCACGGCGCCGTGCAGTTGTTCTTCGTCGTTGGGGCGGTTGGTGCGCTGGATCTCCAGATAGAAGCGATCCGGGAACACCGCCATCCACTCACGCGCAAGCGCTTCGGCTTCCGCCGGATTGCCGCCGATCATCGCCATGCCGATCTCGCCTTCTTTGGCGGCGGACAGCATGATCAGGCCTTCGTTGGCCTCCGCCACCCACTCGCGCTCGACGATGACCATGCCGTTGCGCTGGCCTTCAATGAAGCCCCGCGAGATCAGTTCGGTGAGATTGCGATACCCCTGAGCGTTCATCACCAGCAGGCTGAGGCGGCTCAGCGGTGCGTCCGGGTCCTTGTTCGCCAGCCACAGGTCGGCGCCGCAGATCGGCTTGATCCCGGCACCCATGGCGTTTTTGTAGAACTTGACCAGGGAACACATGTTGTTCTGGTCGGTGACCGCGACCGCCGGCATGTTCATGGCAGTCAGCGCTTTGACCAGCGGCTTGATCCGCACCAGCCCGTCGACCAGGGAGTATTCAGTGTGCAGGCGTAGATGAACGAATGAAGCCGGCATAGTGATCCTGTCCAGTTACATAGAGACAACGAGGCCCGGATTGTACCGGGCCTCGAATAAAACATCAGCCTTGCGCCTAAACCTGCGTCAGGCTTTCCCGCGCCTCGTAAGCCAGGCGCACCGGGGCGAACGAGCGGCGGTGAATCGGCGTCGGGCCGAGCCGCGCCAGTGCTTCCAGATGAACGGGCGTCGGATAGCCTTTGTGGCCGCCGATGCCGTAACCCGGGTAGATCAATTCGAACGCCGCCATTTCGCGATCACGACTGACCTTGGCCAGAATCGACGCCGCCGCGATCGCCGGCACCTTGCCGTCGCCCTGAATCACCGCCTCGGCACGCATCGGCAAATGCGGGCAGCGGTTGCCGTCGATCATCGCCAGTTTCGGCTGAATATGCAGACCGGCAACCGCGCGCTGCATGGCCAGCATGGTCGCGTGGAGGATATTCAGATCGTCGATTTCTTCGACTTCGGCGCGGGCGATGCACCAGCTCAGGGCCTTTTCGCAGATCTCGTCATAGAGCTTTTCGCGCTTGGCTTCGGTGAGCTTTTTCGAATCGTCGAGGCCGAGGATCGGCCGGTTCGGATCGAGAATTACCGCAGCTGTCACCACCGCACCGCACAACGGACCACGACCGACTTCATCGACACCGGCAACCAGTTCTTCGACTTCGGCAACCAGAGTGAAATCCAGGCCCATTTGCATGCTTGTCTTGCTCATTGTGGTTTGCCGATCAGGTCAAGGACGGCTTGCGCCGCCTGATTGGAAGCATCGCGCCGCAGCGTGCGGTGGATCTCGTCGAAGCCGCGGGTCTGTTCCTCGCCGCCATCGATCAATGGCGACAGTGTCTGCGCCAAGGCCTCGACAGTCGCATCATCCTGCAACAACTCCGGCACCAGCAAGCGCTGGGCGAGCAAGTTGGGCAGCGACACGTACGGGCTCTTGACCATGCGTTTGAGAATCCAGAACGTCAGCGGCGCCAACCGGTACGCCACCACCATCGGCCGCTTGTACAGCAGTGCTTCAAGGGTAGCCGTGCCTGACGCGATCAACACGGCGTTGCACGCGGCGAGGGCCAGATGCGATTTGCCATCAAGCAAAGTCACCGGCAAATCCCGGCCGGCCAGCAGCGCTTCGAGTTGCACGCGGCGTTCCGGATTGGCGCAGGGGATGACAAAGCGCACGCCCGGACGCATGCCGCGCAGCCGTTCGGCAGTATCAAGGAACAACGCGCCGAGGCGACTGACTTCACCGCCACGACTGCCGGGCATCAATGCCACCAGCGGACCGTCGGGCAAACCCAGCTCGGCGCGGGCGGCGGCGCGATCAGCTTGCAGCGGAATGGTATCGGCCAAGGTGTGGCCGACGAAACGCACCGGCACGCCTTTCTCTTCGTAGAATTTCGCTTCGAACGGCAGCAGGGTCAGCATCAGATCGCAGCCTTCGCGGATCTTCAACACCCGTTTCTGACGCCACGCCCATACCGACGGGCTGACGTAATGCACGGTCTTGATCCCGGCCTGGCGCAGCTGGAGTTCGATATTGAGGTTGAAATCCGGCGCATCGATACCGATGAACACGTCCGGTCTGGCGGCGATCAGCGTGGCAATCAAGTCTTTGCGGCGCTTGAGCAACTCACGCAGACGACCAAGAACCTCGACCAGGCCCATGACCGACAAGCGCTCCATGGGAAAGTACGAAGTCAGGCCTTCGGCCTGCATCAACGGACCGCCGACGCCAATGAACTCGACTGCCGGGTTCTGAGCCTTGAGCGCACGCATGAGGCCAGCGCCGAGAATGTCACCGGAAGCCTCACCCGCCACCAGCGCAATACGCAGACTGGCCATGATCAGCGGGTGATGCCGCGAGTCGACGCCTGGATCGAATCGCGGAACACGGCGACTTCAGGGAACTGCGCAGACGGCTCGGCCAGTTCGGCCAGCGCCTGCTCGACCGTCAGGCCCTGGCGGTAGACAGTTTTGTAGGCGCGGCGCAGCGCATGAATCGCGTCTTCGCTGAAACCGCGACGGCGCATGCCTTCGAAGTTCATGCTGCGCGCTTCGGCCGGGTTACCGAATACGGTGACGAACGCCGGAACATCCTTGCCGATCGCCGTGCCCATGCCGGAAAAGCTGTGGGCGCCGATGTGGCAGTACTGATGCACCAGGGTGAAACCGGAGAGGATCGCCCAGTCGTCAACGTGTACATGCCCGGCCAACGCAGTGTTGTTGACCAGAATGCAGTGGTTGCCGATGACACTGTCATGGCCGATGTGGGCATAGGCCATGATCAGATTGTGATCACCCAGGGTGGTTTCCGAACGGTCCTGAACGGTGCCACGGTGGATGGTCACGCCTTCGCGGATGACGTTATGGTCGCCGATCACCAGGCGGGTTTCCTCGCCTTTGTACTTCAGATCCGGGGTGTCTTCGCCTACCGAAGAAAACTGGTAGATGCGATTGTGCTTACCAATGCGGGTCGGCCCTTTGAGGATCACGTGCGGCCCGATCACGGTACCCTCGCCGATTTCCACACCTGCGCCGATGATCGACCACGGGCCGACCTCGACGCCGTCAGCCAGAACGGCGGACGGATCGATGATTGCGCGAGGGTCAATCAAACTCATACTTTCTGTTCCGCACAGATGATTTCTGCCGAGCAGACCGGCTTGCCGTCCACCGAAGCCTGGCACTCGAACTTCCAGATCTTGCGCTTGCAGCTGATGAAGGTCGCTTCAAGGATCAACTGATCGCCCGGCTTGACTGGCTGGCGGAAGCGCAGCTTGTCGGAACCGACGAAGTAATACAGGGTGCCGTCGGCCGGTTTGACGTCGAGCATCTTGAAACCGAGGATCCCGGCAGCCTGAGCCATCGCTTCGATGATCAGCACGCCCGGCATGATCGGATGCGCTGGGAAGTGACCATTGAAGAACGGTTCATTGATGCTGACATTCTTGTAGGCGCGAATTCGCTTGCCTTCAGTGTCCAGTTCCACCACCCGGTCCACCAGCAGGAACGGGTAACGGTGAGGCAGGTATTCGCGAATCTCGTTGATGTCCATCATTCAGGGGAAAGCCTATGTAAAGATTGGGAGCGCGACTGACGCGCACTCCTCTAGCAAATCAAGGAGGCAGTCTAGAGGCTGTGCACACTTGATATGGAAATGGTATCAGCCATCAGATGAAGCATTGCCGTCAGGGGTCACTTCCCCTACGCGCTTTTCCAGCTGTTTCAACCGCCGCGCGATGTCATCGAGCTGACGGATACGGGCCGCGCTTTTGCGCCATTCGGCCGCCGGTTGCATGGCTGTACCGGAAGAATAGGCGCCCGGCTCGGTAATCGAGTGGGTCACCATGGTCATTCCGGTCAGGAAAACGTTGTCGCAGATATCAATGTGGCCGACCAGACCGACACCACCGGCGAGCATGCAGTGCTTGCCGATTTTGGTGCTGCCGGAAATGCCGACGCACGCGGCCATGGCGGTGTGGTCACCGACCTGGACGTTGTGTGCGATCTGAATCTGGTTGTCGAGCTTGACGCCATTGCCAATCACGGTATCGGCCAGAGCGCCGCGGTCGATGGCGGTGTTCACGCCGATCTCGACATCATCGCCGATGGTCACACCACCGATCTGGGCGATTTTCTGCCATACGCCTTTTTCGTTGGCGAAGCCGAAGCCCTCACCGCCGATCACTGCGCCGGACTGAATAACCACACGCTTGCCGATGCGCACATCGTGATACAGCGTCACGCGCGGAGCCAGCCAGCCGCCTTCACCGATTTCGCTGCGCGCGCCGACCACGCAATGCGCGCCCAGCGTGACCTGTGCAGCAACGCGCGCGCCGGGTTCGATCACCACGAACGGACCGATGCTGGCACTCGGGTCAACCACCGCGTCCGCCGCGATCACCGCTGTCGGATGAATACCCGCAGGAGCCTTCGGCTTTGGATCGAACAGGTGCGAGATACGCGCGTAGGCCAGATAAGGGTCCGGCACCACCAGTGCGTTACCGGCAAAACCTTCGGCATCGGCCTCTTTGAGCAGCAACGCTGCCGCCTGCGAACCGGCCAGGTATTTGCGGTATTGGGGATTTGCCAGAAAGCTCAACTGAGCTGGGCCAGCCTCTTGCAAAGTGGCTAGCCCAGTAATTTGCGCCTCGGGGTCGCCACGCAGGGTGGCGCCGAGGTGCTCGGCCAACTGGCCGAGCCTGATAGTCACGGTCATGGGTTACTTCAGCTGATTCATGCGCTCGATAACCTGGCGCGTGATGTCGTACTGAGGTTTGACATCGATGACTGCGCCACGCTCGAACACCAAGTCAAAACCACCTTTCTTGATGACTTCTTCCACGGCGCTGTCCAGCTTCGGCTTCAGCTGCTTGAGCATCTCGCGGTCAGCCACGGCTTTGGCTTCGTTCAGTTCCTTGGACTGGAACTGGAAGTCACGGGCCTTTTGCTTGAATTCCAGCTCCAGACGCTCACGCTCGCCCTGCTGCATCTTGTCTCCACCGGCCATCAGACGGTCCTGAATGCCTTTGGCGCTGCTTTCCAGGGTTTTCAGCTTGGTCAGCTGCGGGCCGAACTTCTTCTCGGCATCCACGGCGTACTTCTTCGCCGCGTCGGATTCCAGCAGTGCCATCTGATAGTTCAGCACGGCAATTTTCATGTCGGCGAACGCCGGGCCTGCCACCAGTACGGAGGCCAGGAGAACCAATTGAGTCAACTTACGCACGATGCACTCCTACAAAATCCATTGTCGTTATCTTGGGTCAGACGCTTAGAACGTCTGGCCGAGGGAGAATTGGAACACTTGAGTTTCAGCGTCATCCGGTTTCTTGACCGGCATCGCCAGGGCGAAGCTCAAAGGCCCCAGTGCGGTGACCCAGGTCACGCCGACACCTACGGAACTGGCCATGTTGCTCAGGCTGATGTCGTTGCACTGAGTGCTGGACGTCGAACCCGCGCTCGCGTTGGTCGTCTTGTCGCACTTGGAATCAAATACGTTACCCACGTCCCAGAACACCGAGGTCCGCAGAGAACGCTGATCTTTCACGAACGGCAGCGGGAACAACACTTCAACGCCACCTTGAATCAACACGTTACCACCGAATGGCAGCGGATCCTGATCCGGATCGGCAAGTGTACCCGAGTTACCCGTTACAGCTGCACCGCGGCTCGGTGTACTGCGTGGACCCAGCGTGCTGTCCTTGAAGCCACGTACGGAGTTAAAGCCACCCGCATAGTAGTTTTCATAGAAAGGCAAGCCGTCGGTCGAACCGTAACCGTCGCCATAACCCAGTTCGGTGTGCAGGCGCATGGTGTAGTTTTCAGTGATCGGCTGGAACAGCTGGCCACGGTAATCAAGCTTGAAGAAGGACAGGTCGCTACCCGGGATGGTGGTTTCCAGAGTCAGGCTCTGGGACCGGCCACGGGTCGGCAGTACGCCTTTGTTCAAGGTGGATTCGGACCAGCCGGCAGACGCCTTGAAGTTCAGGTATTTGTCGCCTTCCTTGTTAACGAAGTCGAAAATCTCGTCGACGGTGTAGCTACCGGTACTGATTTCGTCCTGCTGAACGGAAGCACCGAAGGTCAGACGCGAAGTCTCACTGATCGGGTAGCCGACGTTGACACCGGCGCCCAGGCTGTCTACCGCGTAGCTCGAAAGATCGGTGTCGAGTTCGTCGTAGTCAGTGGTGCGATAGAACGCGTTGTAACCCAGGCTCACGCCATCGGCGGTCCAGTACGGGTCCACGTAGCCGAAGTTGTAGCGGCTCTGGTATTCGCTGCGCGTCAGGCCGATGCTGACGCGGTTACCGGTGCCGAGGAAGTTGTTCTGGGTGATCGAACCACCGAGGATCAGACCGGCACTCTGCGCGAAACCAACGCTGGCGGTAATCGAACCGGAAGCCTGTTCTTCAACGGCGTAGTTGACGTCAACCTGGTCATCGACACCTGGCACGGCCGGCGTTTCAACGTTGACTTCCTTGAAGAAGCCCAGACGCTCCAGACGGGTCTTGGACTGGTCGATCAGGTAGGTCGAAGCCCAGCCGCCTTCCATCTGACGCATTTCCCGACGCAGCACTTCGTCCTCGGACTTGGTGTTGCCACGGAAGTTGATGCGGTTGACATAGGCACGCTTGCCCGGATCGACAGCGAAGAGGATGTCCACAGTGTGGTCATCATCGTGCGGCTGAGGCACGCCGTTGACGTTGGCGAAGGTATAGCCCTCGTTGCCCAGACGACGGGTGATCAATTCAGAGGTGGTGGTCATCAGCTTGCGCGAGAACACCTGGCCTTTCTGCACGAGCAACAGCGACTTGACCTGATCTTCAGGGACTTTCAGGTCACCGCTGAGCTTGACGTCACGAACGGTGTACTTCTCGCCTTCGGTGACGTTGACGGTGATATAGACGTGCTTCTTGTCCGGGGTAATCGATACCTGGGTCGAAGCGATGTCCATGTTGATATAGCCGCGGTCCAGATAGTAGGAACGCAGACGCTCCAGGTCACCGGAGAGTTTTTCGCGGGCATATTTGTCATCGTTCTTGAAGAACGACAGCCAGTTGGTGGTTTTCAGCTCGAACAGGTCGGTCAGGTCTTCCTCAGGAAAAACCGTGTTGCCTACCACGTTGATGTGCTGGATGGCGGCGACGGTACCTTCGTTGATCTTCACCTTCAGACCCACGCGGTTACGCGGCTGCGAAACCACTTCGGTGTCGACGGTAGCCGAATAGCGCCCCTGGGCGACGTACTGACGTTGCAGTTCGTTACGCACACCCTCGAGGGTGGCGCGCTGGAAGATCTCGCCTTCGGCCAGACCGGATTGCTTGAGGCCCTTCATCAGGTCTTCAGTAGAGATGGCCTTGTTGCCTTCGATCTCGATACTGGCGACCGATGGACGCTCGACCACGGTGATGACCAGAACGTTGCCTTCGCGGCCCAGCTGGATATCTTGAAAGAAACCGGTTTTGAACAACGCACGAGTGGATTCCACCAGGCGACGATCATCCGCCTGCTCGCCGACGTTCAACGGCAAGGCACCAAAGACGCTACCCGCGGAGACCCGCTGGAGGCCATTGACGCGAATATCAGAGATAGTGAAGGACTCGGCGTGAACTTCGGCGATCATCAATACGGTGAGAACCGCAGTTAGCAGCAGACGTTTCATGAAGTCCTTTCTTATTCCAACTGGCAATAAACAAACTGCCGCAAAATGCGGCAGATTCGCAATTCAGCGAAGCGTTACAGTCGACCCAGATCGTTGACCAGAGCAAGCAACATCACCCCGACCACCAAACTGATACCGATCTGTATCCCCCAACCTTGCACCCGATCCGACAAGGGGCGACCACGCACCCACTCGATCAGATAAAACAACAAATGCCCCCCATCCAGTACAGGAATGGGCAGCAAATTCAGAACGCCCAGGCTAATACTCAGATAAGCAAGGAAATTCAGGAAATCAGCGACGCCCGACTGGGCAGAAGCGCCCGCCACTTTAGCAATGGTTATCGGTCCACTCAAGTTTTTTACCGAGAGCTCGCCGAACAGCATTTTCTTCAGTGAATCCAGCGTCAGAATGCTCATGGTCCAAGTGCGACGGGCGCCCTCGCCAATCGCGGCCAGCGGGCCATAACTGACCTCGCGGATCATTTCCGGCGGCCAATCGATAGCTTTCACGCCAGCGCCCAGATAACCGCTTGGCGCTTTGCTTTCACCGCGCGCCGCCAGCGTCACAGGGACGTCGATTTGAGCACTGTCGCGCTCGACGCGCAGCATGATTTTGGTATCAGGACGCGTACGAACGGTATCGACCACTTGTTGCCAGTCATCCAGCGGCTGACCATCAAGCGCCAGCAAGCGATCGCCGGTTTTCAGCCCCGCCGCCTGAGCCGGGCCTTTCGGATCGAGCTCGGCAAGCACCGGCGGCAAGGCCGGACGCCAGGGACGGATACCCAGCGAGCGAATCGGATCCGGCTCGTCGGCACCTTTGAGCCAGTTATCCAGTGCCAGCGTGCGCGGCGATTCTGCCGTCGAACCCTGCTCGCGCACCAGCAATTGAATTGCACCGCTCTCACCGAGACGACGCACCAGTTGCAGATTGACCGCAGCCCAACCCGAGGTCGGCTCGCCATCGATCGAGACAATCTCCTGGCCAGCGTTCAGACCCGCCTTGGCGGCAATGCTGCCAGACTCGACCGCGCCGATGACCGGACGCACCTGCTCGCTGCCGAGCATCGCCAAGACCCAGAAGAACACTAACGCCAGCAGAAAGTTGGCAATCGGACCGGCAGCGACAATGGCAATACGCTGACGTACCGATTTGCGATTGAACGACTGATCGAGTTGATCAACCGGCACCTCGCCTTCGCGCTCGTCGAGCATCTTGACGTAGCCGCCCAGAGGGATCGCGGCGACCACGAACTCGGTGCCTTGCTTGTCGTGCCAGCGCAGCAGCGGCATGCCGAATCCCACAGAGAACCGCAGAACCTTGACGCCACAGCGACGCGCGACCCAGAAGTGGCCGAATTCATGGAAGGTGACCAGCACACCCAAGGCGATCAGGGTGCCGGCAATCATATAGAGCGCGCTCATCTACTTTCTCCGCAATCCTGTTCAGTGTCGCGTGTCGCCGTTGCGTTACAAAAAACTATCGGCCGTGCCGACTCAACCACTGCTCAGCCAGCACTCGCGCTTTGGCATCCGCCGTAAACACGGCATCGAGGTCGCTCAGCGCCACCACCGGCTCCAGATTCAAAACTTCCTCGATGATACTCGCGATTTCCAGGTAGCGAACCCGTCCGTCGAGAAACGCCGCCACGGCCACTTCGTTGGCTGCGTTGAGCATCGCCGGCGCGCTGTCACCAGCTTCGGCCGCCTGCCGAGCCAAACGGAGGCAGGGGAAGCGGCTTTCATCGGGCGCCTCGAAATCCAGTCGCGCGATGGCGAACAGATCCAGTGGCGGAACGCCGGAATCGATCCGCTCAGGCCAGGCCAGGGCGTTGGCGATCGGTGTGCGCATGTCCGGGTTACCCAACTGCGCCAGCACCGAGCCATCGACATAATCGACCAGGGAGTGGATCACGCTTTGCGGATGAATCACCACTTCGACCTGAGCCGGTTTGGCATCGAACAACCAGCAGGCTTCGATCAACTCAAGGCCCTTGTTCATCATGCTCGCCGAATCTACGGATATCTTGCGCCCCATGGACCAGTTCGGATGCGCGCAAGCCTGTTCAGGCGAAACATCTGCCAGCTCGGCCATCGGCGTCTGCCGGAAAGGACCGCCAGAGGCTGTGAGCAATATCCGCCGCACACCCACCGAGCTCAAGCCGCGCGCGAAATCCGCGGGCATGCACTGAAAAATCGCGTTGTGCTCACTGTCGATCGGCAGCAGTACCGAACCGCTCTTGCGCACGGCCTGCATGAACAGAGCGCCGGACATCACCAGCGCTTCTTTGTTGGCCAGCAGAATTTTCTTGCCCGCCTCCACCGCAGCCAGCGTCGGACGCAAACCCGCCGCACCGACAATGGCCGCCATGACCGCGTCGACTTCAGGCGCGGAGGCAACCTGACAAAGGCCCTCCTCGCCCACCAGGACGCGAGTCGGCAAGCCGGCTGCACGCAAGTCATCCTGCAACCCACGCGCGGCGGGGCCTTCGGGCACCACCGCAAACTGCGGCACATGACGAACGCACAGCGCGAGCAATTCGCCAAGACGGGTGAAACCACTCAATGCAAAAACCTGATAACGCTCTGGATGACGGGCAATCACATCCAGAGTGCTCAGACCGATCGAACCGGTCGCACCCAACACGGTAATCTGCTGGGGACGACTCACGGCGCAGCCATCCAGAGCAATACGGCGAACACCGGAATGGCTGCGGTCAGACTGTCGATGCGATCCAGCACGCCGCCATGACCGGGCAGCAGATTACTGCTGTCCTTGATGCCGGATTGACGCTTGAACATGCTCTCGGTGAGGTCACCGACCACGGAAATGAAGACAATCACCGCAGCGCCGATCAAGCCTTTGAGCAGCTCGGCCACGGTCCAGTCGCGCACCAGCCCGACAATCGCAGTAATCACCAGACTCAGCGCCAGACCACCGTAGACGCCTTCCCAGCTTTTGCCCGGGCTGACGTGCGGCGCGAGCTTGCGCTTGCCGAACTTGCGCCCGGAGAAGTAAGCACCGATGTCCGCGCCCCAGACCAGCACCATCACGGCCATGATCAACCAGTTGCCCAACGGATATTGCTTGATCTGCACCAGGCCCTGCCACGCAGGCAGCAGGATCAGCAGGCCGATCAGCAGCTTGGTCGCCGCCGTGGACCAATGCGCGCTGGAGCGTGGATACGTCAGCACCAGATACGTAGCAACCGCCCACCAGATCACCGATGCACCGAGCACCCAGGGAGCAAGCCCCGGCAGCACATACATGACGAACAGCATCAGAGCGACCACGGCAGCAAAACCGACGCGGAACGACTGCGCGGTAAAGCCCGCCAGACGCGCCCATTCCCAGGCACCGAGGCTGACTACCAGACCGATGAACAGCGCGAAGCCGGCACCTTTGAGCAGGAAAAACCCGCACAAGGCAATCGGCAGCAGGATCAGTGCAGTGATGATTCGTTGTTTAAGCATTAAACCCGGGCTCCAGCTTCGACCTGTTCGCTCGTTTTACCGAAGCGACGCTGGCGCGAAGCGAAATCGGCCAGCGCGGTGCGCATGGCGTCGTGTTTGAAGTCCGGCCAGAACAGGTCGGAGAAGTACAACTCGGCGTAGGCCAGCTGCCACAGCAGGAAGTTGCTGATGCGGTGCTCGCCACCGGTACGGATGCAAAGGTCAGGCAACGGCAGATCGCCGGTAGCCAGGCAGGTCTGCAGCAGATCCGGAGTGATGTCTTCCGGGCGCAAGTGCCCGGCCTGGACTTCACGTGCTAGACGCTGCGCGGCCTGCGCGATGTCCCACTGGCCGCCGTAATTGGCAGCAATCTGCAGAACAAAGCGGTTGGCACCGACGGTCATGGCCTCGGCTTCGCGCATTGCCGCCTGAAGCTCAGGGTGGAAACGCGAGCGATCACCAATGATGCGCAGGCTGATGTTGTTGTCGTTAAGGCGCTTGGCCTCACGACGCAGCGCCTTGAAGAACAGGTCCATCAAGGCGCTGACTTCATCGGCCGGGCGCTGCCAGTTTTCACTGGAGAAGGCGAACAGGGTCAGGACTTCGACCTTGGCCTCAGCGCACACCTCGATCACCGCCCGCACAGCATCCACGCCCGCTTTATGCCCGGCGACACCCGGCATAAAGCGTTTTTTCGCCCAGCGATTATTGCCATCCATGATGATCGCGACATGGCGCGGCACCGCGGACGGCGCAGTCTGCTTGGTCTTGTCCATTTAAAGCTCGACCCTTATACGGCCATCAGGTCTTTTTCTTTCTCGTCCGTGGCCTTGGTGATCTGGGCCTCGGATTCCTTGGTCAGCTTGTCGATATCAGCGATGGCACGACGTTCTTCGTCTTCACTGATTTCCTTGTCCTTGACCAGTTTCTTCAGCTCGCCCAAGGCATCACGACGGATGTTGCGCACAGCAACGCGCGCGTCTTCCGCTGCGCTGCGCGCCTGTTTGGTGAAACCTTTGCGCGTTTCCTCGGTGAGGGCCGGCATCGGGATCAGCAGCAACTCGCCCAGGTTGGTCGGGTTGAGGTTCAGCCCGGCGCTCTGGATCGCCTTGTCGACGGCAGCGAGCATGTTGCGCTCGAAGGCCACGACCTGCAGGGTGCGCGAATCTTTCACGGTGACGTTGGCAACGCCGCTCAGCGGAGTGTCAGTGCCGTAGTAAGGCACCATGACGCTGCCGAGGATGCTCGGGTGAGCCTTGCCGGTACGAATCTGGCCGAACGCGTGGTTCAGAGATTCCAGGGATTTCTGCATACGCGCTTGGGCGTCTTTCTTGATTTCGTTGATCATTGTTGGCCTTCCTCGATCAAAGTCCCTTCAGCGCCGCCGTGCACAATGTTCAGCAGGGCGCCGGGCTTGTTCATGTTGAATACGCGCAGCGGCATCTTGTGATCGCGGCACAGGCAGATAGCAGTCAGATCCATTACGCCCAGCTTGCGATCCAGCACTTCATCATAAGTCAGATGATCGAACTTCTCGGCATGCGGGTCTTTGAACGGGTCTGCGGTGTACACGCCATCAACCTTGGTGGCCTTGAGCACAACGTCGGCGTCGATTTCGATTGCACGCAGGCAGGCTGCCGAATCCGTGGTGAAGAACGGATTGCCGGTACCGGCCGCGAAGATCACGACGTCTTTGGAGTTCAGGTGGCGCATGGCTTTGCGGCGATCGTAGTGATCGGTCACACCGACCATGGAAATGGCCGACATGACGATAGCCGAGATATTGGCACGTTCCAGCGCATCGCGCATGGCCAGGGCGTTCATCACAGTGGCCAGCATGCCCATGTGGTCGCCTGTTACCCGATCCATACCGGCTTTGCTCAGGGCTTCGCCACGGAACAGGTTGCCACCACCGATCACCAGACCGACCTGCACGCCAATGCCGACCAGTTGGCCGACTTCCAGCGCCATGCGATCCAGCACCTTAGGATCGATCCCGAACTCTTCCGAGCCCATCAGGGCCTCGCCGCTAAGCTTGAGTAGAATGCGTTTATAGCGAGCCTGATAACCACTGCCCTGCTGAGCCATTGCGAATCTCTCCTGCGGCGTATTTAAAATTCTTTGCGAGCTGTTTACAGCTGGCGTTCACTCTAGCTTGGCGCTGCTGCAGCGCCATCGGAACATGGCTTTGTAAGTCAGTTCCGGGTGGAAACCAAATAAAAAATTGGCACCCCATCTGAAAAGAGGCTGCGCGCGTGAGCGGGCAGCCTCTTTCGGGCGACAGTTGAAAAACCGTCTTATTGCTTGGCGGCAGCCAGCTGGGCAGCAACTTCTTCAGCGAAGTTGTCGACCGGCTTCTCGATGCCTTCGCCTACTTTGAAGTAAGTGAAGGAAACGATTTCTGCGCCGGCTTTCTTGGCCAGCTCGCCAACCTTGACTTCAGGGTTCTTGACGAACGCCTGCTCGACCAGGCTCGCTTCTGCCAGGAACTTGCTGATACGGCCCTTGACCATGTTCTCAACAATGTTTTCTGGCTTGCCTTTGATCTTTTCTTCGTTCAGCTGCAGGAACACAGCTTTCTCACGCTCGATCGCTTCGTCGGAGACTTGCGAAGGCAGCAGGAACTCAGGGTTGCTTGCAGCAACGTGCATAGCGATGTCTTTGGCCAGCTCGACGTCACCGCCTTTCAGGACAACAGCAACACCGATCTTGTTACCGTGCAGGTAAGTGCCGACAACGTCACCTTCTACGCGTACCAGACGACGGATGTTGACGTTCTCGCCGACTTTGGCAACCAGAGCTTCACGAGCCGATTCCTGAGCGGCGATCAGCGGAGCTGCGTCGGTCAGTTTGTCGTCGAAAGCTTTTTCTACGCTGGCAGCAACGAAGTTCTTGAAGTCGTCTTGCAGGGCCAGGAAGTCGGTCTGCGAGTTGACTTCCAGCAGCACGGCTGCCTTGTCATTCGATTTGATGGCGATTGCGCCTTCAGCGGCAACGTTGCCGGCTTTTTTCGCAGCCTTGATCGCGCCCGAAGCACGCATGTCATCAATGGCTTTTTCGATGTCGCCGTCAGCCTTTTCCAGGGCTTTCTTGCAATCCATCATGCCTTCGCCGGTACGCTCGCGCAGTTCTTTGACCAACGCTGCAGTAATTGCTGCCATTTTCAAATTCCTCTTGGATAGGTTTTCAACCATTCCACCCGATCGAACGGGCGTTCAATTCTTCCCGAACCACCCATGTTGGCTGCCGCACATGACAAATACAGACGTGGGCGCCGACAAATGGTTTTCGAGGTGGCAAAAAGGGGGCCAAGCCCCCTTTTTGCTTACTGAGTCAACGCCAGGGGCGTCGATTACTCAGCTGCAGCCTGAGTTTCTTCAGCTGCGAATTCAACAGTACCGCCAGCAACATTGTTGCGACCGCGGATAACTGCGTCAGCCATCGAACCCATGTACAGCTGGATAGCGCGGATGGCGTCATCGTTGCCTGGGATGATGTAGTCAACGCCTTCCGGGCTGCTGTTGGTATCGACAACGCCGATGACCGGGATGCCCAGCTTGTTGGCTTCGGTGATCGCGATGCGCTCGTGGTCAACGTCGATCACGAACAGTGCGTCTGGCAGACCACCCATGTCCTTGATGCCGCCCAGCGAACGATCCAGCTTCTCAAGATCACGGGAGCGCATCAGCGCTTCTTTCTTGGTCAGCTTGGCGAAAGTACCGTCTTCGGCTTGAACTTCAAGGTCACGCAGACGCTTGATGGAAGCACGAATGGTCTTGAAGTTGGTCAGCATGCCGCCCAACCAGCGGTGATCGACGTACGGCGAACCGCAACGTGCTGCTTCTTCAGCAACGATCTTGCCAGCGGAACGCTTGGTGCCGACGAACAGAATCTTGTTTTTGCCCTGGGCCAGACGCTCTACGAAAGTCAGAGCTTCGTTGAACATTGGCAGGGTTTTTTCAAGGTTGATGATGTGAATCTTGTTACGCGCGCCGAAAATGTACTTACCCATTTTCGGATTCCAGTAACGGGTTTGGTGACCGAAGTGCACACCGGCCTTCAGCATATCGCGCATGTTGACTTGGGACATGATAGTTCCTTGATAAGTCGGGTTTGGCCTCCACGTATCCCAATGACCAACCAGAGGCATAAAGCCCAAGGCACCCAGGTCATCGTGTCGACACGTGTGTGGATTTAAGCTTTTCGGGGCATACCCGGAAAGCGGCGCATTTTATACCACAGGGTGCGCAGAAACGGAACCCGGAATCTGTATTCGCACCAGTGACATGGGCGCAGCCCCCTTGGAATCGGCTCGATGGGCACCATTGTATAGGCACAAGCCAGACATGCAGACGCGGATTTGCGCCTCCCGTCTGGTAGAATCGCGTTTTTCAGGGTCGCAAAATGTACGCTTGCCACCCAATTCGTATCCGTAAGCGCCGCCGAGCGCAGAGAGAGCCTGTATGACCGTCAACCTCAAAACCCCCGAGGACATCGCTGGCATGCGTGTCGCCGGCAAACTGGCCGCCGATGTGCTGGAAATGATTGCCGAACATGTCAAACCGGGCGTGACCACCGATCAGCTCAACCAGATCTGCCACGACTACATCGTCAATGTGCAGCAGGCCATCCCCGCCCCGCTCAACTACAAGGGCTACCCGAAGTCGATCTGCACATCGATCAACCATGTGGTCTGCCACGGCATCCCGAACGACAAACCACTGAAGAATGGCGACACCCTGAACATCGACGTCACGGTGATCAAGGACGGCTACCACGGCGACACCAGCCGCATGTTTCACGTCGGCGAAGTGCCGGTCTGGGCCGAGCGCCTGTCGCAAGTCACCCAGGAATGCATGTACAAGGCGATCGAGATCGTCAAACCCGGCTGCCGCCTTGGCGACATCGGTGAAGTGATCCAGAAGCACGCGGAAAAGAACGGATTCTCGGTCGTGCGCGAGTTCTGCGGCCACGGTATCGGCAAGGTCTTCCACGAAGAACCGCAGATCCTTCACTACGGTCGCGCCGGCACCGGCATGGAACTGAAGGCTGGCATGACCTTCACCATCGAACCGATGATCAACCAGGGCAAGGCCGACACCAAGGTGCTGGGCGACGGCTGGACCGCGATCACCAAGGACCGCAAGCTCTCGGCCCAGTGGGAACACACCCTGCTGGTCACCGACACCGGCTACGAGATCTTCACCTTGCGCAGCGATGACACCATCGCGCGCATCTCGGCCTGACACCCAGAACGTTCCCAGCCTATAGAAGGAAAGCCAATCGATGCCGCAGGTGGATCCCGAACTCTTCGACCGCGGTCAGTTCCAGGCTGAACTGGCCCTCAAAGCGAGTCCCATCGCGGCGTTCAAGAAGGCGATCCGCCAGGCCCGGGAGGTCCTCGACACACGTTTTCGCAATGGCCGCGATATCCGCCGCCTGATCGAGGACCGCGCCTGGTTTGTCGACAACATCCTGCAAAAGGCCTGGGAGCAGTTCAACTGGAGCGAAGACGCCGATATCGCTCTGGTGGCAGTGGGCGGCTACGGTCGCGGCGAGTTGCACCCGTATTCCGACATTGATCTGCTGATTCTGCTCGACAGTGCCGACCACGAAGTTTTCCGCGATTCCATCGAGCGCTTTCTGACGCTGCTGTGGGACATCGGTCTGGAAGTCGGCCAGAGCGTGCGCTCGGTCGACGAATGCGCAGAAGAGGCCCGCGCCGACCTGACGGTGGTCACCAACCTGATGGAAAGCCGCACCATCTGCGGCCCCGAGCGTCTGCGCCAGCGCATGATCGAAGTGACCAGCACCTCGCACATGTGGCCAGCCAAGGAATTCTTCCTCGCCAAGCGTGCCGAACAGAAGGCTCGCCACCACAAATACAACGACACCGAGTACAACCTCGAACCCAACGTCAAAGGCTCGCCCGGCGGCCTGCGCGACATTCAGACCATTTTGTGGGTGGCCCGCCGGCAGTACGGCACCCTGAACCTGCGCGCCCTCGCCGGCGAAGGGTTTCTGGTCGAAAGCGAAAACGCCCTGCTCGCCTCCTCCCAGGAATTCCTCTGGAAAGTGCGCTACGCCCTGCACATGCTCGCCGGCCGCTCCGAAGACCGCTTGCTGTTCGATCATCAGCGCACCATTGCCGGCCTGCTCGGTTTTGAAGGAGACGACGCCAAACAGGCGGTCGAAAACTTCATGCAGCAGTATTTCCGCACGGTGATGAGCATTGCCCAGTTGAGCGATCTGATCATCCAGCACTTCGAGGAAGTCATCCTCGCCCCGGAAGACGAAGCGCCGCCGCAACCGATCAATTCACGCTTCCAGCTGCATGACGGCTACATCGAAGCGCGCAATGACAATGTGTTCCGCCGCACGCCGTTCGCCATGCTGGAAATTTTCGTGCTGATGGCCCAGCAGCCGGAAATCAAAGGCGTGCGCGCCGACACCATTCGTCTGCTGCGCGAGCACCGGCACCTGATCGACGACAACTTCCGCAACGATATTCGCAACACCAGCCTGTTCATCGAATTGTTCAAGTGCAAGATCGGCATCCACCGCAATCTGCGGCGGATGAACCGCTACGGCATTCTCGGGCGCTATCTGCCGGAGTTCGGCTTTATCGTCGGGCAGATGCAGCACGACCTGTTCCACATCTATACGGTCGATGCGCACACGCTGAATCTGATCAAGCACCTGCGCAAACTGCAGTACACCCAGGTTTCGGAGAAATTTCCGCTGGCGGCCAAGCTCATGGCCAAGCTGCCCAAGCCTGAGCTGATCTACATGGCAGGCCTGTACCACGACATCGGCAAGGGCCGGCACGGCGATCACTCGGAGATCGGCGCGGTCGATGCCGAGGCGTTCTGCCAGCGCCATCAGTTGCCGGTGTGGGACAGCCGCCTGATCGTCTGGCTGGTGCAGAACCATCTGGTGATGTCCACCACTGCGCAGCGCAAGGATCTGTCCGACCCACAGGTGATCCACGACTTTGCTCAGGCGGTCGGCGATGAAACGCGCCTCGACTACCTCTATGTGCTGACCGTGGCCGATATCAACGCGACCAACCCGACGCTGTGGAATTCATGGCGCGCCAGCCTGTTGCGCCAGCTCTACACCGAAACCAAACGGGCCCTGCGCCGGGGCCTGGAAAATCCGGTGGACCGCGAAGAACAGATTCGCCAGACGCAAAGTGCGGCGCTGGACATCCTGGTGCGCGGCGGCACCGACCCGGACGACGTCGAGCAACTGTGGGCGCAATTGGGCGATGACTATTTCCTGCGCCACACCGCCGGCGATGTAGCCTGGCACAGCGATGCGATCCTGCAGCAACCGGTCGATGGCGGGCCGTTGGTGCTGATCAAGGAAACCACCCAACGCGAGTTCGAGGGCGGCACGCAGATCTTCATTTATGCACCGGACCAGCACGATTTCTTCGCCGTGACCGTGGCAGCGATGGACCAGCTCAACCTGAACATTCACGACGCCCGGGTCATCACCTCGAGCAGCCAGTTCACCCTCGACACCTACATCGTGCTCGACAACGAAGGCGAGTCGATCGGCGACAACCCGACGCGGATCAAGCAGATCCGCGAAGGCCTGACCGAAGCCCTGCGCAACCCGGACGACTACCCGACGATCATTCAGCGCCGGGTGCCGCGTCAGCTCAAGCATTTTGCCTTTGCCCCGCAGGTCACCATTCACAACGACGCCCAGCGTCCGGTGACCGTGCTGGAACTGACCGCGCCTGACCGGCCGGGCCTGCTGGCGCGGGTCGGAGGGATTTTCCTCGAGTTCGACCTGTCGCTGCAGAACGCCAAGATTGCGACCCTGGGCGAGCGCGTGGAAGACGTGTTCTTCATTACCGACGCACACAACCAGCCGCTGTCCGATCCGCTGCTGTGCAGCCGCTTGCAGGACGCGATCGTCGAACAGCTGAGCGTCAATCAGGAACCGGATATCAAGCTTTCGCGGATCAGTATCTGAATCAATGAATTTTCCCTGTCGGACCGACCAGCGCCAATGACAGCCTGACAATGAAATCCTGTGGGAGCGAGCCTGCTCGCGAAGCGGTCATTCGGCACACACCAATGTTGAATGAGCCACCCTCTTCGCGAGCAGGCTCGCTCTCACAGAGCTCGTTCCAGGCTGATATTGCGCCGGGCCCTCCGACATCGACCGAGGCCCCCATGAACAACGCTCTGAACCAGCTCCAGCCGTACCCGTTCGAAAAGCTCCGCGCCCTGCTCGGCAGCGTTACGCCTAACCCGGACAAACGCCCGATCGCGCTGTCGATTGGCGAGCCGAAACACCGTTCACCGAGCTTTGTCGCCGAAGCGTTGGCGAACAATCTGGATCAGATGGCGGTATACCCGACCACCCTCGGCATTCCGGCCCTGCGCGAAGCCATCGCCGGCTGGTGCGAGCGGCGCTTCGGTGTGCCGAACGGCTGGATCGATCCGACGCGCAACGTGCTGCCGGTCAACGGCACCCGTGAAGCGCTGTTCGCCTTCACCCAGACCGTGGTCAATCGTGGCGATGATGCGCTGGTGGTCAGCCCCAACCCGTTCTATCAGATTTACGAAGGTGCGGCGTTCCTCGCCGGGGCCAAGCCGCATTACCTGCCGTGCCTCGATGCAAACGGCTTCAATCCGGACTTCGACGCGGTAGCGCCGCAGATCTGGCAGCGCTGCCAGATTCTGTTCCTGTGCTCGCCGGGCAATCCGACCGGCGCGCTGATTCCGGTCGAGACCCTGAAGAAACTGATCGCCCTCGCGGACCAGTACGACTTCGTGATCGCCGCCGACGAGTGCTACAGCGAACTGTACTTCGACGAACAGACCCCGCCGCCCGGCCTGCTGAGTGCTTGCGTCGAACTCGGCCGGAATGACTTCAAGCGCTGCGTGGTGTTCCACAGTCTGTCCAAGCGCTCCAACCTGCCGGGCTTGCGTTCGGGCTTCGTTGCCGGCGATGCCGACATCCTCAAAGGCTTCCTGCTCTACCGCACTTACCACGGCTGCGCGATGCCGGTGCAGACTCAAATGGCCAGCGTCGCTGCGTGGAATGACGAAGTGCACGTGCGCGCCAACCGTGCGCTGTATCGCGAGAAGTTTGATGCAGTGCTGAACATTCTCAGCCCGGTGCTGGACGTGCAGCGCCCGGATGGCAGCTTCTATCTGTGGCCGAACGTAAAAGGCGATGACGCGGCGTTTTGCCGTGATCTGTTCGAACAGGAGCATGTGACCGTGGTGCCGGGCTCGTACCTGTCTCGCGATGTCGATGGTGTCAATCCGGGGGCAGGCCGGGTGCGCATGGCGCTGGTTGCGCCGCTGGCAGAATGCGTCGAAGCCGCCGAACGGATTCGTGATTTCATCACCCGCCAGAAGTGAGCCCGGAGCGCTTGCGGCAGAACTCCTGCTGCAAGCGCTCAAGCGGTTATTTGACCTGTCCCAGCTTGGCCTCGCTCAAATCCAGTTCCCCGAGCACTTCTCGCAACACATCATCACCAATCTGGTGCTGACGACTGAGGCTGTACAGTTCCAGGCGTTGCGCGCGCAGCGCTTTCAACCGCAGTCGCCGTTCAAGCAGGTCCATCTGGAATGCCAGCGCCTGGGCTTCGGCAGAATCGTTGAAAACGTCGAGTTGATGGCGATATTCGGACATGATCCGCGCCTTGAGCTCCGCCGCCAGCGCCGCTTGCGCAGCATCCTGCGGCACGACTTCTTCGGTCTCCAGCGAATGGATCGCTGCTTCGGCAGTCTTGCGCCAGGCATCGCGCACTTCCTGACGACGCTTGTCGTCGGGACTTTTGTCGATGCCGCGCAGCAGCAAGGGCAGCGCGATACAAGCCGAGACCAGCGACAGCAGAATCACTCCGGCGGCAATGAAAATCAGCAAATCACGCTCGGGAAACGCATCGGCGCCGATCAGCATCGGCACCGACATCACACCCGCCAGCGTGACCGCCCCGCGCACACCGCCCACCGTCAGCAACCAGCATGAACGCGCCGTCGGCACTTGCGTGAGCTCGCCCTTGCCGCGCCATCGGCGAAACAACACCGACAGGCGCCAGATGCTTTGCACCCAGATGAACCGCAGCAGCACCAGTGCCACAAAGATCGCCAACACATCGAGACAGCGATAGAACAGCGTCGGCCACAAGGTTGGTTCGTGGCTGACCACGGCTTTGATGATGTCTGGCAATTGCAGGCCGAGCAGCAGGAAGATCAAGCCATTGAACGCAAATTCGAGCAGCGCCCAGACACTGCGATTGAGCAAGCGCGTGCTGGTCTGGCGTGGCAACAGATCGAGCCAGCTCTGCATCATCCCCGCCGCTACCGCCGACAGAATCCCTGAAGCACCCAAACGTTCGGCCAATACATACGCAGCGAACGGCAGGAGCAACATGAACACCACATGAGTGGCCGGATCGTCCCAGCCCCGGGCGATCATCCACGCGCGCAGGCGCCCGACCAGCCAGCTCAACGCTACGCCGACCGCCAGACCTCCCAGCGCCACCGCGACGAATGTCAGGCTGGCATTGGTCAGCGAGAACACGCCCGTGACCGCCGCAGCGAGGGCGAACTTGAAAGTCACCAGGCCCGAGGCGTCGTTCATCAGCGCCTCGCCTTGCAGCATGTGCATCAGCGGCGTCGGCAAGCGGTTCTGCGAAATCGCTGAAACTGCGACGGCGTCGGTCGGCGACAAAACCGCTGCCAGGGCAAAGGCCACCGGCAACGGAATCGTCGGCAACAGCCAATGAATGAAATAACCGGCACCGACCACGGTGAACAGAACAAGGCCAACGGCCAGGGTCAGGATCGGTCCGCGCAATTGCCAGAAGGCGCGTTTGGGCATGCGCCAGCCATCGGAAAACAGCAGTGGCGGCAAGAACAGAAACAGGAACAACTCGGGATCGAGGGCGACGTGCAGGCCCAACGTCGGCCAGGCGAGCAAGGCACCGGCGGCGATTTGCACCAGCGGCAACGGCAGCGGGATGACCCGCCCGACCAGGCGCGAGACGCTGACCAGCATCAGCAGGATGAGGACGGTGTAAGCAGTTTGCATAAAACCAAAATCTCAGGCGATCGACAGCGTTGAACTGCCATATTAGCGCCTTAGGCTGTGGCTGACCGTTGCACCTATGTCGCAGCCCTCGCTTTTGTAGGAGCTGCGGAACGCTGCGATCTTTTGATCTTTGAAAACAAGATCAAAAGATCGCAGCCTCGTTTCACTCGTCAGCTCCTACAGGGGTTTTGCATTGCCAAATCGACCTGAGGCGCCGCGAAACCGTCCGGTCATGGCATAATCCGTCACCATTTTTTTCCAGCACCTGTAAAGGGGGCGATTCCTTGGCCGTTTCAAGTAAAACGTTGCACCTTTTCGGCATCAAAGCCTGCGACACCATGAAAAAGGCGCGCACCTGGCTCGATGAACACGCTGTCAGCTATGACTTTCACGATTACAAGACTGCCGGCATTGACCGTGAGCACCTGACCCAATGGTGCGACGAGCACGGCTGGCAAACCGTGTTGAACCGCGCCGGCACGACCTTTCGCAAGCTCGACGACGAACGCAAAGCCGATCTCGACCAGTCGAAAGCTATCGATCTGATGCTCGCACAACCCTCGATGATCAAGCGCCCGGTGCTCGATCTCGGTGACCGAACCCTGATTGGCTTCAAGCCAGATATCTACGCGGCCGCTCTGAAGTAAGCAGCCCGTCACTCTTTGTAGAGGTATTCACATGTCCCATTCCCTGTTCAGCATCGCCTTTGGTGTCGGCACCCAGAACCGTCAAGGCGCATGGCTGGAAGTGTTCTACGCACAGCCACTGCTCAATCCTTCGGCTGAACTGGTCGCAGCCGTCGCGCCGATCCTCGGTTACAGCGAAGGCAACCAGGCCATCACCTTCACCACCGCCCAGGCAGCGCAACTGGCTGAAGCCGTGAAAGGCATTGACGCTGTGCAAGGCAAGCTGCTGACCCGCCTGGCCGAAAGCCACAAGCCGCTGGTCGCCACTTTGCTGGCAGAAGATGCACAACTGACCTCGACACCTGAGGCGTACCTCAAGCTGCATCTGTTGTCGCACCGTCTGGTCAAACCGCACGGCGTGAGCCTGGCCGGCATTTTCCCGCTGCTGCCGAACGTAGCGTGGACCAGCCAGGGCGCGATCGACCTCAGTGAACTGGCGGAAATGCAACTCGAAGCGCGTCTGCGCGGCGAGCTGCTGGAAGTGTTCTCGGTGGACAAGTTCCCGAAAATGACCGACTACGTCGTACCGGCCGGCGTGCGTATCGCTGATGCCGCTCGTCTGCGTCTGGGTGCCTATGTTGGCGAAGGCACCACCGTCATGCACGAAGGTTTCATCAACTTCAACGCCGGTACCGAGGGCCCGGGCATGATCGAAGGCCGCGTTTCCGCTGGCGTCTTCGTCGGCAAGGGTTCGGACCTGGGCGGCGGTTGCTCGACCATGGGCACTCTGTCGGGCGGCGGCAACATCGTGATCAAGGTCGGCGAAGGCTGCCTGATCGGCGCCAACGCCGGTATCGGTATTCCGTTGGGCGACCGCAACACTGTCGAGTCGGGTCTGTACGTGACCGCCGGCACCAAGGTTGCGCTGCTCGACGAGCACAACAATCTGGTCAAGGTTGTGAAGGCGCGCGAGCTGGCTGGTCAGACTGATCTGCTGTTCCGTCGCAATTCGGAAACCGGTGCGGTGGAATGCAAGACCCACAAATCGGCGATCGAACTGAACGAAGCGCTGCACGCTCACAACTAAGCGCTTCAGACCTGTTGGAGCGATCTGCTCGCGAAGCTTTTGGCGTCCTCAAGAACGCTTTCGCGAGCAGGCTCGCTCCCACAAGGTCTGGCGTACACCCCGCCCAATTTCACAGGGCTGAACACATGATGATCCCCTCCCCCTGGCGCGCCGATTTCCCGGCCATCGCCGCGCTGCAACGGCAAGACCAGACCTATCTGGACAGCGCCGCCACCACGCAAAAACCACAAGCCCTGCTCGACGCACTAACGCATTACTACGCCAACGGCGCGGCTAATGTGCACCGTGCGCAACACTTGCCCGGCGCTCACGCGACGCAAGCGTTCGAAGACAGTCGGCGCAAGGTTGGCCAATGGCTGAATGCCGGTGACAGCGGTCAGATCGTCTTCACGCACGGTGCCACCAGTGCGCTGAATCTCCTCGCCTACGGTCTTGAACATCTTTTCAATCCGGGCGATGAGATCGTCATCAGCGCTCTGGAGCATCACGCCAACCTGCTGCCGTGGCAGCAACTGGCAAAACGGCGCAATCTGAAACTGGTGATCCTGCCGCTGGATGCCGAAGGCCTGATCGATCTCGCCGCTGCCGTGCATCTGATCGGCCCGCGCACACGTTTATTGGCCGTCAGCCAATTATCCAACGTGCTTGGTGCCTGGCAGCCACTGACCGCCTTGCTCGGCATGGCCAAGGCGCAGAACGCGCTGACTGTAATCGATGGCGCCCAAGGCGTGGTGCATGGTCGGCATGACGTGCAGGCGCTGGGTTGCGACTTCTATGTGTTTTCCAGCCACAAGCTCTACGGCCCCGATGGCCTCGGCGTGCTGTTCGGGCGCAATACTGCGCTGGAGCAGTTGCAGCCATGGCAGTTCGGCGGCGAGATGGTGCTCGACGCCAACTATCAGGATTCGCGCTTCCGTCCGGCGCCGTTGGGGTTCGAGGCCGGCACACCGCCGATCGCCAGTGTCATCGGCCTCGGAGCCACCCTGGACTACTTGGCCGGTTTGGATCAGGACGCCGTATCTGCCCATGAAGCGGCACTGCACGACTATCTGCTGCGCGGCCTCGCCGCCCGCAATGGCATTCGCCTGCTCGGCAAGCCGGAATTGGCGCTGGCCAGTTTTGTCGTCGAAGGCGTGCACAACGCCGATCTGGCGCACCTGCTCACCGAACAAGGCATTGCCGTGCGCGCGGGGCATCACTGCGCCATGCCGCTGATGAAAAGCTTCGAACTGGCTGGCGCGATTCGCGTGTCGCTGGCGCTGTATAACGACTCGGAAGATCTGGAGCGCTTTTTCGAGGCGCTGGATCAGGCCCTGGAGATGTTGCGATGAGCCTGCCGGTGGAAGCGGCCGAAGCGCTGCAGACGTTTCAGACTGCGGCGGGCTGGGAACAGCGGGCGCGGCTGCTGATGCAGTTTGGTGATCGTCTGCCGGCGCTGGATGACGCGCAAAAGTGCGAGGCCAACCGGGTGCATGGCTGTGAGAGTCAGGTGTGGCTGGTCGGTGAGTTGCGCGACGGACACTGGCAGTTCAAGGCAAGCAGCGATGCGCGGATGATTCGGGGATTAGTGGCGTTGCTGCTGTTGCGGGTCAACGGGTTGTCGGTGGCGGAGTTGCAGCAGGTGGATTTGCCGGAGTGGTTCAATCAGTTGGGCTTGTCGCGGCAGTTGTCGCCTTCGCGCAGCAATGGCCTGAATGCGGTGCTCCAGCGGATGAATGAGTTGGCGCGCTAATCGCCTTCGCGAGCAGGCTCGCTCCCACAATTGGAATACGTTTCCCTGTGGGAGCGAGCCTGCTTGCGAAGAAGCCAGCAGCCCCAACATCAAGCCTGAGCTTTTACTCGGTCTGAAGGGCGCCGCACACCCGCCACAATCTTGTCCACAGCCTTGGTCGCCGCGACCATGCCAAATGTCGCGGTAACCATCATCACCGCGCCAAACCCGCCGGCGCAGTCGAGCTTCACGCCGTCGCCGACAAAACTCTTCTGCAGACAAATGCTGCCATCCGGTTTCGGGTAGCGCAGCTGTTCGGTAGAAAACACACACGGCACGCTGTAGTGACGGGTCACGGTGCGGGAAAAACCGTAGTCCCGGCGCAACGTCGAACGGACTTTCGAAGCCAGCGGATCGTTGAAGGTGCGGTTCAGATCGCAGACCTGAATCAGCGTCGGATCGATCTGCCCGCCCGCGCCGCCGGTGGTGATGATCTGGATCTTGCGGCGTTTGCACCAGGCGATCAGCGCCGCTTTGGCATTGACCGCATCGATGCAGTCGATCACGCAGTCGATGTTCGGCGTGATGTATTCGGCCATGGTATCGCGGGTGACGAAATCGGCCACGGCGTGCACCGTGCAATCAGGATTGATCCCGCGCAGACGCTCGGCCATCACCTCGACCTTGGGTTTGCCGACAGTGCTGTCCAAGGCGTGCAACTGGCGGTTGGCATTGCTGACGCAGACGTCGTCGAGGTCGAACAGCGAAATCTCGCCCACCCCGCAACGGGCCATGGCTTCCGCCGCCCAGGAACCGACGCCACCGACGCCGACGATCGCCACATGGGCGGCGCGCAAGCGTTGCAGGCCCTCGATGCCATACAAACGGGCGATGCCTGCAAACCGCGGATCTTCTGTACTCATGACCATTACCCCAAAAACCGGCGCGCATTATAGGGCTACGCGGCGACAAGTTTTAAGCTGCAAGCGACAAGTGTAAGAACTTAAGTCAGAGACGGCTGCCCAATGTCAGGCATTTTCCCGTCAGTTGTACGACTGGTTAACCGCCGGTGTAGGATGCGCGCCCCTCGGGCGTCTATCCGACCGATCCTTCGTTCCACAGCCTTTGGAACCCGAAACAGCTATGTCATCGCGTAAATTTGGACTCAACCTGGTGGTGGTGCTGGCCATCGCTGCCTTGTTCACCGGTTTCTGGGCGCTGGTCAATCGCCCGGTCACGGCGCCGAACTGGCCGCAGCAAATCTCCGGCTTCTCGTATTCGCCATTCCAGCAAGGCCAATTCCCACAGAAGGATCAGTATCCGTCTGACGATGAAATGCGCCGTGATCTGGAAATCATGAGCAAGCTGACCGACAACATCCGGATCTATTCGGTCGACGGTTCGCTGGGAGACATCCCGAAACTGGCTGAAGAATTCGGCCTTCGGGTCACCCTCGGCATCTGGATCAGCCCGGACCAGGAACGCAACGAGCGGGAAATCACCAAAGCCATCGAACTGGCCAACACCTCGCGCAGCGTCGTACGAGTGGTAGTCGGCAACGAGGCGCTGTTTCGTGAAGAAATCACTCCTGAGGCCTTGATCGTTCTGCTGGATCGGGTGCGCGCTGCGGTCAAAGTACCGGTGACCACTTCCGAGCAATGGCACATCTGGGAGAAATACCCGCAACTGGCCAAACATGTCGATTTGATCGCCGCCCACGTCTTGCCCTACTGGGAATTCATTCCGGTGGACAAGGCCGGCCAGTTCGTCTTCGACCGCGCCCGCGATCTGAAAAAACTCTTTCCGAAAAAACCGCTGCTGCTGTCCGAGGTCGGCTGGCCGAGCAACGGTCGCATGCGCGGTGGCGCCGATGCATCGCCGGCAGATCAGGCAATTTACCTGCGCACGCTGGTCAACAAGCTCAATCGCCAAGGCTTCAACTACTTCGTGATCGAAGCGTTCGATCAGCCGTGGAAGGCCAGCGATGAAGGTTCGGTCGGCGCCTACTGGGGCGTGTTCAACGCCGCGCGTCAGCAGAAATTCAATTTCGAAGGCCCGGTGGTGGCGATTCCGCAATGGCGCGTGCTGGCCATCGGCTCGGTGGTACTGGCGCTGCTCTCGCTGACCCTGCTGATGATCGACGGCTCAGCCCTGCGCCAGCGCGGTCGCACGTTCCTGACGTTTATCGCGTTCCTCTGCGGTTCGGTGCTGGTGTACATCGGGTACGACTACAGCCAGCAATACAGCACGTGGTTCAGCCTCACGGTCGGATTCCTGCTCGCGCTCGGTGCACTTGGGGTATTCATCGTCCTGCTCACCGAGGCCCATGAACTGGCTGAAGCGGTGTGGATTCACAAGCGCCGCCGGGAATTCCTGCCAGTGCTGGGCGATTCCGATTACCGGCCGAAAGTGTCGATCCATGTGCCCTGCTATAACGAGCCGCCGGAGATGGTCAAACAGACCCTCGACGCCCTCGCCGCCCTGGATTATCCGGACTTCGAAGTCCTGATCATCGACAACAACACCAAGGACCCGGCGGTGTGGGAACCGGTGCGCGATTACTGCGCAACCCTCGGCCCGCGCTTCAAGTTCTTCCACGTTTCGCCGCTGGCCGGTTTCAAGGGCGGCGCGCTGAATTACCTGATTCCGCACACCGCCAAGGATGCCGAAGTGATCGCGGTGATCGATTCGGATTACTGCGTGCACCCGAACTGGCTCAAGCACATGGTGCCGCACTTCGCCGACCCGAAAATCGCCGTGGTGCAGTCGCCGCAGGATTATCGCGACCAGAACGAAAGCACCTTCAAGAAGCTCTGCTACGCCGAATACAAAGGCTTCTTCCATATCGGCATGGTCACCCGCAACGACCGTGACGCGATCATTCAGCACGGCACCATGACCATGACCCGCCGTTCCGTGCTGGAAGAATTGGGCTGGGCTGACTGGTGCATCTGTGAAGACGCCGAACTCGGTTTGCGCGTGTTCGAGAAAGGCCTGTCGGCGGCGTATTACCACGACAGCTACGGCAAGGGTCTGATGCCGGATACCTTCATCGACTTCAAGAAGCAGCGTTTCCGTTGGGCCTACGGCGCAATTCAGATCATCAAGCGCCACACCCGCAGCCTGCTGCGCGGCAAGGACACCGAACTGACTCGTGGTCAGCGTTATCACTTCCTCGCTGGCTGGCTGCCGTGGGTCGCCGATGGCATGAACATCTTCTTCACCGTCGGCGCGTTGCTGTGGTCGGCGGCGATGATCATCGTGCCGCAACGGGTCGATCCGCCGTTGCTGATTTTCGCGATCCCGCCACTGGCGCTGTTCGTGTTCAAGGTCGGCAAGATCATCTTCCTTTATCGCCGCGCCGTCGGTGTGAATCTGAAGGATGCGTTCTGCGCGGCACTGGCCGGGCTGGCGTTGTCGCACACCATCGCCAAAGCGGTGCTGTACGGTTTCTTCACCAGCAGCATTCCGTTCTTCCGCACACCGAAAAACGCCGACAACCACGGTTTCTGGGTGGCGATCAGCGAGGCTCGCGAGGAGCTGTTCATCATGCTGTTGCTGTGGGGCGCGGCGCTGGGGATCTTCCTCGTGCAGGGCATTCCGAGCAATGACATGCGCTTCTGGGTAACCATGCTGCTGGTGCAGTCGCTGCCGTATCTGGCGGCGCTGATCATGGCGTTCCTGTCGTCGCTGCCCAAACCGGCGGCCAAGGCTGAGCCGGCACCGGTCGTCTAAATCCGCAACGCAGCACTAAACGGCGGCCAATGGTCGCCGTTTTGCTTTAAGATAACCGCCATTTTGCGGGGCTTGGCGTGATAACCGGTCTGATTGACCACCCCTGTCCCTTGTGGGAGCGAGCCTGCTCGCGAAGGCGTTGTAACATTCAACCTTTAAGGTGCCTGGTAGACCGCTTTCGCGAGCAGGCTCGCTCCCACATTAGAAGCCCAAGCTCATACCCCATGATCCCGGAGTTTTCCATGACGGCCCACGCCGACCTATCGCCGACCCTTCAACTGGCCATCGACCTGATCCGCCGTCCTTCCGTGACCCCGGTCGATGCCGACTGCCAGAAGCAGATGATGCAGCGCCTGGGCGATGCCGGTTTCACTCTGGAGCCGATGCGCATCGAAGATGTGGATAACTTCTGGGCCACTCACGGCAACAATGACGGCCCGGTGCTGTGCTTCGCCGGCCACACCGACGTAGTGCCGACCGGTCCGGTTACCGCATGGCAGATTGATCCGTTCAATGCCGTGATCGACGAACACGGCATGCTCTGCGGCCGTGGCGCGGCAGACATGAAAGGCAGCCTGGCATCGATGACAGTCGCCGCTGAACGCTTCGTCGCCGACTATCCGAATCACAAGGGCAAGGTCGCTTTCCTGATCACCAGCGATGAAGAAGGCCCGGCGCATCACGGCACCAAGGCTGTGGTCGAACGTCTGGTCGCGCGCAAAGAGCGTCTGGACTGGTGCATCGTTGGCGAGCCATCGAGCACCACGCTGGTCGGCGATGTGGTGAAAAACGGCCGTCGCGGCTCCCTCGGCGCCAAGCTCACGGTCAATGGCGTGCAAGGTCACGTGGCCTACCCGCATCTGGCGAAGAACCCGATCCACCTCGCCGCTCCGGCGCTGGCCGAACTTGCCGCCGAGCACTGGGACCACGGCAACGATTTCTTCCCGCCGACCAGTTTCCAGATTTCCAACCTCAACTCCGGCACCGGCGCGACCAACGTGATTCCCGGTGATCTGGTGGCGGTGTTCAACTTCCGCTTCTCCACCGAATCGACCGTCGAAGGCCTGCAGAAACGCGTTGCCGATATCCTCGACAAGCATGGTCTGGACTGGCACATCGACTGGGCGCTGTCCGGCCTGCCATTCCTCACCGAACCGGGCGCGCTGCTCGATGCGGTGTCGTCGAGCATCAAGGACATCACCGGTCGCGAAACCAAGGCGTCGACCAGCGGCGGCACCTCCGATGGCCGCTTCATCGCGACCATGGGCACGCAAGTGGTTGAACTGGGCCCGGTCAACGCGACCATCCACCAGGTCAACGAACGGGTGCTGGCAGCCGATCTCGATGTGCTGACCGAAATCTATTACCAGACCCTGATCAAGTTGCTCGCCTGATGCTCGCATGCCCGATCTGCAGTGAACCGCTCAATGCGGTGGACAACGGCGTGGTCTGCCCCGCCGGGCATCGGTTCGACCGTGCGCGTCAGGGTTACCTGAACCTGCTGCCAGTGCAGCACAAGAACAGCCGCGACCCGGGCGACAATCAGGCCATGGTCGAGGCGCGTCGCGATTTCTTGAACGCCGGACATTACGCGCCAGTGGCCAAACGTCTGGCGGAATTGGCGGCCAGTTTTGCGCCGGAGCGCTGGGTCGACATCGGTTGTGGCGAGGGTTACTACACCGCGCAAATCGCCGAGGCTTTGCCCAATGCTGACGGCTACGCGCTGGACATTTCCCGCGAAGCCGTCAAACGCGCCTGCAAGCGCAACCCGGCGATTACCTGGTTGATCGCGAGCATGGCCCGCGTGCCATTGGCGTCAGGCAGTTGCCAGTTTCTCGCCAGCGTCTTCAGTCCGTTGGATTGGGAGGAAGCCAAGCGTCTGCTCAGCGTCGGCGGCGGCCTGATGAAGGTCGGCCCGACTCGCGGCCATCTGATGGAATTGCGCGAACGCCTGTACGACGAAGTGCGCGAGTACACCGACGACAAGCATCTGGCGCTGGTGCCGGCAGGCATGGCGCTGGCACACAGCGAAACGCTGGAATTCAAACTGACCCTGGACAAGCCCGAGGACCGCGCCAACCTGTTGGCGATGACGCCCCACGGCTGGCGTGCCAGTGCCGAGCGTCGTGCGACGGTGATCGAACAGGCCGAGCCGTTCGAGACCACCGTGTCGATGCGCTACGATTATTTCGTTCTTCAATAACTTTGGGTCTCGGGCACAGGCCCGGGGCCGGCTAAATCCGCGAATGGATTTTTCAGACCCGCAGCGAGGACATCCATGCGCCAACCGGACATCGAGATTTACCTGAAAGACGCCGACGTCGACCACAAGGCCATTTCCGCCTGGCTCGGCGCAGCGCTGGGCCCGTGCAGCGACTGGGTGCAGAAAGGCCAGACGTACAAGTGCAAGGCCGGCAATGTGCCGGTGACCTGGCTGCCGAAAGCCGTGGGCAAGTGGAACAGCCTGTACCTGGAAAGCGACCAGACTCCCTGGGACGACGACATTGCCTGCGCCCGCGCAGCCTTTGCCGCACTGAACGTCGAAGTGCGCTGTGCACCGGGGACTTGGGTCGAAGAAGAAGGTGAAGAAACCGCCGATCGCTGGATTCGCATCAGCGAAGACGGAGAAGAAGAGATCACCTGGAAGACCGCCTAACCACGGGCAACGTAGGGCCCATGTGGGAGCGAGCCTGCTCGCGAATGCGCAGTGTCAGCCGATATGAATGGTGACTGATACACCGCATTCGCGAGCAGGCTCGCTCCCACAGTGGTTTTTAGCGTTCTGGAGGTTTGTGTTACAGGCCTACAACGTCTTCCGCCTGCAACCCCTTCTCGCCGGTGATCACCGCGTACTCGACCTGTTGACCTTCAGTCAGCGAGCGGTGCCCTTCGCCGCGAATCGCGCGGTAGTGCACGAACACGTCCACCCCGTCTTCGCGCTGGATAAAGCCGTAGCCTTTGGCGTCGTTGAACCACTTCACGTTGCCGGTTTCGCGTGTTGCCATCTGTTCATACTCCTTTTTTATTATTGAACAGGCTTTTCGCAGGAAAGCCTTTGAGGAACGTCAGCCTGCGTCCGACGTCCATGACAGGGCACCGGCAACAGACCGCCGAGTATATGACAGGTGAAGAAACTCTCAACAGGAGATTACTTCGGCGCTTTTTTGCCGATTTTCAGCGAATCCGTCACACTATCGACCGCCCGAGCGCCTGCTCGGTTTTATTCACTCACGCAGAAGCCGTATGACCCGTTCCCCGTTCCGCCGTCTTGTGTTTGGCACCCTGCGCCGCCTGTTGTATCTCTGGGTTCGCTCCGAGACCATCAATCAGTCGTCGTTCACTCTTAACCTCGACCGCAGTCGTCCGGTGTTCTACGTCCTGCAAAACCCTTCGCTGACCGATCTGGCGGTGGTTGACACCGAGTGCACCAAGGCCGGTCTGCCACGCCCGGTGCTGGCGGTATCGGTGGGTTCACTCATCGAACCAGCGGCGTTTTTCTACCTGACGCCGGACCCGGACTGGCTCGGCCGCCAGGACAAACGTGGTGCGCCGCCGACCCTCACCCGTCTGGTCAGCGCACTGACGCAGAACGCTGCCGAAGACGCGCAGATCATTCCGGTCAGTGTGTTCTGGGGCCAGTCGCCGGACAGCGAAAACAGTCCGTGGAAACTGTTGTTCGCCGACAGCTGGGCGGTTACCGGACGCCTGCGCCGGCTACTGAGCATCATCGTCCTCGGGCGTAAAACCCGCGTGCAATTTTCCGCGCCGATCCACCTGCGCGAACTGATCGATCACAACAAGGGCCACGAGCGCACCGTGCGCATGGCCCAGCGCGTCCTGCGCGTGCACTTCCGCAACCTGAAAGCTGCGGTGATCGGCCCGGACATTTCTCACCGGCGCAATCTGGTCAAAGGCCTGCTCAACCAGCCGCTGGTCAAACAGGCGATCCTCGACGAAGCCGAGCGCGAAAAAATCTCACCGGAAAAAGCCAAGGCCCAGGCCCTGCGCTATGGCAACGAGATCGCTTCGGACTACACCTACACCGCGATCCGTTTTCTCGAAGTGGTGCTGAGCTGGTTCTGGAACAAGATCTACGACGGCATCAAGGTCAACCACATCGAGGGCGTGCAGAACGTCGCGCAAGGTCACGAAGTGATCTACGTGCCGTGCCACCGCAGCCATATCGACTACCTGCTGCTTTCCTATTTGCTGTTCCGCAACGGCCTGACCCCACCGCACATCGCCGCCGGGATCAACCTCAACATGCCGGTGATCGGCAGCCTGCTGCGTCGCGGCGGTGCGTTCTTCATGCGCCGCACCTTCAAGGGCAATCCGCTGTACACCTCGGTGTTCAACGAATACCTGCACACCCTGTTCACCAAAGGCTTCCCGGTCGAGTATTTCGTCGAGGGCGGCCGCTCGCGCACCGGGCGCATGCTGCAACCGAAAACCGGCATGCTCGCAATCACCCTGCGCAGCTTCCTGCGTTCGTCGCGGATGCCGATCGTCTTCGTGCCGGTGTACATCGGTTACGAACGCGTGCTCGAAGGCCGCACCTACCTCGGCGAACTGCGTGGGGCGAGCAAGAAAAAAGAATCGATCTTCGACATTTTCAAAGTGATCGGCGCCCTCAAGCAGCGCTTTGGCCAGGTCGCGGTGAACTTTGGCGAGCCGATCAAACTGGCGGAATTCCTCGACGCCGAGCAACCGGACTGGCGCCGGCAGGAGCTCGGCCCGCAGTTCAAACCGGCGTGGCTCAACGAAACCACCAACCGCCTCGGCGAGAAAGTCGCCCGGCACCTCAACGAAGCGGCGGCGATCAACCCGGTCAATCTGGTAGCGCTGGCCTTGCTGTCGACCACGCGTCTGGCCCTGGATGATCGAGCCATGGCGCGGGTGCTGGATCTGTATCTGGCATTGCTGCGTAAAGTCCCATATTCGCCACACACAACCTTGCCGGAAGGCGATGGCCGGGCGCTGATCGAGCATGTGAAAGACATGGATCTGCTCGCTGAGCAGAACGATGCGCTGGGCAAGATTCTTTATCTGGACGAGCAGAACGCGGTCCTGATGACTTACTACCGCAACAACGTCCTGCACATTTTCGCTCTGCCCTCGTTGCTGGCGAGTTTCTTCCAGAGCACCTCGCGCATGAGCCGCGAGCAGATCCTGCGCTACACCCGCGCGCTGTATCCGTACCTGCAATCGGAGCTGTTCATCCGCTGGAGCCTGGACGAACTTGATGCAGTGATCGACCAGTGGCTGGAAGCGTTCGTCGAGCAGGGTTTGTTGCGTTTCGAGAAAGACCTGTACCTGCGTCCGGCGCCGAGTTCGCGGCATTTCGTGCTGCTGACGCTGCTGTCGAAAAGCATCGCGCAGACCCTGCAGCGCTTCTACATGACCGTGTCCCTGCTGCTCAACAGCGGCCAGAACAGCATCAGCGCCGAAGAGCTGGAAGACCTCTGCACAGTGATGGCCCAGCGCCTGTCGATCCTCCATGGCCTCAATGCGCCGGAATTCTTCGACAAGAGCCTGTTCCGCCACTTCATCCAGACTCTGCTCGACCTCGACGTGCTGCGCCGCGACGAAGCCGGCAAGCTCAGCTACCACGAGCTGCTTGGCGAGCTGGCCGAAGGCGCGGCCAAGCGCGTGTTGCCGGCGGAGATTCGCCTGTCGATCCGCCAGGTCGCGTTGCATCGCAGTGAAGATGCAGCGGATCAGGTCACGCCACAGCCTGAGGCTTGATGTCTTACCCCCTGTGGGAGTGAGCCTGTTCGCGAAGGCGGAGTGTCAGTCGACATTTATTTTGACTGAACCAGCGCTTTCGCGAGCAGGCTCGCTCCCACATTGAAAGGAGCTCCACCCATGAAAATACTGCTGACCTTCGCTGCCGCCACCCTGCTCAGCGCCTGCCAATCGACCACCCCTGCCGGCAAGGCCAGCCTCGACGGCGAGGTCTTCTACCTGCAACGCATCGCCCTGCCCCCGAGCGCAACCCTGAGCGTGAGCCTGCAAGACGTGTCGCTGGCCGATGCACCGGCCGTCGTCCTCGACCAACAGAACGGCCCGATCAAAGGCCAGGTGCCGCTGCCATTCCATTTGAGCTACGATCCGGCGCAGGTCAAACCCGGCCATCGTTATTCGATCAGCGCACGCATTGAAGTCAACGGCGAGCTGATGTTCATCACCACCGAAAACCACGCTGTGCAACTCGACGGCAACGACCCGCAGCCGCTGAAAATTCGCGTCGACGCCGTTCGTTAATCCATTTTTCGCCACAAGGAAGCCGCCATGCGCCGCCCTACCCTTCGCTTCGCCGCCGCCTGCGCCGGCTTGCTGATCTCCGCCAACGCCCTGGCCCTGTCGCTCAACGACCTGTCCCAGCAAGACGCCACAGGCGGCCTCAAGGACGCCCTGACCCAAGGCGCACAGATCGCCGTGAAACAACTCGGCACCCCGGGCGGCTTCAGCAACAATCCTGAGGTGAAAATCGAACTGCCGGGCAAACTCGGCAAAGCCGCGAGCAAGATGAAAGCCTTCGGCATGGGCGCCCAGGTCGAAGAACTGGAAACCGCGATGAACAAAGCCGCCGAATCCGCCGTGACCCAAGCCCAGCCCATCCTCGTCGACGCGGTGAAAAAAATGAGCGTCGCCGACGCCAAAGGCATCCTCAGCGGCGGCAACGATTCCGCAACCCAATACCTGAACAAATCCAGCCGCGAACAGATCCGCGCGAAATTCCTGCCCATCGTCAAGCAAGCCACCGACAAGGTCGGCGTCGCGCAGAAGTACAACGCCTTTGCAGGTCAAGCTGCTGCGTTTGGCGTGGTGGACGCGAAGAGCGCCAATGTCGAGAACTACGTCACCGAGCAAGCGCTGAATGGCTTGTTCGAAATGATCGGAAAACAGGAAGAAACCATCCGCCAGAACCCGGCCGCTGCGGCGACGAGTCTGGCGAAGAAAGTGTTTGGTACGCTTTAAGTCGTTACAACATGGGGGCGATTCAATTCGCTCCCATGCTGGCCTCCACGTAAAGAACTACGTAAAAAAAACACCCACTCCCGCCCCATCTTCCTTCTCTCAAAAAGCTGCAATTGGTCCAGCCCTTCCAGAATCGACGCCGCCTCGCTACCCGAGCAGGAAAAATTTGCCGCGACATTGCTCGCCGTGAACTCCTTCGCCTCCCCGCTTTTAGCCACCTGATACACCGCGCGCTGCCGTTCCGTCAGTTGAGCAATTACGCCAGAGCTCGTCAGCCAGCGCTGAAAGTCCTGAGTGTCTGCCAGACTCTTGCGGTACACAGTTGTAAAACCGACCACGGCTCGCAAAACAACCGCGCATTGAAACTCGATGAAATAAGTCAGATCCAGCTCATCCGCCTCGGTGTGCAGGTAGGAGCGTCCGTATTTCACCGGTGCATTGCGCAGCAGCAGACTGATCGCAATGTAGCGAAACGCCGCGAACTCATGTTTGAACATGAACCAGTAAAACAAGGCTCTCGCGACCCGCCCGTTACCGTCGCGAAATGGATGTTCATAACCCATGGCGAAATGCAGCGTCACGGCCTTGATCAGTGGATGCAGATAATTTTTGTCCAGAATCGAGGCAGCGGGCCGGTTGATCCAGGCGGACAGCCTCGCCAACCGCGCAACCAATCCTGCAGCAGGAGGTGGTCGGTGCACGGTGTTGCCTGAACCATCCTGAACAACCACCTCATCATTGGCCCGGAACAATCCTGGGGAATACTGCTCGTCATCGATCCCCTCCACACCCACTCGATGGATCTCTGCAATCAGCTCAATGCTCAGAGGTTCATAACGCTTTTCCCAAGCGAAATTCATCATTCGATAATTACCCATGACCATGCGCTCATCCGGCGTCCGCGGCTGGCGCTGATGCTTGAGCATGTCCTTGGCTACGCGCGTGGTAGTCACCGCGCCCTCCAACTGGCTACTGGCGATGGCTTCGTCTTCGATCAGGTCATTGAGCAGACAGGAGAAATGCGCCCGCTCGCCGATCTGACTGGTCATGTAATCCAGCGCGGCCGTACTGGCGTAACGATCCACCACAGCCAAGGTTTTCTGCGCCAACGGCGTTGGCACGTATTTGCCCCACTGCACCGGCTCGCCCAACGGCAACAAATGAATGTACTGGGCCGCCCGCGCCTTCTTCACCAACGCCCAACAAAGATTCGCGTCCAACCCAGCCGCCCAGCGATAGCGCAACGCCTCGAATGGCAGATAGCGCCCCTGATCATCGAGCGGCTTGAGCAGCGCCAGATAATCCGCAAGTCGTTGCTTGTGGGGCGAGCGGGCCAACAGGTCGAAAACAGGATCCGTTCTGCCAGCTAATGTCGGTGGTTTCTTCATCAGACAGACTCAAGGACTCGGAAAAGCAGAACCCGGAGTACAGCATTGGACGGCCAGCGCCTCAAGATCGGAGGACTCTGAAAAAGCTGTAGGAAGGCAGCGTGAATTGGCGATTCGAAATGAATTGGCTGTCAGACCGCCTTCGCGAGCAGGCTCGCTCCCACAAAAGCAAAGCAGCGCAGCTGCCCGCGGCAAAGCCGCCCCACTCAACAATGAGCGCAAGCTCGAGTGCTCTTGATCTTGATCCACCGGCGACGTCGGAAGGCTGAGTGGAGGGATTGATCCGGGCGTGGGAGCGCAGCGACCGTCTGGCGCAGCCAGACACAGCGGAAGGAGGTGCAGCGAAGCAAACCGTAGCCGCTGCGCCCGGATCGATCCCGCAGCGAAGGAACCCGAGCCTGCGAGGGCCGAACGTAGGAGCAAGCGTTTTGGGTTACCTTTTTGGCGTTTGAAAAAGGTGACCCGCCGTAAGGGCGGAACCGTAATCAGCAACACCCACAGCAAGGGATATACACCCAAAACCCCCAAGTCATGGTCGGCCCGAAGGCCGCCCCGACAAAGAAACTCAAGCCTCCTTACGCACCCGAAACCACGCCGCATACAACGCCGGCAAAAACAACAGCGTCAGCGCCGTAGCCACAATCAACCCGCCCATGATCGCCACCGCCATCGGCCCGAAAAACACACTGCGCGACAGCGGAATCATCGCCAGCACCGCTGCCAGCGCCGTCAACACAATCGGCCGAAAACGCCGCACCGTCGCCTCGATGATCGCCTGCCAGGGCCTGAGCCCCGAGGCGATATCCTGCTCGATCTGATCGACCAGAATCACCGAATTGCGCATGATCATCCCGGACAACGCGATCGTCCCGAGCATCGCCACGAACCCGAACGGCTGCCGGAACACCATCAGAAACAGCGTCACCCCGATCAAGCCCAACGGTGCGGTGAGAAACACCATCGCCGTGCGCGAGAAACTGCGCAACTGCACCATCAGCAAGGTCAGCACCACGACAATGAACATCGGCACCCCGGCATTCACGGACTTCTGCCCGCGCTCGGAATCTTCCACCGTGCCGCCGACATCCAGCAGATAACCATCGGGCAACTCAGCGCGAATCGGGTCCAGCGTCGGCATGATCTGTTTGACCAGCGTCGCCGGTTGCTCCTTGCCATAGATGTCAGCGCGCACGGTCACGTTCGGCAGCCGATTGCGGTGCCAGATGATGCCTTCCTCGAAGCCATATTCCAGCGTGGCAATCTGCGACAACGCCACACTGCGGCCGTTATCGGTCGGCACCGCGAGACTCGGCAACAACGACAATTCAGTGCGCTCATGCACGGTGCCACGCAGCAGAATCTCGATCAATTCGTTGTCTTCGCGGTACTGGCTGACCGTCGAGCCGACCAGCGAACTCTGCAGGAATTTCGCCAGATTGGCCGTACTTACACCCAGCGCACGGGCCCGATCCTGATCGATGTTCAGGTAGACAACTTTGCTTGGCTCCTCCCAGTCCAGATGCACGTTGACCACATGCGGATTCTCGCGAACCTTTGCCGCCACTTTGCGCGCCAACGCACGGACTTCTTCGATGTGTTCACCAGTAACGCGGAATTGCACCGGATAGCCAACCGGTGGACCATTTTCCAGACGAGTAACCCGCGAACGCAGGGCCGGGAACTGTTCGTTGAGAGTTTCGATCAACCAGCTGCGCAGCGCTTCACGCTCTTCGATGGTTTTTGCCAACACCACAAACTGGGCAAAACTCGCCGCCGGCAGTTGCTGATCCAGCGGCAGGTAGAAGCGTGGCGAACCGGTGCCGACATAGGCCACGTAATTGTCGATGCCTGCGTGCTCCTTGAGCAGCGCTTCGAGGCGTTTGACTTCGCTGGTGGTATTGGCCAGCGAAACACCTTCGGCGAGTTTCAGATCGACCATCAACTCCAGCCGATTCGAGGCCGGGAAGAACTGCTGCGGGACGAAGCGGAACAGCATCACCGAGGCGATAAACAGGCCCACGGTGAGCACAATTACCGTCTTTCGGTGCGCCACACACCACTCCACCAAACGCCGGACGCGCTGATAAAACGGCGTCGCATACGGGTCCGGCTGACCATCGCCAGAGCCATGTTTCGCCGCATGAATTTTCGCCAGATCCGGCAGGAGTTTTTCCCCCAGATACGGCACGAACATCACCGCCGCCACCCACGAGGCGAGCAAGGCAATAGTCACCACCTGGAAAATCGAGCGGGTATATTCGCCGGTGCCGGACTGCGCAGTGGCAATCGGCAGGAAGCCGGCGGCGGTGATCAACGTGCCGGTAAGCATTGGGAATGCAGTGCTGGTCCAGGCATAACTCGCCGCGCGAATGCGGTCGAAGCCCTGCTCCATTTTGATCGCCATCATTTCCACGGCAATGATCGCGTCGTCCACCAGAAGCCCCAGCGCCAGCACCAGCGCACCGAGGGAAATCTTGTGCAGGCCGATGCCGAGGTAATACATGCAGGCGAAGGTCATTGCCAGCACCAGCGGAATGGTCAGCGCGACGACCATGCCGGTGCGCACGCCGAGGGAGAAGAAGCTCACCAGCAAGACGATCGCCAACGCCTCGACCAACACCTGGACGAACTCACCGACGCCGGTTTTTACCGCTGCCGGCTGATCGGACACCTTACGCAGCTGCATGCCGGCCGGAAGGTTTTTCTGGATCCGCGAGAACTCACCTTCCAGCGCCTTGCCCAGCACCAGAATGTCGCCGCCGTCCTTCATTGCCACGGCCAGACCGATCGCGTCGTCGCCCATGAAACGCATGCGCGGCGCCGGTGGGTCGCTGAAACCGCGACGCACATCGGCGATATCGGAGATACGGAACGTACGATCGGCGACGCGGATCGGAAAGTTCTTTATCTCATCGACTGTCTGAAAATTTCCCGAGACGCGTAGCTGCAAGCGCTCGCTGCCGGTTTCGAAGAACCCCGCCGTGGACACCGCGTTCTGTTCTTCCAGCGCCTGCTGCACCGCCGCCAGCGGCAAGCCGAGAGTGGCGAGTTTGACGTTGGACAGCTCGACCCAGATTTTCTCGTCCTGCAGGCCGAGCAGTTCGACCTTGCCGACGTCCTTGACCCGCTGCAGCTGGATCTGGATGCGGTCGGCGTAATCCTTGAGCACGGCATAGTCGAAACCGTCGCCGGTCAACGCGTAGATATTGCCGAAGGTGGTGCCGAACTCATCGTTGAAGAACGGCCCCTGGATTCCCGGCGGCAGGGTCTGGCGGATGTCACCCACCTTCTTGCGCAACTGATACCAGAGGTCGGGAATGTCCTTGGAGTGCATCGAATCGCGGGCGATGAAGGTGACCTGGGACTCACCGGGGCGAGAGAACGACATGATGCGTTCGTACTCGCCGGTTTCCATCAGCTTCTTTTCGATGCGTTCGGTGACCTGGCGCGAGACCTCCTGCGCGGTCGCACCGGGCCAGCGGGTCTGGATGACCATCGCCTTGAAGGTGAACGGCGGGTCTTCGCTCTGGCCGAGTTTGGTGTAGGACAACGCGCCGACAACGGCGAGCAAAAGCATCAGGAACAGTACGATCTGGCGATTACGCAACGCCCATTCGGAGAGGTTGAAGCGCATCGGGGCTTACTCCTTGTTCGCCAGATTGACCACACGGTTGGAGCGATCCACTGGTCGCACCTGCTGGCCGTCGAGGAGCACATGAACGCCGGCAGCCACCACCCAGTCGCTGGCATTCAGGCCTTCGAGCACCGCCACGTTTTTCTCGCCGAACGGACCGACCCGCACCGGGGTTTTCTTCAACGTGTTGTTGCCGTTGACCACCCAGACGTAAGTCGCGCCGTTTTCAGCGGTCAGCGCGGAAAGCGGTATCGACAGCGAGACACTGTCAGCCGATTGCACGAACACCCGGGCGCTCTGCCCCAGTTCGGCCGGAACTTTGCCGCTGGTGAACGAGATACGCGCGGCGAAGGTGCGCGAGCGCGGGTCAGCGGACGGCGACAGCTCGCGGATCTGCCCGGCAAAACGTTGATTCTGCTGCGCCCACAATTCCACGGTAACCGGCTGACCGACCTTGAAGCGGCCGAAGCTTTGCTCCGGCAGGCTGATCAACACTTCGCGCTCACCATCGGTGGCAAGGGTGAACACGGTTTGCCCGGCAGCGACCACTTGACCGACTTCCACCGAACGTTTGGCCACCACACCGTCCTGTGGCGCACGCAGCACCGCGTAACTGGCCTGGTTGGTCGACACGTTGAATTCGGCTTTGATTTGTTTAAGGCGGGCTTCGCCGGAGCGGTATAGATTTTCGGCATTGTCGTAGGCCGAGCGGCTGACCATCTGCCGATCCATCAGGGTTTTATAGCGATCGCGCTCGGCGCGGACCAGATTCAGATTGGCCTCGGCGGCGGCGACCTGCGCGCGGGTGGCTTCCAGTTGCAGGCGCACATCCTGCGGATCAAGTTCGGCCAGTGGCTGATCGGCCTTGACGCGCTGGCCTTCGTCGACCAGTCGTCGGCTGACTTTGCCGCCGATGCGGAACGCCAGATCAGGCTCATAGCGGGCACGCACCTCGCCCGGATAACTTTCCATCGCCTGCGCCGAAGGCTCGGGCTGTACCACCATGGCCGGGCGTACGGTGACTTTGGTCACCTCTTCCTGACCGCACGCCGATAACAGGAACGCCAGACTGACTGGCACGGCAAAGGACAACGCATGGCGGAACATGGTGACGGACCTTTCGCGAATGAGGCTTGGAATATTTATACTGGCGGGTATGGTATTAATAGCAAACTCACCAGTCCAGTATTAAAAGCGAAGAATGTCGAACAATCTTTCAGCTCCAAACGGCCCGGGCCGCCCCAAGGATCTGGCCAAGCGCCAGGCGATCCTTGATGCGGCGAAAACATTGTTTCTCTGTCATGGCTACGCCAACACCAGCATGGACGCGGTTGCCAGCGAGGCCGGCGTGTCGAAGCTGACGGTCTACAGCCATTTCAACGACAAGGAGACGCTGTTCTCCGCTGCCGTCGTCGCGAAATGCGAGGAACAATTGCCACCGCTGTTCTTCGAATTGCCGGACGGCATCGCGGTGGAGAATGTGTTGCTGAACATTGCCCGGGGCTTTCACCAACTGATCAACAGCGATGAATCGGTGAACCTGCACCGTCTGATCATGGCGCTGGGCAGTCAGGACCCGAAGCTGTCGCTGATCTTCTTCGAGGCCGGCCCCGAGCGCGTGGTCAACGGCATGGAAGGTCTGCTGGCGAAAATCCATGCGACCGGCGCGCTGAGCATCGACCAGCCACGCAACGCCGCCGAGCACTTCTTCTGCCTGATCAAAGGAGCGGGAAATTTCCGTTTGTTATATGGCTGCGGCGAGCCGCCGACTGGAGAGGCAGCGGAGCGGCATGTGCGCGAGGTGGTGGGGTTGTTTATGCGGGCGTACAAACCCTGAAAGTTTTGCGGTACTTGTGCAGACCGCTTCGCGAGCAGGCTCGCTCCCACACTGGAATGCATTTCAACTGTGGGAGCGAGCCTGCTCGCGAATGAGGCGACACGGTCTCAGGGTTTAAGCGCTTTCTTCGGATAAATGTCATACCGGCTCGATTTGCCATCCAGCGCATGGCTCGGTTTCGGTCCTTCGATGCACGGTGCCTTGCGCGGACGCTTGACCACCACCCGGTGGGTGGCCAGTGCCAGCGCGGCTTCAAGCAGGGCCGGGGCATCCGGATCATCACCGACCAGCGGGCGGAACAGGCGCATTTCCTTTTTCACCAGCGCGGTTTTCTCGCGATGCGGGAACATCGGGTCGAGATAGATCACCTGCGGCGGCTCCCCTTCCCAACTGCGCATCACTTCGATGGAGTTGCCCCTGAGCAATTTCATCCGCGCCACGATCGGTGCCACGTCGAAATCTTCCGCCGCCCGCGCCAAGCCGTCCTCAAGCAATGCGCCGATCAACGGCTGGCGCTCGATCAGGCTCATTTCACAACCGAGACTGGCCAGCACGAACGCATCCTTGCCTAGCCCCGCCGTGGCATCGAGCACGCGCGGGCGCACGCCTTGGGCGATGCCGACAGCCTTGGCGATCATCTGCCCGCTGCCGCCGCCATACAATCGACGATGCGCCGCACCGCCCTCAACGAAGTCGACCCGCACCGGTCCCGGCGCGTCCGGGCCGAGCTGCTGCAACTGCAAACCCTGCTCGCCGACCTGCAAGGCGAACTCGCCGTCCGCCTCGCCGAGCGGCAGGCCGAGACGTTCGGCCCAGTGTTCGGCTTGCGCTTGAAACGTCGGGGCGAGGGCCTGGACATGGATGCGGCAGGCCGCGGGTGACTCGATCATGAAAAAACGCTCAAAAAAGTTAAGGATCGACAAAAACCGCCGATAAACCATTCAACGCGCATTTTGCCAGAGCTGAGCGTCAACCGAAAAAAATGTCAGGCATTCTTCCCACATCGATTGGCTACGTTTCGCCCCATGGCGACTTCAGCCGTCATAACACTCAAGCACTGAGCGGCGTCAGTCACCTGTGGCAGGATTTCTTTGCCCAGGCCCTGGCCGAACAGACGAGTGAAGTGGTGCCTGCCTGTGGCACGTTTCCACCGGTTGACCTGAACAGCCCGGAAGAACCAACCGTTGGCAGCGAGCTGCACGCCCACATCGTCAGCCAGCGTGAGTGCGACGTGGTAGAAACCCAGGTTCGCCCGCCAGAGCCGCTGTTCCTGCCGATCGCCGAGTTTGAAATGGAGCTGCTGGACAAGCCGTTCCCACCGTTCCCGCCAGAAGAACTCAAGGCTCAGCAAGAGCAACAGGATTTCGACAGCAGCTGGGTCCGCCCGATCGTGATCAACAATGGCCAGCCACTGCCGGAGCCTGGCCCTGCTCCGCAGAAACGTCCGCTGTACCTGCCGATCGCCGAGTTCGACCTGGACTTGCTGCAAAAGCCTTACCCGCCGTTCCCGCCGGAAGAAATCGTCGAGCAACAGAAAGCTCTGGACTTCGATAATGGCTGGGCTCGCCCGATCGTTCTGCAGAACCTGCGCCTCGCCGCCTGATTCTCAGCGACACACGCTCCAGCGCCCGACATCGAGATGAAAGTGATTGCGATGAGCGGCGTTGTAGTCCGGACTCAACACCACACTGAATGACTCACAGGCGCCGTCACGCAGCTGTCGCAGAAACTCTGCGTCCTGATTTTGCTTGGGCCAATCCTTGAGCACGCTGATCGTGCGTCCGTCAGCCAGGCGGAAACCGGCGATGTCCAGCGCGTCGGCACTGGCATGTCGGCTAAGGGCACCGCTCTCACGGTTATAGACATTGCGACAGGCAAAGCTGCCAAGGTGATCGACCCGCGCGATCCTCTGGCGGTAAACCGATTGCGCGGCCGGTTGCAGGGTGTGGTGTTCAAACATTGCGTAGGCCACCGCCAGCGGGCAACTGGCGATGAAACTGCTGCTTAGCGCCACTTCACCGCCCTGCACACGCAGAGCGCCGATCAGCGGACACTTGGCCCCGGGACTGTCGGCTTGACGGCTGTAGCGCAAATCCGAGCTGCTCAATGCCTGTGCGCACAATTCAGGATCACTGCGCAGGCGCATGAGTTTGTAACCGGTCAGCCAGTTGGGCGCGGCTTTTATGTCCAATGGCGCCCATGGGTTCCACTGCGGCGGCACCTCCAGCCAGCCGCGCCAGACACTTACCGCAGCACCACCCATCGCGAGCAACAGCACCCCGAACAGCCAACGTCCCATGCTCAGTCCTTGAAGAATTGATTGGCCTTGGCGTACGGCATCGACTGTGACGTGAAGCCAAAGGTGCCGGATTGCTGGATTTCTTCAGCCGCGCGAAAGAACTCGCCGAACGCCGCCAGCGCCAGTGCCGAGCCGGTGCTGATGCGGCGTACGCCCATTTCCTCGAGTTGTTGCACGGTCAGTTTCAAACCGCCAGACATCAACGCATTGACCGGCTTCGGCGCCACCGCTTGCACCACAGCGCGCACTTCTTCGGCGCTGCGCAAACCCGGCGCATAGAGCACGTCGGCACCCGCTTCGGCAAATGCCTGCAAACGGCGAATGGTGTCGTCGAGATCAGGGTTGCCGTGCAGGTAATTTTCCGCGCGAGCAGTGAGGATGAAGGGAAACGGCAGCGTGCGCACCGCCGCGACAGCGGCTTCAATGCGCGCCACGGCGTGTTCGAAGCAATAGATCGGCGCGTCCGGACGGCCCGTGGCATCTTCGATCGACCCGCCCACCGCGCCCGCTTCGGCGGCGCACAAAAGACTCTGCGCAGACTCGACCGGGTCATCGGCAAAGCCGTTTTCCAGATCCACCGCCACCGGCAGATCCGTCGCCGCGACAATCGCTCGAACATTGGCCAGGGTCTCGTCGAGACTTAGCGCGCCATCAGCCTTGCCCTGAGAAAACGCGAAACCTGCACTGGTGGTGGCCAAGGCCTGATAGCCGAGACTGGCGAGCATCTTCGCCGAGCCGGCATCCCACGGATTGGGAATCACGAAGCTTTTCTGGCGATCATGCAGGGCCTTGAAGGCTTGGGCTTTGAGGAGTTGCTGTTGACTGACTTGGACGTTCATCGACGGGCTCCCGGGCAGAAAAATGCCGCCTCAGAGCAAGCCAAGCTGCTCGGCTGCGGGCTCTCTGTATAGCTCAGGCAGCGCGGGCAAGCCAGGCAAACGTTGCATCAGCTGGGCGTGAAAACGTTGCGCCAGTTTCGCTGCCAACAGGTTATCGGCCGTATGCAGAAAGACGTAGGGCGTGCGGCCCTCTTCGATCCATTCAGCGACTTTCGCCACCCACGGCACAAGAAACGCATCGTTGGCCTCAAGCTCGGGATGGCCGATGAAGCGCACCTGCGGAAACTGGGTGAACGCCGCCGGACGCGTCGGTACACGCGGTTTTTTCGACTGCGCGTGGATCACCGAGGACTCGGTCGACAAGCAACTGAACAGCGCACGCGGGTCGAGACAGATGCGCTCGACACCACGATCCAGCAGCAAACGATTGAGCAGGCGCTCACTCTCGCCCTTGGCGAAGAACTGTTCATTGCGCACCTCGACCGCGAGCGGGCAATCCAGTGCATCGATAAACGCCGCGAGCTCCGGCAGACGCTGCGGCGTGAAGCTTTTCGACAGTTGCAGCCACAGCGGCGAAACACGTTCGCCTAACGGCTTGAGTAATTGCAGGAACGTTTGGGCAGCGGTCAGTTGCTCGCGCAGGTCGCCGCTGTGGCTGATGTCGCCGGGGAATTTTGCGGTGAAGCGAAAGTGCGCCGGCATGATCTCGGCCCAGCGCTGCACGGTGGCTGGCGATGGGCTGGCGTAGAAGGTGGTGTTGCCTTCGACGGCGTTGAACACCTGGCAGTAGAGAGCGAGAAAGTCGGAGGTTTTTGCGTCTACCGGATACAGATACTCGCGCCAGGCATTTTCGCTCCAGGACGGGCAACCGAGGTAGTAAGGCAAATCCATCAGATATACAGATCGAGGCCCAGCACGTCCGCATCCCAGTCGACAAAACCGGCGGTGCTCAGGTAGCTGGCCAGGGCCATGGCTACGCTTTTCTTCATCGCGCGGTGGTAGATCATGTCTTGTTGACGGGCAGGCAGATTGCTCAGGCGTTGCGCGGTGGCTTGAGCAGCACGGGCGGCCATCTGCTCTTCGCTCGGGAATTCCAGCTCGCCGTCGATGATGTCGACGGATTCATCCAGCGCCGCATTGCCTTTACGCGGCTTGCGCTTGATGGGGTAGGACTGAGTGGAAACGCCGTCTATACGCATAATGTCATGCTCGGTATCAATGATGGCAATTTAGCGGCACTTGACCGACTTAGCAAACCGCCGAGTGATAACTAGAACACAGAAAGCGCAAAAGGTTTTAAGCGAGGGGTCGGAAACTGACGATTGGCGATATTTATATGTGACCAGCGAACCTGTGGGAGCGAGCCTGCTCGCGAAGGGTCCAGCACATTCAACACATGCATTGACTGACCAGAAGCCTTCGCGAGCAGGCTCGCTCCCACAGGAGAAAGTGTCGTATCAGCGGGCTTTCGGGGTGGCGACTTTATCGCGCAGGTAAACCGGCTGGGCGTCATCTGCCGGGATGGCTTCGCCGCGCTCCCAGGCGAAACGCGCCAGGGTCAGCAGGTCCTCGGCGTGGGGCAGCATGCCGGCGTCAGAGCCGCTCAGATTGACCGCGATGCGCTCGTCGTAGCCCCAGCCGGTACCGGCACCGAACCAGTTGCCGCTGGCATCGGCCGGCAGCGCCGCGACTTCCGGCGGCAACACCGCTTCGGCGCCAATCAGACGCATCTCCCCCGCCGTCTCGCGGTAGCAGCCCCAATACACTTCATCCATCCGCGCATCGATGGCGGCCGCGACCTGGCTTACGCCATGCTCGCGAAAGGCACGCTGCGCCAGTACGGCAAGGTTGGACACCGGCAACACTGGTCGATCCAGCGCAAACGCCAAACCCTGCACTACGCCAATGGCAATACGCACACCGGTAAACGCGCCCGGGCCACGGCCGAAGGCAATCGCGTCGACCGCTTGCAGCGTGGTACCCGCATCGGCGAGCAATTGCTGGATCATCGGCAGCAACTTCTGCGCGTGCAAACGCGGGATCACCTCGTAATGGCTCGTGACCTTGCCGTCATGCAGCAAGGCAACGGAGCAAGCTTCAGTCGCGGTGTCCAGGGCCAGCAAGGTGCTCATCGATGTTTCCAAAACAGGGGTGGGGAAAAAGTGCGTCAGTATAAACAACTACGGCCCGCAAGCGGGCCGTGGATTGATGCTGCGGTTCAGACTTTTCAGCTCAGCGCAGCCAACACCTTGGCGGTGATCGCATCGACCGAACCCACGCCCGGAATGTGGCTGTACTTCGGCTTGCCACCATTGGCGGCCGACAGCTTCTGGTAGAACTCCACCAGCGGCTTGGTCTGCGAATGGTAGACCGACAGGCGATGACGCACGGTTTCCTCGGTATCATCCTTGCGCTGCACCAGCTCTTCGCCGGTGATGTCGTCCTTGCCAGCCAGTTTCGGCGGGTTGTAGACGATGTGGTAAACGCGGCCGCTGGCTTCGTGAACACGGCGACCGGCAATACGCTGCACGATTTCTTCGTCTTCTACAGCGATCTCGACCACGGCATCCAGCTCGACACCGGCAGTGACCAGCGCTTCAGCCTGCGGAATGGTGCGCGGGAAGCCGTCGAACAGGAAACCGTTGGCGCAATCAGGTTGAGCGATGCGGTCCTTGACCAGCGCGATGATCAGGTCATCCGACACCAGGCCGCCGGCATCCATGATGCTCTTGGCTTGCACGCCCAGTGGAGTGCCAGCCTTGACCGCAGCACGCAGCATGTCGCCGGTGGAGATTTGCGGAATGCCGAATTTCTCGGTGATGAACTTTGCCTGAGTACCTTTACCGGCCCCGGGAGCTCCCAGCAGAATGACGCGCATCGATGTGCTCCTCAATTTTTTATATAAAAGCTTTACAAAACAAAGGATTCGCTCGTAACCGGCGGATCCTGAAAAATACGGGTCGTGGCCGCACAAACGGCCAAAGGCTGATCAAGATACACAGCAGGCTGCGCCCACACAAGACGCCAAAAGTCGGAGAAACCGACGCCCGCCGTGACCTCGCGACGCGGTAACCCAAGTCGCAACCCCTACATTAACTGTCGCCTGGCGGCACTTTCCTACGGCAGGAGAAGCGGCATCCGACCCTCATCGCGAATGCCGCCAGAGGTGCTCAGCAACCTTAGCCGGTATTGCGCAATCCGGCGGCGATTCCCGCCACAGACACCAGCAGCGCCTGTTCCACCGGGCTGCCTTGCTCGACTTCCTGCTGCCGCGAGCGCGCCAGCAACTCCGCCTGCAATAGATGCAGCGGGTCGAGGTAGGTGTTGCGCAAGCGGATGAATTCGAGGGTGTCCGGGCTGTGCGCCAGCAGCTGCGACTGCCCGGTCAGACCAAGCACCACCGCGCACGCCTGCGACAATAGGTCGCGTAACTGCGCGCCCAATGGCAGCAGATTAGCCTCGACCAAACGTTCATCGTAAGACTGCGCGATATCCGCGTCGGCTTTGGCCAAGACCATTTCCAGCATATCGATACGGGTGCGGAAGAACGGCCACTGCTCGCGCATCTGCCCGAGCAATTCGCCCTCGCCGCGCTCGAGCGCCTTGCTCAGTGCGGTCTCCCAGCCCAGCCAGGCCGGAAGCATCAGTCGGGTCTGGGTCCAGCCGAAAATCCACGGGATCGCCCGCAGGCTTTCGATACCGCCGGCACGGCGTTTGGCCGGGCGACTGCCGAGCGGCAAACGTCCCAGCTCCTGCTCTGGGGTCGACTGCCGGAAATACTCGACGAATTGCGGATTTTCCCGCACCACCTGGCGGTAAGCGCTGACACCGTCCGCCGCCAATTCGTCCATCAGATGGCGCCATTCAGGCGTCGGCGGCGGCGGTGGCAACAAGGTCGCCTCGAGCACGGCGGCCAGATACAGATTGAGGTTTTGCTCGGCGATGTCCGGCAGGCCGAATTTGAAACGAATCATTTCGCCCTGCTCGGTGGTGCGGAAACGCCCGGCCACCGAGCCCGGCGGCTGCGACAGAATCGCCGCGTGCGCCGGACCGCCGCCACGGCCCACGGTGCCGCCGCGACCGTGGAACAGCAGCAGTTCGACTTGCTGCTCGCGGCAGATTTCCACCAGTCGTTCCTGCGCCCGATATTGCGCCCACGCCGCAGCGGTGGTGCCGGCATCCTTGGCCGAGTCGGAATAACCGATCATCACTTCCTGCGGGCCATGCAGGCGCGCGCGATAGCCCGGCAACAACAGCAGACGTTCCATCACCGGCCCGGCGTTGTCGAGGTCGGCGAGGGTTTCGAACAGCGGCACCACGCGCATCGGCCGCAGTACGCCGGATTCCTTGAGCAGCAGTTGCACAGCAAGCACATCGGAAGCGGCGCCGGCCATGGAGATCACGTAGGAGCCCAGCGACGCAGCGGGCGCGGCGGCGATTTCCTTGCAGGTGTTGAGCACTTCGGCGGTGTCGGCCGATGGTTTGAAATGCGCGGGCAGCAACGGACGACGGTTGCTCAGCTCCTCGGTGAGGAAGTTGATGCGCTGCTCTTCGTCCCATTCCTCATAGCGGCCGAGGCCGAGGTAATCGGTGATTTCCGTCATTGCCGAGCTGTGCCGCGTCGAATCCTGACGCACATCGAGGCGCACCAGGAACAGGCCGAACGTCACCGCCCGACGCAGGCAATCGAGCAACGGCCCGTCGGCGATGACGCCCATGCCGCATTCGTGCAGCGAGTTGAAACACAGCTGCAACGGTTCGAGCAGATCACGATTGTCGTGCAGCACATCGGCGGTAGCCGGGGTCGGCGCGGTCAATGCAGCGTGCGCCCAATTGCGCGTCGCACGCAGACGTTCGCGCAATTGTTTGAGCACCGCGCGATAGGGTTCGGCACTGTCGCCGGCCTTGGCCTTCAGCGCGTCGCTGGCCTGCTGCATCGACAGTTCGGCAGCGAGATGATCGACATCGCGCAGATACAAATCAGCGGCCATCCAGCGCGCCAGTAACAAGACTTCGCGAGTGACGGCGGCGGTGACATTGGGGTTGCCGTCACGGTCGCCGCCCATCCATGAGGCGAAGCGGATCGGCGCGGCTTCCAGCGGCAAGCGCAGGCCCGTCGCGGCGAACAGCGCCTGATCGGCCTTGCGCATATGGTTGGGGATCGCCTGCCACAACGAATGCTCGATCACCGCAAAGCCCCATTTGGCTTCATCGACCGGCGTCGGGCGGGTTCGGCGGATTTCTTCGGTGTGCCAGGCTTCGGCGATCAGCCGTTGCAGTTTGCTCTGGATCTGCTCGCGTTCGGCGCTGGTCAGGTCGCGATGATCCTGCGCGGCCAGTTGCGCGGCGATCGCGTCGTACTTCTGGATAAGTGTGCGTCGCGCCACTTCGGTGGGGTGCGCGGTCAGTACCAGTTCGATTTCCAGCCGCGCCAGTTGCCGGGCCAGGGACTCGGCGCTGTGGCCTTCGCTGCGCAGGCGCGCGAGCAGTTCCGGCAACACCCGCGACTCGAACGGCGCCGGTTGTGACTCCTCGCGGCGATGAATCAATTGATACTGCTCGGCGATGTTGGCCAGATTGAGGAACTGGTTGAAGGCCCGCGCGACCGGGAGCAATTCGTCTTCGCTCAATTGATTGAGGCTGGCGCTCAGTTCAGCGTCCATCGAGCCACGCCGGTCGGCCTTGGCGCCCTTGCGAATCTGCTCGATCTTGTCGAGGAACGCCTCGCCGTACTGGTCTCGAATGGTGTTGCCCAACAGCTCTCCGAGCAGGTGAACGTCTTCGCGCAAGCGTGCATCAATATCGGTCATCAGCAGTTCTCCAGCGGTAATCGGGGACAGCGCAGAAATGAATGCTTTGCCAGAGAGTGCCGCTCTGCGCCGCTTCTTACAAGCAGGCGACGAATCGACTTAAACCTTGCGCGCGAAAGCCAGTCTCAACAGTAAGCCGTACGACGGCCCGCCGCCGGCGCTGCCGGACACTCACCCAGGCCTGCCATCAGCAGGCGCTAAATGAGGTCATCATGAAAATTCGTGAACTCGCCCAGCATTGGGAAGAAAACGCCAAAGGTCGCCTGACCGACACCGGCTACACGATTCATCTGGATGTTGAAGCCGCCGCACGACTGGCGGCGATTGCCGAGATGTACCCCAAACGTCATCCCGAGGAGCTGCTCGGTGAACTGATCGGCGCCGCGCTTGAAGAGTTCGAAGCAAGCCTGCCGTATGTGAAAGGTTCGACGGTGGTGGCGACGGATGAGGAAGGTGATCCGTTGTATGAGGATGTCGGCCCGACGCCGCGTTTTCTGGCGTTGTCGCGGCGGCATTTGCATGATTTGTCCTCGGCTGAGAACAAGCAGAAGCACTGATTCGACACAGGTCTAAACCGTGGGAGCGAGCCTGCTCGCGAATGCGGATTTTCATTCAGCATTTGCGCTGACTGACACATCGCATTCGCGAGCAGGCTCGCTCCCACATGGGCTGTATTGCAGTGCGAAAATTGGTTTATCAATGGACAAATCTACACCCGCGCGTACCGATTGAAACCGCCAAAGTTCCCGTCCCAGAGCCTTGTCCAAACGGTCAATTTAATTTTTGGCGATAGGCCATCTTTTCTGAACTTTTCAAAAATGCCGCCGGTCGGAACAGGTAACCACGCCTGGAACGAGCGTTTCAATTCGCGTCTACAAGCGATGCTTTCGCCTCCTCTGCCAGGATGGATTCAGTTGTATTTTCAGGAGATGCCTAATGGAGTTGAAGACCATGAAAACCCAAACCTCGTTTTCCCACCTGCGCGGTCTGAAACTGGCCGCTCTGGCCATCGGCACCAGCTTCGTACTGGCCGGTTGCGCCGGCAACCCACCGACCGAGCAGTACGCCGTGACCCAATCGGCCGTCAACAGCGCCGTCAGCGCTGGCGGTACCGAGTTCGCTGCGGTGGAAATGAAGCAGGCTCAGGACAAACTGAAACAAGCTGAAATCGCCATGCACGACAAGAAGTATGACGAGGCCCGTCGCCTGTCCGAACAGGCTGAATGGGACGCTCGCGTCGCTGAACGCAAGGCTCAGGCCGCCAAGGCCGAACAGGCTGTGAAGGATTCCCAGAAAGGTGTTCAGGAACTGCGTCAGGAAAGCCAGCGCACTGTGCAGTAAGCGCGCATCCCGACCGCAAAGCTGAAACTCTTACCGATAGAAAGGACGAAAAATTATGCGTAAGCAACTGATGATTCCCGCTCTTCTGGCCGCAAGCGTTGCACTGGCTGCCTGCTCTACTCCGCCTAACCCGAACCTGGAACAGGCGCGCACCAACTACGCCGGCCTGCAGGCCAACCCACAGGCGAGCAAAGTCGCGGCGCTGGAAACCAAAGACGCCAGCGATTACCTGGACAAGGCCGACAAGGCTTATCTGGACAAGGAAGACGCGGCCAAGGTTGACCAACTGGCTTACCTGACCAACCAGCGCGTCGAAGTGGCCAAGCAGACCATCGCTCTGCGCACCGCTGAAAACAACCTGAAAAACGCCGCAGTCCAACGTGCTCAGGCTCGCCTGGACGCGCGTGACCAGCAGATCAAACAGCTGCAGGACAGCCTCAACGCCAAGCAGACCGATCGCGGTACGCTGGTGACTTTCGGTGACGTGCTGTTCGCCACCAACAAGGCTGATCTGAAATCCAGCGGCCTGGTGAACATCAACAAACTGGCGCAATTCCTTCAGGAAAACCCGGATCGCAAAGTGATCGTCGAGGGTTACACCGACAGCACCGGCACCGCGAGCTACAACCAGTCGCTGTCCGAGCGCCGCGCGACTTCCGTGCAGATGGCCCTGATCAAGATGGGTGTCGATCCTTCGCGCATCGTCGCTCAGGGTTATGGCAAGGAATACCCGGTAGCGGATAACGGCAGCGTCTCGGGCCGTGCGATGAACCGTCGCGTGGAAGTGACCATTTCCAACGACAACCAGCCAGTAGCACCGCGTTCTTCGGTGAGCTCGAACTAAGCTTCACCCGGTAACGCAAAAGCCCCGCCTGACTTGATCAGGCGGGGCTTTTTAATGCGCGACCAGAAATTCCTTGTGGGAGCGAGCCTGCTCGCGAAAGCGGCGTGTCATTCACATCAATGTTGAAGGTGAATCCGTATTCGCGAGCAGGCTCGCTCCCACATTAGATGCGGTTACTGCTGGAGTTTTTGTGGGGTTTCCTCACCCATGCAACGCACCGCTTTCTTCTGCGCGTTGACCAGCACCCCGGTCAGGCCTTTCTGCTCAGTATCAAACAGCACCAGCACGCCATCAATGCACTGCGCCACTTGCGGCGCGGGGCTCAGCGAGACTTTGTAGTCCTCGCCCGGCACGGTCTTGAGCATGGTGAATTCGCTGAGCAGCAACGCATCCTCCGGCTTGGCAAAATGTAGGTAGCCGTAGTACCAGAGCGCCCCGACGGTGCCGAGGATACTGCAGATACCGGTGATGATCAGCGGAATGGCATTACGTTCTTCAGTCATTGCGGGGTCTCATCTTCGGAATTCGGGGGCGGCGGATAGTTGGGGATTTCGCCGAGGCGGCGCAGGCCGTCGAAGTGTTCGGGATCATCGAGATAGCGCAGCATGACCTGACGCCACACCGGGTCGCCGAAGGTTTGCACATGACCGCCACGGGTCAGCTGCAACACGCGCGGCGGCGGCGCTGCCTGATACAGACGAATGCCGTTGACCATTGGCACCAGCGGATCGTCGATGCTGTGGAAGATCAGCTTGGGCACGCCCGTCAGCTGCGCCATCGAGTTGATCGCGCTGTCGCCATCCGGCACCAGCCACGACAGCGGCACCTGTAACGGCCAGGTCAGCCACGAAGTGCTGAGGGCGAATTGGCCGACACTGCGATAACTGGCCGGTACGCCATCCAGCACCAGCGCCTTGAGTTGTTTTTGCCGCTCCGGGTGCTGCGCCAGCCAATGCACCGACATCGCGCCGCCCAGACTTTGCCCGAGCAGCACCAGCGGTTTGCCTTTGACCTCGGGTGCATTGTCGAGCCAGGCGAACGCCGCGTCGATGTCCTGATAGATAGCCGGCAGGCTCGGCTTGCCTTCGGACAAACCGTAGCCGCGATAGTCGACCAGCAGCACCTGATAGCCGTTCTTCGGTAACCACCAGCTCCCGCCCAGATGCATCGGCAAATTGCCGCCGTTGCCGTGCAGATGCAGGACCGTGCCTTTGACCTCGACGCCAGGTTTGGCCGGCAGCCACCAGGCGTTGAGTTTCAAGCCATCAGCGGTGAGCAGAGTGACGGTGCGGTATTCGAGTTTGGCTTTGTCCGGGGTGAAGATCTGGCCCGGTTCAGGGTAGAACAGCAGCGAACTGCAACCGCCGAGGGTCAAGAGCAGGCAAAGAATGCCGAGGATTCTCATCCGGTGAAACCTCGCAAAGAAGAGAACTGAACACAAATCAAACCTGTGGGAGCGAGCCTGCTCGCGAAAGCGGTGTATCAGCCAACATGAATGTTGAAGGTGAAATCGCATTCGCGAGCAGGCTCGCTCCCACAAGGGGGTCGGTGCTGGGGTTAGAGGATATTGGAGTAGTCCGCCTCAATCCGGTCCAGGCTCAAATGGTTGAGGAAGTTGGAGAAACACATCCACGCCGACAACGCATTCAAGTCCCGGAACTGGTCCGGCAGATACTTCGGCGGCACCACCAGCCCTTCATCCACCAGTTGCCGCAAGGTACGCATGTCTTCCAGTGTGGTCTTGCCACAGAACAACAGCGGAATCTGCTCGAGCTTGCCTTTGCGCACGGCCAACTGAATGTAGTTGTAAACCATGATGAAGCCCTTGAGGTAGGACAAGTCTTTGGTGAATGGCAGACCGGTCGGCGTCGAGCCACGGAAAACCCGGCTGGCATTGCCGTAGCTTTCGGCCATCTCGAAACCCTGCTCGCGGAAGAATTCGTAGATCTGCAAGAAGTCCGCGCCCTCTTCGACCATATGAATTGCACGGGTGCGGTTGGTCAGTTTGCGCAGGCGACTCGGGTAGGAGGCGAAAGTAATGATCTCCATCAGGATCGCCAGGCCTTCCTGGGTCACCGTGGACGAGGGCGGGCCTTTCGACAGGAACGTGCAGATCGGCTGATTCAAGCCATTGAGCGTAGTGCCGACGTGCACCAGACCTTCGTGGACTTCCAGTGCGCGCACGTCGCGGTCGTTGAACAGCGCGTCGGTGCGAATCTTGATGTAGTCGGCGCCCGCCGCGGCGTCGGCGACGATGCCGTCGGACTCGAACACGCGAATGGTCTCTTCGGCCTCGCCGAACACTTTGTTCAGTCGGGTTTGCAGCAGGTGCACCGCGTCTTTGGCGGTGAGGATCTTCGGCTCGTCCTTGAGATCGCCGCGTCCGTCGATGTTGTTCAGGTAGTCGGACATCATCAGGCCAAGGTCGGCGAGGGTCGGGTCACCGGCGTGGAAAGCATCGGACGCCGCGCCGTACAGCTCCTGCGAGATCAGGCCGAAGTCCTCGGTGCCGCGCGCCTCGAGCATGCGCACCACCATGCGGTATTCCTTGCACATGCGCCGCATGATCTGCCCGACCGGGTTGAACTGGCCGAGCTGGCGGGTGATGTCGCGCTCGATGTTCTGGAACTCCAGTTTGACCTGGCTCGAATCGAACGACAGCGGGCGGTTGAGGTAGTAGTCGCGATCCACCGCCGGCATTTCCTTGCCTTTGGCCTTGAGGAAGCCCTTGCGCACGTTGTCGTCCCACTTGACCGCATCGAGCACGCGGATCGGCGTCTGCGCCAGCACAATGCGATCGGACAACATGCGTATCGTCTGCTGGTAATCGTCCACCCGAAACTCCTGTAGAAAACGTGACGCTTTGAATGACTGGGCGCGGGCTCCCTGCAGGAGCCGCCGAAGGCTGCGATCTTTTGATCTTGGTCTTCTAAAAGCAGATCAAAAGATCGCAGCCTTCGGCAGCTCCTACAGGGGGATCGGCGTCAGACGGACGGCATTGTGTTACACCGACGCCAATACAAGGTGCATATACCGCGTCAGAATCCCGAGCATGTCCTCTTCGGCCAACGGCTCGGCGTCGTTGAGCAGGCCCTGATATTCCATCCGCCCGATAATCGCCGTCAACACCTTGGCATCCTGCTGTGGTTCGCGCGAGCCCAGTACCTGGAACAACTGGCAGGTGCCCTGCAACAGAATCTGCTGATGCGAACGCACCAGAATGGCCAGACGCGGATTAAGCAGCGCTTCCTGACGGAACGCCTGTTCGGCCATCAGATGCTCGCGGCGGTTGATCAGTTGCCGGTGCACGTAATCGGCCATCAGCCGCGCGATGTCATCGGCCAGCTGCGAGCGCGACTCCGGGCTGCCGTCAGCGCTGACCACCATTTCGCGCAACAGGCCTTCGTTGTTGATCCACAACTTGGCCATGTACGCCGCGCTACGTTCAACGTATTGGGCGAAGGTATCGGTGAGCAGGTCATCGATGTCCTTGAAGTAGTACGTGGTCGCCGACAGCGGCACACCGGCCTCCGCCGCGACCGCACGATGGCGCACGGCACGCACGCCGTCGCGCACGACAATGCGCATTGCGGCGTCGAGAATGTCCTGGCGACGCTGCTCACTGCCCTGTCGGCTGGCCTTGCGGCCCTGGTACTGAACACTTTCAGCGACCGCAGTGGCGATACCCGCTGCACCTTCTTGAGCTAATGCACCCATCACGACAGCACTTCCTCTACTAATTCCAAATTAACCAATTGATACATTTGTACCAGACAGGCAATAAAAAGCCGCCTGTTTTAGGCGGCTTTTTAACTGAAACGTTTACGCTTGCGGTCGCATGTGCGGGAACAGGATCACATCGCGGATCGACGGCGAGTTGGTCAGCAACATCACCAGACGATCGATGCCGATACCTTCACCGGCGGTTGGCGGCATGCCGTACTCCAGCGCACGGACGAAATCGGCGTCGTAGTGCATGGCTTCGTCGTCACCGGCGTCCTTGTCCGCAACCTGCGCCATGAAGCGCTCGGCCTGGTCTTCGGCGTCGTTCAACTCGGAGTAGGCGTTGGCGATTTCACGGCCACCGATGAACAGCTCGAAGCGGTCGGTGACGTTCGGGTTCTCGTCATTGCGACGGGCCAGCGGCGACACTTCGAACGGGTACTGAGTGATGAAGTGCGGCTGCTCCAGCTTGTGCTCGACCAGCTCTTCGAAAATCATCACCTGCAGTTTGCCCAGACCTTCGAAGCCCAGCACCTTGGCGCCGGCCTTCTTGGCGATGGCGCGAGCCTTGTCGATGTCGTTCAGATCATCGGCGGTCAGCTCAGGGTTGTACTTGAGGATCGAGTCGAACACCGACAGGCGCACGAACGGCTCGCCGAAGTGAAACACCTTGTCGCCGTACGGCACGTCGGTGCTGCCCAGCACCAGCTGCGCCAGCTCGCGGAACAGTTCTTCGGTGAGGTCCATGTTGTCTTCGTAATCGGCGTACGCCTGATAGAACTCCAACATGGTGAATTCAGGATTGTGGCGGGTCGAAACGCCTTCGTTACGGAAATTGCGGTTGATCTCGAAGACTTTCTCGAAACCACCGACCACCAGACGCTTCAGATACAGCTCAGGGGCGATACGCAGGAACATTTCCATGTCCAGCGCATTGTGGTGCGTTTCGAACGGCTTGGCCGCAGCGCCGCCGGGAATGGTCTGCAGCATCGGCGTTTCGACTTCGAGGAAGTCGCGCTTCATCAGGAAGCTGCGAATGTGCGCGATCACTTGCGAACGCACGCGGAAGGTCTGGCGCACGTCTTCGTTGACGATCAGGTCGACGTAGCGCTGACGGTAGCGCTGCTCGGTGTCGGTCAGGCCATGGTGCTTGTCCGGGAGCGGACGCAGCGATTTGGTCAGCAGGCGCACGTTGGTCATTTCAACGTACAGGTCGCCTTTGCCGGAACGCGCCAGGGTGCCTTCAGCGGCAATGATGTCGCCCATGTCCCAGGTTTTCACTGCCGCCAGGGTTTCTTCCGACAGCGTCTTGCGGTTGACGTAGACCTGAATGCGCCCGGTCATGTCCTGGATCACCATGAACGAGCCACGGTTGAGCATGATGCGACCGGCAACCTTGACCGGGATTGCAGCCTCTGCCAGTTCTTCCTTGGTCTTGTCCGCGTACTGTTTCTGCAAGGCATCGCAGTAGTTTTCGCGGCGGAAGTCGTTCGGGAAGGCATTGCCCTTGGCGCGCTCGGCAGCAAGCTTTTCCTTGCGCAGGGCGATCAGGGAGTTTTCTTCCTGTTGCAGGGCTTGCGGGTCGAGTTGTAGGTCGCTCATGTCTTTAAGTATTCCATCAGGTTCGTTGCCCCCAGCCTTCGGCTGGGGATCGCGGGCGAGCCCGCTCCCACAGAGGGTGTTACAGGCCGGATTTCAGGCTCGCTTCCAGGTACTCGTCGATGTCACCATCGAGCACCTTGTCGCAATCGCTGCGTTCGATGTTGGTACGCAGATCCTTGATCCGCGAGGCATCGAGCACGTAAGAGCGGATCTGGTGACCCCAGCCGATGTCCGACTTGGTGTCTTCCAGCGCTTGCGAGGCGGCGTTGCGCTTCTGCATTTCCTGCTCGTACAACTTGGCCCGCAGCATTTTCATCGCGGTGTCCTTGTTGGCGTGCTGGGAACGCTCGTTCTGGCAGCTGACCACGGTGTTGGTCGGTACGTGGGTGATACGTACGGCCGAGTCGGTGGTGTTTACGTGCTGACCACCGGCACCGGAGGAACGATAGGTGTCGATCCGCAGGTCTGCCGGGTTGATTTCGATTTCCACCTTGTCATCGATCTCTGGCGAGACGAAAACAGCGGAGAACGAGGTGTGACGACGGTTGCCGGAGTCGAACGGGCTCTTGCGCACCAGACGGTGCACGCCGATCTCGGTACGCAGCCAGCCAAAGGCGTATTCGCCCTTGATGTGCACGGTCGCGCCCTTGATCCCGGCGACTTCACCGGCGGACAGTTCCATGATGGTCGCGTCGAAACCGCGTTTGTCGGCCCAGCGCAGGTACATGCGCAGCAGGATGTTGGCCCAGTCCTGCGCTTCGGTGCCGCCGGAACCGGCCTGGATGTCCAGGTAGGCGTTGTTCGGGTCCATTTCATGGCTGAACATGCGGCGGAATTCCAGCTTGGCCAGATTTTCCTCGAGACGGGCCAGCTCGGCGACGACATCGCCCACTGCGCCTTCGTCGTTTTCTTCGACGGCCATGTCCAGCAGGTCGCGGCAATCGGCCAGACCGCCGTTCAGTTCGTCGAGGGTGTCGACGATCTGCGCCAGCGCGGCACGCTCGCGGCCCAGCTCCTGGGCGTATTCAGGTTTGTTCCAGACACTCGGATCTTCAAGCTCGCGATTGACCTCGGTCAGACGCTCATGCTTTTGATCGTAGTCAAAGATACCCCCGAATAGTTTCGGAGCGCTCGGACAGGTCCTTGATGGTGTTCAGGATCGGGTTGATTTCCATGACGGGCAGCACTCGTTGGCGAACTTTTGAAAGCCGGCGAGTATAACGTAAACAGGCTGTCGCGGCAGCCCGTCTGGCGGGTGTGGGGGTGATTCACTTGACACAGTCTCACTGTAGGAGCTGCCGAAGGCTGCGATCTTTTGATTTTGCTTTCAAGATCAAAAGATCGCAGCCTTCGGCAGCTCCTACCAGGATCGCGGGCCTATTCGATCCCGACCTGATTACGCCCGTTATTCTTGGCCAGATACAACCCGCGATCCGCCGCCGAAATCAGCAGCCGGCAATCGCTTCCGGACTGCGGCACCATGGTTGCCAGACCAATGCTGATGGTCAGACTGGAGCCTTCGGTCGGCGTGTTATGGGGAATCTTCAACGCCGCCACAGTCTGGCGCAGCTTCTCTGCCAACAGCCGCGCGCCGCCCGGCGAAGTGTTCGGCAGGACCAGCACAAACTCCTCGCCACCATAACGCGCCGGCAGGTCCGACGGGCGCGCGCTGGCGTCACGGATGGCTGCGGCGACCTTGCGCAACGCTTCGTCGCCTTCAACGTGACCGAAACTGTCGTTGTACGATTTGAAGTAATCGACGTCGATCATCAGCAGTGAAAGCTGCGTCTGATCGCGCAGCGAACGGCGCCACTCCAGTTCCAGGTACTCGTCGAAGTGGCGGCGGTTGGACAGCCCGGTCAGGCCATCGGAGTTCATCAGCCGTTGCAGGACCAGATTGGTGTCGAGCAATTGCTGCTGGCTGACCCGCAACGCACGGTACGCGGCGTCGCGTTGCAGCAACGTCATGTAGGACCGCGAGTGATAGCGGATGCGCGCGACCAGTTCGATGGTGTCCGGCAGTTTCACCAGGTAATCGTTGGCGCCGGCGGAGAACGCCGCGCTTTTGATCAGCGGGTCTTCCTTGGTCGAGAGGACGATGATCGGGATGTCCTTGGTCGCCGGGTGATTGCGGTATTCGCGCACCAGGCTCAGGCCATCGAGGCCGGGCATCACCAGATCCTGAAGGATCACCGTCGGCTTGATCCGCACCGCCTGCGCGATCGCCTGCTGCGGGTCGGAGCAGAAGTGGAAGTCGATGTTTTCCTGATTCGACAGCCCACGGCGCACCGCTTCGCCGATCATCGCCTGATCATCCACCAACAACACCATGGCGGCGTTCTCGTCGGTTTTAATGTCGTCGATCTGTAAATCATTCATGAGCGGTCACCTGAGTACTGCGGGGGCCTGGATTGCCGATCAACCTGTTCATTTGGGGAAAATCTCCAGCAATCGTGGCGCTATCTTTTCCAGCGGGCGGATTTCCACCGCGGCATCGATCGCCGCGGCGGCCTTGGGCATGCCGTACACCGCACTGCTGTGCTGATCCTGCGCAATGGTCAAATAACCCTGCTGGCGCATGAGCTTAAGCCCTTGCGCGCCATCGCGCCCCATCCCGGTCAATAAAACCCCGACGGCGTCACCGTTCCAAAAACTGGCGACGCTCTCGAAAAACACATCGATAGAGGGGCGATAGATCTCGTTGACCGGTTCGGCGGTGTAGGCCAGCGTGCCGTTTTTCAACAAGCGAATATGGTGATTGGTCCCGGCCAGCAGCACCGCGCCACTTTGCGGCGGCTCGCCTTCACGGGCCAGACGCACATCAAGGCCACTGGCGCTGGCCAGCCATTCGGCCATGCCGGCGGCGAACACTTGGTCGACATGCTGCACCAGCACGATCGCGGCGGAAAAATCTCTCGGCAGGCCTTTGAGCAACATTTCCAGCGCCGCCGGCCCACCCGCAGACGACCCGATCGCCACCAGCCGCTGGCGTGACGGCGAACTGCGCGGCGAACTCGGCGCCGGGCGTGCACGTGGCGCCTTGTCGCCGATCAGCCAGCCGATGTTGAGGATCTTGCGCAACAACGGCGCCGCCGCTTCCTGGGCATTGCCCGCGCCGATCGCCGGGGTGTCGACCACGTCCAGCGCGCCGTGGCCCATCGCCTCGAACACACGGTGCACGTTCTGTTGACGGTCGACAGTGACGATGACAATCGCGCACGGCGTCTCGGCCATGATCCGCCGCGTGGCTTCGACGCCGTCCATGATCGGCATGATCAGGTCCATCAAAATCAGGTCTGGCGTGCACTCGGCGCAGCGTTGCACCGCCTCGGCGCCGTTGCTGGCGACCCAGATCACCTGATGCGCCGGCTCGAAGGCCACCGCTCGGCGCAGGGCCTCCACCGCCAGGGGCATGTCGTTGACGATTGCGATCCTCATGCCCGCGCTCCTCCGATGAGCTCGACCACTGCATCGAGCAGGGCGTCGTCATGAAAACTGGCTTTGGCTAGATAATAGTCGGCGCCGGCGTCCAGTCCACGGCGGCGGTCTTCTTCGCGATCCTTGTACGACACGACCATCACCGGCAGCGACTGCAGACGGTTGTCGCGGCGCAGCAGCGTGACCAGCTCGATGCCGTCCATGCGTGGCATATCGATGTCGGTGATCAGCAGATCGAAGTTCTCCGAACGCAGCGCGTTCCAGCCGTCCATGCCGTCCACCGCCACCGCGACGTCGTAGCCACGATTGAGCAGCAGTTTGCGTTGCAGTTCGCGCACGGTCAGCGAATCGTCGACCACCAGCACCCGTTTGCGCGCGGCTTCGGCAGCTTGATTGCCATGACGAGCGATGCGCTCCAGGCGCCCGGTGTTGAGCAGCTTGTCCACCGAACGCAGCATGTCTTCGACATCGACGATCAGCACCACCGAGCCATCATCGAGCAAGGCCCCGGCGGAAATGTCCTGAACCTTGCCCAGACGCTCGTCCAGCGGCAACACCACCAGCGTGCGCTCACCCACGAAGCGCTCGACCGCCACCCCATAAATCGCTTCGCGCTCGCGGATCACCACAACTTTCAGGGTAGCGCCATCGTTCTGGCTGGCCGGGCGATTGAGCAATTGGCTGGCGGCAACCAGGCCGACATGCTGGCCTTCGTGCCAGAAATGCTGACGCCCCTCAACCTGCACGATGTCTTCCGGGGCCAGATCGCACATGCGTTCGATGTGCGCCAGCGGGAACGCGTAAGCCTCTTCGCCGACCTCCACCACCAGACTGCGCACAACCGACAAGGTCAGCGGCACTTCCAGATGGAAACGGCTGCCCTCGCCTGCCGTCTGCTCCAGCACCACGGCCCCACGCAACTGGCGAACCATGTGCTGAACAGCGTCGAGACCGACGCCACGCCCGGACACTTCGGTGACTTTGTCGCGCAGGCTGAAGCCCGGCAGAAACAGGAAGGTCAGCAGCTCCTCTTCGCTCAACTGCGCTGCGGTTTCGGCTGGTGACAACTGCCGTTCAACGATGCTGCGGCGGACTTTCTCCAGATCGACACCACCGCCGTCATCGCTCAATTCCAGCACCAGCAAACCGGCCTGATGGGAGGCGCGCAGGCGAATCAGGCCCTCTTCCGGTTTGCCTTTGAGCAGGCGTTGTTCCGGGGTTTCGATGCCGTGATCGACAGCGTTGCGCAGCAAGTGAGTCAGCGGCGCTTCGAGCTTTTCCAGCACATCGCGATCGACCTGGGTTTTCTCGCCTTCGATCTCCAGGCGCACTTGTTTGCCGAGGCTGCGGCCAAGGTCGCGAACCATGCGCGCCTGCCCGCTGAGCACGTCGGCGAACGGGCGCATGCGACAGGCCAGCGCGGTGTCATAGAGCACTTGTGCGCGCTGACTGGCCTGCCAGGCGAACTCGTCGAGTTCGGCGTTTTTCTCGCTGAGCAATTGCTGCGACTCGGCGAGCAAACGTCGCGCATCTTCCAGCGACTCGAGCGCTTCCAGGCTCAGCGCATGCTCCTTCAGGTGCACATTGAGATTTTCCAGCGCGCGCAGGCCATTGTTCTGCATGCGCTTGAGGCGCTGCATGGTCGCCAGATGCGGCTTGAGACGCTGGGTTTCCACCAGCGATTTGCTCGACAGATCGAGCAGGCTGTTCAGGCGTTCGGCAGTGACGCGCAAAACGCGCTCGCCGCCTTCGGTGGTGCGTTTGTTTTTACGCGGGGCCGGCTCGACGGGCTCTTCAACTATCGGCGCTGGCTCGATCGACAACTCGGCCATCGGCGGCGTGGCAACCACAGCGGCTGGTGCCGACGGATCGAGCAAACGCCCCATCAGCGCCACGTAGGCATCAATGTCCGCAGGTTGCGGCGCATTGGCCGGCGTGGCGATGCGCATCAGCAGATCGGTGCCCTGCAGCAATGCGTCGATGTGCTCGGGCCGCAGCAACAAACGGCCTTCCTGCGCGCTGACCAGGCAATCTTCCATGACGTGGGCGACGCTGACGCCGCTGTCGATACCAACGATCCGCGCCGCGCCCTTGAGCGAGTGCGCCGCGCGCATGCACGATTCCAGTTGATCGGCCTGGGTCGGGTTGCGCTCCAGCGCCAGCAACCCGGCGCTGAGCACTTGGGTCTGGGCTTCGGCTTCGAGGCTGAACAGTTCGAGCAGTGAGGCGTCGCGCATTTGCTCGGGGGTCATGTCAGGCTCCGGGTCACGGCGGACAACAGCTGTTCTTCATCCAGCCAGCGCAGGCTGCGACCACGATATTGCAGAACGCCACGGGTGTACTTGGCACTGGCCTGCGCACCGGACTGTGACGCCGCGTCGAGGATGCGTTCGTCGATGGCATGAATGCCGTCAACCTCATCGACCGGCACCACCACCGGCCCGCCATGGGCGGCGATGATCAGCATGCGCGGCATGATTCGCCCGCCGCTGGCCGGCGCAACGCTGCCGTCGAGGTCGAGCAACTCCACTAGCGACAGACACGCGACCAGTGCGCCACGGACATTGGCCACACCGAGCAAGGCCCGCGAGCGCTGGTGCGGTAGCGAATGTACCGCCTGTAACGGCGCGACTTCGACGAGGCTGCGCGTTGCCAATCCGAGCCATTCCTCGCCGAGGCGGAACATCAACAGCGAGCGGGTCTTGACGTCGATTTCGACTTTGCTGACCACCGCTTCGCGCTGATCCTGCTGCAACGAATAGCGGTCAAGCAGGCGCGTGGCGGCGGCGGAATACACCGAGCAGTTGCGGCAATGGATGTGCTCTTCCAGCAACGGGCAGGACTTGTCGCCATGAATGCCGATGCGATTCCAGCAATCGTCGATGGCGCGGGCGTCTTCGTGGGTAACGTTCAAGGTGTCGGACGCGCTCATCGTTTACGCTCACTGTCGGCGGTGCGCCCGCTACGGGCGGCGCGCTCCTGCAATCGTCGGGCACCCGCCGTGTCACCCTGGGCCTGCAGCAACGCGGCCAGGTGCATCAACGCTTCGGGGTGTTGCGGTTCGAGGTACAAGGCCTTGCGGTAATAACCCTGGGCTTCGAGGCTCAAGCCGGCGACATCGCTGAGCAGGCCAAGCCAATAGAACACCTGCGCCACCGGCTCATGGCTGCGCAGATAGTATTCGCACGCGGCACGGGCCTCGGCGCTTTTGCCTTCGTTGGCCAGTGCAGCGATTTGGGCCAGCAATGTCGCGGCGTCGGGGTTGGCAGTTTTTTTCGTTACCGGCAAAGGCGTCACGGCAGCGAACGGCCGGTTGCGCACTGGCGCTGGCGGCGCGCTGCGCATTGGTTGGCTGGCCGGCACGGCGACCGGTTTAGGCATCGGCAGCGGTTCGGGGTGCGGCTCGCTGTGACGGCTGAAAGCGAACGACTGCGGGATGCCGATCGAGCGCATGCCCAAACGCCCGAGCAGACTGCCCTCCGCCGGGCCGATAAACAGCACGCCGTCGACATGAGTCAGGCGCTTGAGCACTTCGAACACCTGCTTCTGGGTCGGCTGGTCGAAGTAGATCAGCAGGTTGCGGCAAAACACGAAATCGAAGGCAGGCTCGTTCGCCAACAGCGTTGGATCGAGGACATTGCCGACCTGCCAACGCACTTGTTCGCGAACGTATTCGTTGACCCGGTGGCCGTCCTGCTCGGCAAAAAAATGTCGTTCGCGGTATTCCAGATCCTGACCGCGAAACGAGTTCTTGCCATACACCGCACGCCGCGCCTTCTCCACCGAAAGCGGGCTGATGTCCATGCCGTCGACCTTGAATTGATGCGGCTGCAATCCGGCATCAAGCAAGGCCATGGCAATCGAGTAGGGTTCTTCGCCGGTGGAGCACGGCAGGCTGAGGATGCGCAAGGCGCGCATATTGTTGAGTTCTTTAAGCCGAGCTCGCGCCAGTTTGCCCAGCGTCGCGAAGGATTCCGGGTAACGGAAAAACCACGTTTCCGGAACGATCACCGCTTCGATCAGCGCTTGCTGTTCATCCCGCGAGCCTTGCAACAGCTGCCAGTATTCGTCGGCGTGGGCGGCTTGGGACAACGTCGTGCGCTGGCGCACGGCACGCTCGATGATCGCCGCGCCCACCGACGCGACATCGAGGCCGATGCGTTCCTTGAGGAAATCGAAAAAGCGCTGATCACCACTCATGGCTGCGCCTCTAACTGCGCCGGATCACGCGGCGGATCGGGGAACAGCAAACCGCGCACGGCGTCATCGAGCAAGTCATTGACCCGCACCCATTGCAGCAATCCCTGCGCATCTTCGCGCACCGGGCCGAGGTACGGTGCCTCGCGGTTGTCGAGGCCGTAGGGCTGGAAATCCTGCGGATGACAGCGCAGCGTGTCGGTGGCCTGTTCGAGAATCAGCCCGAGCCATTGCGCTGGTTGCGATTGCTCCGGCTGATAATTGACCAGCACCAGCCGCGTGCTGGTGCGCGCCTCGGCGGGCTGACCGAAAGTGAGCGCGCTGAGGTCGATCACCGGCACCACCGCCCCGCGATAGGCGAACACCCCGGCCACCCACTGCGGCGCCCGGGCAATCGGTTTCAGCGGCAGGCGCGGCAGCACTTCGGCCACTTCCGTGGCGCGCAGGGCGTAGCGTTCGCTGCCGATGCGAAACAGCAGGAACAGCGCCGGCTTCGCCACTGGCGCACTGCCTCGTTTGGCGATGATTTCGCTCATCAGACTTTGAATCGCGAAACGCCGCTGCGCAGGCCGACGGCCACCTGGCTCAGTTCGTCGATAGCGAAACTGGCCTGACGCAGCGACTCGACGGTCTGACTGCTGGCATCGCCCAACTGCACCAGCGCATGGTTGATCTGCTCGGCGCCAGTGGCCTGGGCCTGCATGCCTTCGTTGACCATCAGCACGCGCGGCGCCAGCGCCTGCACCTGATGGATGATCTGCGACAGCTGCTCGCCGACCTGCTGCACTTCCGACATACCGCGGCGTACTTCTTCGGAAAACTTGTCCATGCCCATCACCCCAGCCGACACCGCCGACTGGATCTCGCGGACCATCTGTTCGATGTCGTACGTGGCCACGGCGGTCTGATCGGCCAGACGCCGGACTTCGGTGGCAACCACGGCAAAACCGCGACCGTACTCGCCGGCCTTCTCGGCTTCGATCGCCGCGTTGAGTGACAGCAGGTTGGTCTGGTCGGCCACCTTGACGATGGTCACCACCACCTGATTGATGTTGCCGGCCTTCTCGTTGAGGATCGCCAGTTTGGCGTTGACCAGATCCGCCGCGCCCATCACCGAGTGCATGGTGTCTTCCATACGCGCCAGGCCTTGCTGGCCGGAGCCGGCGAGCACCGAGGCCTGATCGGCAGCGGTGGACACTTCGGTCATGGTGCGCACCAGATCCCGCGAGGTCGCGGCGATCTCCCGGGAGGTTGCGCCGATTTCGGTGGTGGTCGCTGCGGTTTCGGTGGCGGTGGCCTGTTGCTGCTTGGATGTGGCAGCGATTTCGGTCACCGAGGTGGTCACCTGCACCGAGGAGCGCTGGGCCTGGGACACCAGCGACGTCAGCTCGGTCATCATGTCATTGAAACCGGTTTCGACCGCGCCGAACTCGTCCTTGCGATCAAGGTTCAGGCGCGAACTCAGATCACCGGTGCGCATGATGTCGAGGATGGTCACGATGCGGTTCATCGGCGCCATGATCGCGCGCATCAACAGCAGGCCACAGAGGCCGGCGGCCAGCACCGCGACCAGCAGGGAAATGACCATGCTGACTTTGGCCGTTGCTACGGCGTCGTCGATGTTGGCCATGGCGTTATCAGCGACGACTTTGTTCTCGCCAATGATGTCGTTGAGTTTCATCCGCCCGGTGTACCACGCCGGGGTCAGTTTCTCATTGAACAGCTTGATGGCATCGGCTTCCAGATTGCGCTTGTGCAGGTCCAGCACGGCATCCTGAATCTGCATGTAGGTATCGTGGTACTTCTCGAACAGGGCGAATTCGGAGCGGTCTTCATCGGTGGCCATGGTCTTGCGATAGCTGGCCATGTGTTCTTGCAGACGCGCCTCGAACGCCTTGTAGTCGGCAGCGTCTTCACTGGAAACGCCCTGGCCTTCCTTGAGGCCAAGCAGTTTTTGGGTCTGCAAATAACTGTCGACCCAAGCGCCGCGAATCATCGAGCTGTAATAGACGCCGGGGATGGCATCGTCGCGTACGCTGTTTTCACTGGCCTCGATCTTCAACAAACGTGAGTAGGACAGCACCACCATCAACAACATGATGGCGATAATCACCGCAAAGCTCGCCAAAATGCGTTGGCGCAACGTCCAGTTCTTCACAGTGAATCCTCGTGCCTGATCGAAATGCGGGGAGTATAGCCGAGCGCGGTGTTTCATTTATAAGACGCTTTCCAACCCGCATTTCGCGCGCACCTGTAGGAGTGAGCCTGCTCGCGATAGCGGAGTTTCAGTCACCCCATGCTTTGCCTGACCCACCGCCTTCGCGAGCAAGCCCGCTCACACATATTCCGGGGTGGGCTCCAGGTTGCGGGCAAACCACAAATCCGGTGTAGGAGTGAGCTTGCTCGCGAAAGCGGTGTAACAGTCACCGATGATGTGGCTGGAAAGACGCCTTCGCGAGTAGGCTCGCTCCCACAGGTTTTGCGGCTTAAGCCAAATTCGGCAACTCATAATTCCCGTGTGGGAGCGAGCCTGCTCGCGAAGCAGACACCTCGGTCCGGGCAAATACCAACTGCGCAAGAAGTTGCGCAGTTGGTCGTAATATTTCAGGGGTGAATTGCCCTGCAGCCCACGCCGGGCAAGCCCTGCAGCCAAGTGCGCAAGAAGTTGCGCAGTACTGCGCAACTT